>DASRHW010000096.1:0-3002 GCA_035650375.1 Solirubrobacteraceae bacterium | reverse complement strand
TCGCGAACTACCGCACTGTTTCGTCCAGCGCGTCGCGCAACCCTGCATACGAGGCGGCGCGGTGCGAGAGCCGGGCGAGAGTGCTGCTCAAGTGGTACGGAAGGAGTCCCGGTACCGACGAGGTGATCCTCAACCGGGCGTGGAAGAGCGGTCGGCGTGTGCTCGCAGGCGATCGCGGTCGAGGGCAGCGGGTGCTGCAGGCTGTCTGCGCGGCGCGGCCGACGCTTCGTCACCGGGCGGGAGTCGCCTTGTCGGCGGTTCCCGGTGCCGGGCACGCGCTCGCCGCCGCGTACGCGGTGGCGGACAGGGCCCGAGGGCGAACGCGTTAGGAGCGCGTGGCGGCCTTGGCCGGCGTGAACTGCACCGGCAGGTGCTTCGGGCCGGAGATGAAGTTCGACGCCAGCCACTCGGCGGCGCCGGACGGGGCGATGTCGGGCAGCCGGGTCAGCAGCTCGCGCAGCAGCGCCTGGATCTCGACGCGCGCGATGTGCGAGCCGAGGCAGAAGTGCGGCCCGCCGCCACCGAACGCGATCTGGTCGTTCGGCGCGCGTCCGACGTCGAACCGGTCGGGCTCGGCGAAGGCGCGCTCGTCGCGGTTGGCGGAGCCGTAGTACATGACGACCTTGTCGCCGGTCGCGATCGGTGTGCCGGCGAGCTCGCAGTCCTGCGTCGCCGTCCGGCGCATGTAGACCACCGGGCTCACCCAGCGCAGCATCTCGTCGACCGCGCTCGGGAGCATGCCGTCGAGATCCTCCTGGAGCCGTCGGCGCTCGCCCGGATGGTCGAACAGCGCGACCAGCCCGCCGCCGACGAGGTTGCGAGTGGTATCGCCGCCGGCGTCGATCAGCAGCAGAAAGAAGAGGTTGAAGTCGATGTCGTCGAGGCGTTCGCCGTCGACCTCGGCGCCGAGGATCCGGCTCGCCAGGTCGTCGCCGGGGCGCGCCCGTTTCTCCTCGGCGACCTCCCGGGCGTAGTTGAACATCTCGATGATCGCCGTGAGCCCGGCGCCTTCGGGCACGGACTCCGGGGCGGCGTGGATGGTCTCGGTCAGGTGGTACAGCTTGCGTCCGTCGTCGAGCGGGATGCCGAGCAACTCGGCGATCACGAACGACGGCATCTCGCCGGCGATATCGGTGACGGCGTCGCACTCGCCCCGCTCGATCACGCTGTTGATGATCTCGGCGGCGAGCTCCTCGATGCGCACGCGGAGCCGGTCCGCCGCCCGGGGCGTGAACTGGCTGTTGATGATGCGCCGCAGCCGCGTGTGACGCGGCGGATCCGACGTGATCATCATCTGGTGATCGCCGAAGTCGATGTTGGCGAAGTCCGGGATCATGATCGTCGGCATCGACGAGTAGTGCTCCGGGTCGCGCCCGACGTCCTTCACGTCGTCGTACCGGGTGACGGCCCAGAACCCGGGACCGTCCGGCTCGGGATGCCGGTAGACGGGTGCGTTGTCGCGCAGCCAGCGGAACTGCTCGTGCGGCTGGCCGTCAGCGAACGACGCCGGGTCGAGCAGGTCGATGTTCACGACGACGGGATCTCGAACAACGCCGCGATCTTGTCGATCGTCTCCTGCTCGGCCGGGGTGACCGTCTTTGCGGCCGCCGCGACCGCCTTGGCGATGTCGACGAACCAGCGGGCGACTTGCGCGGCTTCGTCGTTCGGGAGCTTGCGCAACGCGGTCGCCGCCCCGCCGAGGTCGGCGAGCGACGCTTCGACGACCTGCTCGAGGTTCGCCACCTGATGCTGACGCGCGTTGTGACGCGCTTCCTTGCCCTCGGCCTCCTTGGCGATCTCGGTGATGAGCTCGTCGGCGGGGCCGCCGGCGGCCGGATGGGAGATGGTGCGGGCGCTGGCGCTGGCCTCTTTGACCATCGAGATCGGTCCGTGCTCACCGGCTGCGAACAACGCCAGCGTCACGAGCAGCGGCGCCTCGGTGAGCTCCTTCCACTCCTCGTCCGTGAACGCCGACTTGTCGGTCATGCGCTACCGCCCTTTTCTGATCGCCGGGATCGCGAGCGACCGCCCGACGCCGAAGAGCAGGCCCAGCGATCGCTCGAGCTTGGTCAGGACGGCATCGAGCGCGTCGACGAAGGAATCCGCCTGCTCGTCGGTGACGATGAGCGGCGGGAGGATCTTCAGGATGTTCTGGTTGTCGCCCGCGACCTGGGTGAGGATGCGATGGTCGCGGAAGAGCGGCACGACGACGAGCTGAGTGAAGAGCCCGGTGCGCATCGTCTCCAGGATCCTCCATTGCGCCCGCAGGCGTCGCGAGCGCGGCCTGTGGAACTCGATTCCGATCATGAGGCCCCGGCCTCTGACCTCGTGCACCACCTCGTGCCTGTCCTCGAGCGCCTGGAGGCCGGAGAGCAGCCGGGACCCTCGCTTTGCCGCGCGTTCGACGATGTGCTCGGCGTCGATCGTGTGCAACGTGGCGAGGCCGGCGGTCATCGCCAGCACGTTCTGGCCGAACGTCGTGCTGTGCACCACGGCGCGATCCATCTTGTCGAAGACCGCTTCTACGACGTGCGCTCGGGCGATGACGGCGCCGACGGGGACGTATCCGCCCGACAGTGCCTTGGCCACCGTGACGATGTCGGGGACGACGCCCCACTGCTCGAAGGCGAAGAACGTCCCGGTTCGCCCGATCCCGGTCTGGACCTCATCGACGGCGAGGAGCGCGCCGTGTCGGTGGCACAGGTCGGCGGCGTCGCTCAGATAATCGTCCGGCGCGACAAAAACGCCCTTGCCTTGGATCGGCTCGACGACGAACGCGGCGACGTCGCCGGCCTCCAGCTCGCGATGGAGCGCGTCGAGATCGCCGAACGCGACGCTCCGGCATCCGGGCAGCAGGTCACCGAACCCGTTTCGGAACTCCCGCCCGCCGTTCAGCGACAGGGCACCCGTGGTCAGCCCATGGAACGCGTGATCGGCGAACAGGATCCGCGAACGGCCGGTCGCGCTGCGCGCGAACTTGAGCACCGTCTCGATGGACTCGG
>DASRHW010000095.1:0-9361 GCA_035650375.1 Solirubrobacteraceae bacterium | reverse complement strand
GTCTCAGTCCCAGTGTGGCTGATCGTCCTCTCAGACCAGCTACCCATCGTCGCCTTGGTGAGCCGTTACCTCACCAACAAGCTAATGGGCCGCGGGCCCATCCCAATGCGGAAGCCGAAGCTACCTTTTCTCACACGACTTATGTCACGTGAATTCATCCGGTATTAGCTCGAGTTTCCTCGGGTTGTTCCGGTCATCAGGGCAGGTTACCCACGTGTTACTCACCCGTTCGCGGCTCTGCCCCAGAGCAAGCTCTGGTTCGTCGCTCCACTTGCATGTGTTAAGCACGCCGCCAGCGTTCGTCCTGAGCCAGGATCAAACTCTCCGTGAAGAACTTCTGGCCTCCGGAACCCGAGGGCGCCGGCGACCGACACGAAAAGCTGTCACTGACACTACGGGGCCACCTAGTACACCGTGGCAGCCCCAGTCAATAACGGGGTACTACTGATTCTTTGGCTCTCGCCGCCCCGCTGGCGGGACGGCGAAATCGGACCTGCAAATCTCCGGCCGATGTAGAAAGGCCGGAGAAGCGCATGCTGTTGAGTTTTCAAAGACCGTCGCGCCGAACTCGCGGGAGGGGGATTCCCTCCGGAGCGCGCAGCGATGCAAGCTTGCATCGCAACAGGACTGCGCAGGATAGCACTCGTTCGCGGGCATTAGCAGCCCGCGACGGCGCGCTTCACCCGTCGCGAGCGGCACTATAGCGCGCTCCGGCGACGGCACCCGCGGACCGGCGATCAGGGCAGGAGGCGGACGCGGGCGAAGCGGCGCTTGCCGAGCTGCAGGACGCGCCCGTCGAGCTCAGCCCCGGGTATGTCGACCTGCTCGGCGGTCAGAGGCTCTCCGTCGAGGCGTACGCCGCCCTGCGCGAGCTGGCGGCGCGCCTCGGAGCGGGAGATGCCGAAGGCGTCGGCAAGTGCGGCGGGGACATGCACGGGCCCGTCGGCGACCAGCTCGAGGTCCGGAATCTCGTCGGGGAGCTCGTGACGCACGTGGACACGGTCGAACTGGTCCTCGGCCGATCGCGCCGCCTCGGCGCCGTGGAAGCGGTCGACGAGCGCTCGTGCCAGCGCCCGTTTCGCGTCGCGGGGAGCGTCTGCGTCGGGAACGGTCCCGAGCAAGAGGTCGTACCAGGTGGCCATCGCCGCATCGGGCAGCGACAGGACACGCCCGTACATCTCCTCCGGCGCGTCGGTCACCCCGACCTGGTTGCCCAGCGACTTCGACATCTTCTCGGCGCCGTCGAGGCCCGGAAGGATCGGAACCGTCAGCACGACCTGCTCGCCTAGACCGTACGCGCGCTGCACGTCGCGCCCCAGGAGCAGGTTGAAGGTCTGGTCCGTTCCTCCGAGCTCGACGTCGGCGCGGATCGCCACCGAGTCGTAGCCCTGCATCAGCGGATAGAGCAGCTCGAGCACGGAGATCGGCCGGCGTTCCGCGTAGCGGCGGGCGAAGTCGTCGCGCTCGAGCATCTGCGCGACGGTCGCCGTGCGCGTCAGCGCGAACAGCTCCTCCATCCGCATGTCGAGCCACTCGCCGTTGAAACGCAGCTCGAAGCGGTCGGGATCGTCGAGCAGGACCCGGAACGCCTGCTCCTGGTAGCTGCGCGCGTTGGCGTCGATCTCCTCGCCCGAGAGCGGAGGGCGCGTCGACGAGCGCCCGCTCGGGTCGCCGATCCGAGCCGTGTAGTCGCCGACGATCAGCACGACCCGGTGGCCGAGGTCCTGGAACTCGCGGAGCTTCTGCAGGACGACGGTGTGCCCGAGATGGATGTCGGGTGCCGTCGGGTCGAGCCCGAGCTTGACCCGCAGTTGGCGCCCCTCCTTGGCAGCGGCGGCGAGCTTCGCCTCAAGCCCCCCGGCCGGCAGGCACTCGACGGCGTTGCGCGTCAGGAAGGCGGCGTCGGCCGCAGGAGAGCCCATGTGCGCCAATGGTATTCTCGGCGCCCGATCGCACGGGTCGTTGTCGTCGCCCGTGCCGCCTTCGCGCCCTCGCCGGCGCGGGTGGGCGGGCCTTGTTCATGAGCGTCGTCGAGCCGCCCAACCTCACGCCGTTCCCGTCGGCCCAACCGCCGCATGGACGACCGAAGCTCAAGAAGCTGCGGTTGATCCTGATCCTCGCCGGCCTCATGTCGCTCGCGCTCGTCTCGACGGTCTTCGGGATGATGATGGCGGTCTCGTCAGACCTGCCGGCACTGGAGAACCTGCCGCAGTACCGCCACTCGGAGAACTCGACGCTGTGGGACGCCCGCGGCAAGCGTCTCGGCCTGCTGGTGTCGAACGAGAACCGGGTCCTGGTGCCCTACAAGAAGATCTCGCCCGACATGGTCCACGCGATCATCTCGATCGAGGACAAGCGCTTCTACAGCAACAGCGGCGTCGACATCCGCGGCATCGGGCGGGCGTTCGTCGACGACGTCGTCAAGAAGAAGGCGGCGCAGGGCGGCTCGACGATCACGCAGCAGTTCGTCAAGGTCGCGATGCAGGCGCAGGACAAGCGCACCGTCTTCAACAAGCTGCGTGAGGCGGCGCTCGCCTACCACCTGACGCGCAAGTGGTCGAAGGAGAAGATCCTCACCGAGTACCTCAACGCGATCTACTTCGGCAACGGTGCCTACGGCATCGAGTCGGCCGCACGCACGTACTTCGGCGTCGACCATCCACACTGCGGCGAACATGGCCAGCCGACATGCGCCTCACTGCTGACGCCCGTCGAATCCGCGCTGATCGCCGGCGTCGTGGCCAACCCGACGGCGTTCGACCCGCTGAACCACCCGGAAGCCGCCAAGCGTCGCCGCAACCTGGTGCTGAAGAACATGCTCGACCAGGGCTACATCCTCCAGTCCGACTACGACGCCGGGATCGTCGAGAGCCTGCCGATCCCAACGCCTCCCTTCAACGACTCGCAGGCGCCGTACTTCACGACCTGGGTTCGCCAGCAGCTCGTCGACCGCTATGGAGCGCGCCAGGCGTTCGAGGGCGGGCTGAAGGTGCGCACGACGATTGACCTCGAGCTGCAGCAGGCGGCGCAGAACGCCGTCGCGCAGATGCTGCCCGACCCGAACGGCCCTTCGGCGGCGCTCGTCGCGATCGACAACAAGACCGGCGAGGTGCGGGCGATGGTCGGCGGCCGAGCGACGAACGGCCAGGAGTTCGCGTCGTCGCCGTTCAACCTCGCGACGCAGGGCGAGCGCCAGCCGGGCTCGGCGTTCAAGCCGTTCGTGCTCGCCGCGGCGCTGCGCAAGGGGATCCTTCCCGGCTCGGTCTGGACGTCGAAGAAGAAGGTCTTCAGCGTGCCTGGGACCGGCGGCAAGGAGAAGTTCACGGTCAACAACTACGAGGGCAACTACGTCGGCCGGACGACGCTCGCCAACGCCACGATCACGTCGGACAACTCTGTCTACGCCGACGTCGGCTACAAGACCGGCTTCCCCGAGATCGCCGAGATGGCCACCGACATGGGGATCCGCACGCCGGTGTCGACGAACCCGGCGATCGCGCTCGGCGGCCTCGGCGGCAAGGGCGTCACCGTGCTCGACATGGCGCACGCCTACGAGACGCTCGCCACCGGCGGCCAGCGCGTATGGGGATCCCTCGGAGCGCCCAACGAGGGGCCCGTCGGCATTCGCAGGGTCACGGACGCGGACGGCACAGTCCACAAGAACAACACAAAGACCACGCGTGTCGTCTCGACCAAGCTCGCCGACACCGAGGTTCCGATCCTGCGCAACGTCGTGCGCTTCGGCACCGGCAAGGCGGCCGCGATCCCGAACGTGATGGTCGCCGGCAAGACCGGCACGACCGAGAACTACGGCGACGCCTGGTTCGTCGCGTTCAACGACACCTGGACCGTCGCCGTCTGGGTCGGCTACCCGAACTCGACGAAGCCGATGAAGACCGAGTTCCGCGGCAAGCCCGTCGCCGGCGGCACCTTCCCCGCGCTGATCTGGCGCTCCTTCGTCACCGGCGCGCTGAAGATCCAGCAGACGCGGGTCGACGCCGAGCTGCAGAAGATCGAGGACAAGCGCGCCAAGAAGGAGGCCGAGCGGGCGGCGAAGGACGGCACCGGCACGACGACGACCTCGACCACAGGCACTACGCCGACCACGACGACCACCGGGACCGGCACGACAGGCGGCAGCTCGACGGGCACCGCGACGCTCCCCTCGCAGACGACGCCGGCGGCGACCACTCCGGCGACCTCGACGCCGACGCCCACCCCGACACCCACGCCGACGACCGGCGGCGGCTCGGGCGGCGCGGCCGTCCCTTAGCCCTGAGCGCGCGAGCGCTGAGGTGCGGCTGCAGGCGGACGTGACCGCGACACGTGGCGGCTGCCGGCGACGGAGAAGCGCCACGGCAGCTCGGCCGCCTTCGTGATCCCGATCCGGGGCCCGGCGACGATCTCGAACTCGGTGCCGGCGTCCGGCGGCTCAAGCGAGATCGAGCCAGCGAGCAGGTCGCCGCCGTTGTCGTCGAGCCCTACGCCGAGCGCCTGCGTGAGCTTGCCCGGCCCCGAGCACAGCCCTTCGACGGCCATCGGCCCGCGCCGCGCGCGCATCACGTCGATGCCCTCGGTCGGCTCGAGCGCACGCAACAGGACCGCCGCTCCGGTCCCCTCCGGCTCGCAGACGGCGTTGAGCAGCGCGTGGATGCCGTACGAGCGATAGACGTAGGCGATCCCGGGCGGGCCGAACAACGTCGCCGTGCGCGGGGTGAGGCCGACGAACGCGTGACAGGCGGGCTCGCTGTCGTGGTAGGCCTCTGTCTCGACGATCACGCCCGCCGTCTCGCCGTGGCGGACCGTCCAGCCGATCAGGTCGCGGGCGACCTCGACGACTGGGCGCGCGAAGAACGAGCGATCGAGGCCTGCATCGGAAGCGGGACCCGCCTCCGGCCTCATTTGCGGCCTACGGCACCCGCTGACGCTCACAGCGCGGCGCGTGCCGCCGTGAGCTGCTCTCGCACGCGTGCCAGCGACGTCCCGCCCTCGGAGACCTTCGACTCCAGCCACGACGAGCGGTCGAGCACGGCGACGGCATCCTCGCCGAGGTCGGCGGCGACGAGATCGCGCAGTGTCCCCTCCCCCGTCGTCGCGCGGCGGACGAGGCCGGCGACGACGCCGTGCGCCTCGCGAAACGGCGTGCCGCGGCGGACGAGCAGGTCAGCCAGGTCCGTCGCCGCGATCAGCTCGTCAGACGCCGCGTCGGCCATCCGCTCGCGGTCGTAGCGCGCCCCCTCGACCATCCCGCGTGCGGCGGCGATGCACAGTGCCAGCGTGTCGGCGCTGTCGAAGAGGTGCTCCTTGTCCTCCTGCATGTCCTTGTTGTAGGTCATCGGGAGGGCGTGCATGACGCCGTAGAGCGCGGTGAGGTGGCCGACGATCCGCGGTGCCTTCGCGCGCAGCAGCTCGGCCGCGTCGGGGTTCTTCTTCTGCGGCATGATCGACGAGCCGCTGGTCCAGGCGTCCGACAGCGTCACGAAGCCGAACTCCTCGGTCGACCAGAGCACGATCTCGGCGCCGAAGCGGCTGAGGTGCGTCGCGCAGGTCGCCGCCGCGCCGAGATAGTCGAGCACGAAGTCACGGTTGGCGACGGCGTCCATCGAGTTCGGCGCCACGCGCTCGAAGCCGAGCTCCTCGGCGACCATGCCGCGATCGGTGTCGAAGTTCGTGCCTGCCAGCGCGCCGGCGCCGAGCGGCAGCGCCGCCGTCTGCTCGACGACGAACGCGAAGCGCTCGCGATCGCGCAGCAGCATCCACGCATACGCCAAGAGGTGATGCGAGAGGTACACGGGCTGGCCGCGCTGCAGGTGCGTGTAGCCGGGCAGCGCCCAGTCGAGATGGCGCTCGGCGGCGTCGATCAACGCCGCGATCAGCGCCGTCAGGGCCTCGCCGTCGCGCCGTGCAGCCTCGCGCGTGAACAGCGCCACGTCGGTGGCGACCTGGTCGTTGCGCGAGCGCGCGGTGTGCAGCGTGCCTCCGACGGGCCCGGCGATCTCGATCAGGCGCCGCTCGATCGCCATGTGGATGTCCTCGTCGTCAGCGGCGAACGCGAACGTCCCGCCTTCGAGCTCGGCGGCGACGGCGTCGAGGCCGGCGAGGAGCGCGTCGCGATCGGCGTCGGCGATCACGCCGCGGGCGGCGAGCATGCGTGCGTGTGCGCGCGACTGCGCGATGTCGTGCGGCCACAACCGCTGGTCGAACTGCAACGACGCGTTGAGCGCGTAGAAGTGCTCGTGCTGGGGCTCTGAGAACCGCGACATGTCGCGTCGAGCCTAGTTGAGCACGGAGCGCAGCGCCGCCGCGACCTCGGCGACCTGGCCCTCGGTCAGCTCGGGGAAGAACGGCAGCGCGACGGAGCGAGCGGCGACGTCCTCGCAGACCGGGAACTCGCCCTCGCGGTGACCGAAGCGCTCGCGATAGAAGCTCATCAGGTGGATCGCGGGCAGGTACGGCTTCGAGGCGACGCCGCGCTCGCGCAGCGCCGAGATCACCTCGTCGCGATCGCGATCGCGCGGCATCTGCACGACGAAGACGAACCATCCGCGGGTGTCGAGACCGTCCCGCCCACCCCCGTCCTCGCAGGGCAGCTCGAGACCCTCGATGCCGGCCAGCGCCTCGCGGTACCAGCCCGCGGCGCGCGACCTGCCCGCCAGCATCTCGTCGAGCCGCTCGAGCTGGGCCAGTCCGATCGCCGAGGCCACGTCCGAGAGCCGGTAGTTGAAGCCGAGCCGGTCGTGGTCGAGCCAGTCCATGTCCGGGGCCCGGCCCTGGTTGCGCTCGGAGTCGATCCGCTGCTTGGTCGCCGCGTCGGCAACCGTGATCATCCCGCCCTCGCCCGTCGTCAGCTGCTTGTTGGCGTAGAAGCCGAACACGGCGGGGTTGCCACGACCGCCGACGGAGATGCCGTCGGCGTGGACGGCGCCGAGCGCCTCGCAGGCGTCCTCGACGATCGGCAGCCCCGTCGCCTCGAACGCGGGCAGGTCGGCCGGAAACCCGAAGATGTGGACCGGCAGGATCGCCGTCGTCCGCGCCCCGATCGCCGCGCGCGCGGCGTCCGGATCGAGGTTGAGCGTGACCGGATCGATGTCGGCGAAGACGGGCTTCGCCTGCTCGTAGATGACCGCGTTGGAGCTGGCGACGAACGAGAACGGCGACGTCACGACCTCGTCGCCCGGGCCGACGCCGACCGCGCGCAGCGCCAGGTGCAGACCCGCGGTGCCGCTCGAGACCGCGCTCGCGTGGGCGGCGCCGACGCGCGCCGCGAATGCCTGCTCGAACGCGGGCACCCGTGGCCCCAGCGACAGCTGCCCCGAGCGCAGCACCTCAAGCACGAGCTCCTCCTCGCGCGCGCCGAGGACCGGCTTCGCGAGCGGGATCACGACGTCTCGCTCGCGGGCTTTCGGCCCGGCTGCATGCCGTATTCGAGCGAGTCGACGAGCGCCTGCCAGGAGGCCTCGATCAGGTTCGTCGAGACGCCCATCGAGCCCCAGACGTCGTGACCGTCGGATGCGTCGACGACGACACGGATGACCGCGTCCGAGCCCTTCGTCTCGTCGAGGATGCGGACCTTGAAGTTGACCAGCTCGATGTCCTTGAGGTGCGGATACGTGGCCCCGATCGCGCTGCGCAGCGCCTGGTCGAGCGCGTGCACCGGCCCGTTGCCCTCGGCCGTGCGGACGTAGCGCTGGCCGTCGACGACGATCTTGATCGTCGCCTCCGTCGCGACCTGCCCGTCGGCGCTCTTCTCGACGATCACGCGCCACGACTCGAGCCGGAACAAGGGCTCGTAGCCGCCGGTCTCCTTGCGGAGCAGCAGTTCGAAGCTCGCGTCGGCGGCCTCGAACTGGTAGCCGTCGTGCTCGAGCTCCTTGACGCGCTCGATCACGCGCGACGCCGTCGCGTCGTCGATGTCGAGGCCGGCGTCGGACGCCTTCTCCGCGACGCTGCCGCGGCCGGCTAGCTCGCTGACGAGGAGCCGGCGATCGTTGCCGACGATCTCGGGTGCGACGTGCTCGAACGTGCTCGCGTCGGCGCGGACGCCGGCGACGTGCAGGCCGCCCTTGTGCGCGAACGCGTACTTGCCGACGTAGGGCTGGCGCGGGTTCGGGTTGAGGTTGACGAGCTCGTCGACGAAGTGCGACGTCTCCGTCAGCTTCGCCAGATGGCCCGCCGGCAGCACCGAGTGGCCGAGCTTGAGCTCGAGGTTGGCGATGATCGTGACGAGGTTCGCGTTGCCCGTTCGCTCACCGAGGCCGTTGATCGTCCCCTGGACGTGGGTCGCGCCGGCCTCGATCGCCGCCAGCGAGTTGGCGACGCCGCAGCCGGCGTCGTCGTGGCAGTGGATGCCGACCCGATCGCCGCCGACCTCGGCGACGATCCGCGCCGTCGCCGCCGTGATCTGGCTCGGCAGCGAGGAGCCGTTCGTGTCGCACAGCACGACGCGCTCGGCACCGGCGTCGAGCGCCGTCCGCACGCACGTCAGCGAGTAGTCCTCGTCGTCGCGCCAGGCGTCGAAGAAGTGCTCGGCGTCATAGACGATGCGCTTGCCCTCGCCGGCGAGGAAGGCGACCGACTCGGCGATCATCTTCAGGTTCTCGTCGCGGTCGACGCGGACGACCTTCTCGAGGTGCAGGCTCCAGGTCTTGCCGACGATCGTGCAGATCGGAGCGAACGAGTCGGCGAGCACGCGCAGCGCCGGGTCGGCATCGGCCGCGACGCCGCGCCGGCGCGTCATTCCGAACGCAGCGAGCTGCGCCGTCGAGAAGGACTCGTTCGCGAGCAGCTCGAACAGCTCGTGGTCCTTCGGGTTCGAGGACGGGAAGCCCGCCTCGATCATGTGCACGCCGAGCTCGTCGAGCTTGTGCGCGACGCGCACCTTCTCGGCCGCGGTCAGCGCCATTCCCTCGCCCTGCATGCCATCGCGCAGGGTTGCGTCGTACAGCTGGATCGTGGTCACGTCGAATGCTCCTTGGAAGTGCTGGTGGCGAACGGGGACAGCGGTGCGAAAGGCGCGCGTCAGCGCCCGCACCGCTCCCGAATTCGCCGACCTGCCATCAGGAGCCTCATCGTCACGCCGCCTGGAACCCGCTCGACGTCGTCGCATACAGCTCGGCCGGGACCGGATCGAGCCATTCGCGATAGCGCTCGCGGCGCCCGTGCAGGGCGTCCTCGAACGTGGCCTGGACGGCACGCGTCACCTCGCCGGGATTGCCGGCGCCGATCGTGTGGTCGTCGACCTCCCGCAGCGGCGTCAGCTCTGCCGCCGTGCCGCAGACGAAGACCTCGTCGGCGAGGTACAGCTCGGCGCGAGCGATGTCGCGCTCGACGACGTCGATGCCCATGTCGCGCATGATCTGGA
>DASRHW010000094.1:0-15415 GCA_035650375.1 Solirubrobacteraceae bacterium | reverse complement strand
CCAGGACCCGATCCTCAGCCAGGTCAAGCTGATCGCGGAGCCGTGGGACGTCGGCCCCGGCGGCTACCAGGTCGGCAACTTCCCGATCCTCTGGAGCGAGTGGAACGGCATCTACCGCGACGTCGTTCGCGACTTCTGGCGAGGCGACGCGGGCGTCGCCGACTTCGCCTCGCGCTTCACCGGCTCGAGTGACCTGTACCAGGACGACGGCCGCCACCCGTCGGCCTCGATCAACTTCGTCACCTCGCACGACGGCTTCACGCTGGCCGACCTCGTCTCCTACAACGACAAGCACAACGACGCCAACCTCGAGGACAACCGCGACGGCACCGACGACAACCGCTCATGGAACTGCGGCGCCGAAGGCGAGACCGACGATCCCGAGATCCGTGCGCTGCGTGAGCGCCAGCAGCGCAACTTCCTCGTCACGATGCTGCTGTCCCAGGGCGTGCCGATGCTGCTCGGCGGCGACGAGTTCTCGCGCACGCAGCACGGCAACAACAACGCCTGGTGCCAGGACTCCGAGCTGTCGTGGTTCGACTGGAGCTGGAGCGACGAGCAGCGCGCGCACCAAACCTTCACCCGCCGCCTGATCGCGGTCCGCCGCGAACACCCCGTGTTCCGCCGCCAGAGGTTCCTCGAGGGCACCGACGTCAACGGATCGGGCCTGCCCGACGTCTGGTGGTTCCGGCCCGACGGCCGCAAGATGACGCAGAAAGACTGGCAGCGCGCCGACAGCCGCGCGCTCGGCGTGTTCCTCAACGGCGATGCGATCGTCGATCCCGGACCGCACGGCGAGCGGATCGTCGACGACAGCTTCCTGCTGCTGTTCAACGCCCACTACGAGAAGGTCGCCTTCACGCTGCCGGTGCGCCGCTTCGGCGCCGCCTGGGAGCACGTGCTGTGCACGTTCGACCCGAGCCTCGGCCTCGATGGCGGCGAGGCGCAGCGATTGACCGCCCGCACCCAGGTCACCGTGCCCGCCCGCTCGGTCAAGCTGCTGCGGCGGGTCGCATAGCCGCAGCTGACTACTCGCTGGACCGTTACTTTGGCCACCTGCGGCGCGTTAACCGTGGCATGCGACACACGGCATTTGCCCTCTGTGCCATCGGCCTGCTTTGCGCGCCGGCACCGGCGTCGGCAGACAGACTGCTGGCGCAGGCTCCAGGCGCGGCCGGCCTGGCGGCGAATCCTGGCGACGCGAACGGCCACGGCCCTGAGTACCAGGCCTGGTTCACGCCGGACGGCACCGGGCGATGGAAGCTGACGACCAGGGCACCAGATGGGGTCGTCAGCGCGCCGGCGATCCCGAGCTTCGCGAGCGTGCCGCAGGCGTCGATCGGCCTCAGACAAGCCGAGCTCGTCGTCACGTACGGGCGCGATGACGGGGACGTCTACTCGCTCAACCTCCGCACCGGCCTGGAGCGCCGCGTGGCCGCGATCTCGAGCCGGCGCTATCGCGAGACTGCTCCCCTGCCGACACTCCACGGATACGTCTTCGTTCGGCGCGGCGGACCGAGGCCAGGGATCTATGTCCGTACGAAGAGCCGCACGCGCCGCGTGAGCGCCGCCACCCCGACGGCGCTCGCCTTCGCCACCTCATCGGGACGGATCGCATATGCCGACGGCAACTCGGTGGTCGTGCGAGGCCTGTCAGCGGGGACTTCCACTTCGTTCGTCATCCGGACGAGCAGTGCACCCCTGAGCGTCGCCGTGGCCACCTACCGGGTCGCCTGGCTGGAGGCCGGTGGCCGGGTGTTTCAGAGCGGGCGGATCACCCTCGTCGGTAGTCCGAAGGCGAACGGCGAGGCACGTCCTTCCCTGCGCACGCTCCCGTCGTCGACGACGGCAATCGCGGTGCTGGGCACGCCCCCGAAGTACTACCTCGACGCCACGGGCGTCTGGCGCGTCGACCCGCCGCTGTTCCTCTGGTGAGCGACCGAGCAGCCGCTGCCGCTACAGCAGCTGCTCGCGGGTCGCCTCGAGCTCCTCGCGGAACCCTGAGATCGCCGAAGCGAGCGTCGACGGCACCGGGTGGCCGTAGTTCTTCAGCACATCCGCACGTGCCTCGAGCACGCGCAACGCGCGCGCCAGCCGCGCCTCGCGGTACCGGAGGCGGTCGAGCTCAAGGTATGCGGCGATCGGCGGCATGCGACGACAAAACGGACCAACCACCAAAAAGTGTCACAGGCCGCGGCACGGACTGGACAAATAGCCGATAGCGGTCAGCGTCCGGCGCGCTCGCTCAGCGCGCGCAGGCGCGCTGCCAGCGCGCCGTCGAGCTGGCCCTCGCGCAGCCGCCAGTTCCAGTTCGCTGTGCTCTCGGTGCCCGGAGTGTTCATGCGTCCGTCGTCGCCGAGGCCGAGCACGTCCTGCGCCGAGACGATCGCCGTCGCCGCCGGCGATCGCAGCGTCAGCTCGACGAGCGCCCAGTGAGGCTCGCGCTGCTCGACGCCCGCACGCGCGAACGCGGCTTGCGCGAGGGCCCGCTCGGGCTCGCTCGCCTGCGCCCACCACGCTGCCGCCGGCGGATGGTCGTGCGTGCTGGCGTAGACGACGGCGTGGCGCGGGTGATGCTCGAAGCGGTGCGGCGAGGCGTCGTCGCCCGGCGTGAAGCCGAACTGCGTCACGACCATCCCCGGCAGGCCGAGCTCGTCGCGCAGGCGCCGGACCGGCGCCGTGATCACGCCAAGGTCCTCGACGACGAGCGGCAGATCGCGCCCCAAGGCGCCGCGCATCGCATGAAACGGCGCCGCGCCCGGGCCGCGCTGCCAGAAGCCGTTGCGCGCGCTGCGCTCGTCGGCGCGGATCGCCCAGTAGGAGACGAAGCCACGGAAGTGGTCGATCCGCATCGCGTCGAAGTGCTCGAGGCTGCGCTGCAGCCGCTGCGCCCACCAGCGGTAGTGCCGCCGGCGCATCGCCGGCCAGTCGTAGAGCGGGTTGCCCCAGTGCTGGCCGTCGTCGGAGTAGATGTCGGGCGGGGCGCCGGCGACGAGGCCCGGGCGGAACAGCTCCGGGTGCGCGCGATGGTCGGCGCCACCCGGCGCGACGTAGATCGGGATGTCGCCGAGCAGACGGACACCGTGTGCCGCCGCGTACGCGCGCAGCGCCGACCACTCGCGGTCGAAGCGGACCTGATCGTCGACGTCGCCGCCCCACGCCTGCCAGTCGCCGATCCACGAGGCGGACCGGCGCAGGAAGGCGTCGCGCTCGCTCGGCTCGACGCGCGCGCCCGGGTCGGCGAGCAGCGCCGGGTCGCCCGCGAACACCGACTGCGCGGCGTACGGAGAGCGGTGCTCGTCAGGCGGGCCGAGCGGCAACATCTGCCACCACGTCTGCCCCGCCGCGGCCAGCCAGTCGACGAACGCGAACGCGGCAGACCCCAGTCTGCCGCCCGGCAGCGACGTCGGATGCATCAGGATCCCGGACGAACGTCCGATGACGAGAGGGTTATCCATGGTCAGAGTCGGACAGAATGCCGGGAAGTGCCCGTCCCCAGCGCGAAGCAACCACCACCTCGCGTCCAGATCGAGCGCATAGAGCCTCTCGTCGACGGCGGTCACCACCCGGTGAAGCGCACGATCGGCGAGACGGTCACGGTTCGTGCCGACGTCTTTCGCGACGGCCACGACGTCGTTCGCGCCGCGCTGCGCCACCGCGCGCCGGGCGCCAAGGAGTGGTCGGAAAGCCCGATGGCGCGGGTCCACGACGGCCCGACTCGCTGGGCAGGATCGTTCGCGATCGACGCGCTCGGAACGTGGCAGTTCGCCGTCGAGGCGTGGAGCGACCCGTTCGCATCGTGGCGCGACGAGCTGCAGCGCAAGCTCGACGCCGGCCAGGAGGATCTCGCCAGCGAGCTCAGCGAGGGCGCCGAGCACCTGCGCGGCCTGGCACTGCGCGCGGGCGGCAGCGACGCCGAGCGGCTCGCCCGCGCCGCCGTCGCGGTCGGCGACGCCAACGCGCCGGCACAGCAGCGCGCGGACGCGGCGCTCGACGCCGGCCTGACGGAGATCGCCGACCGCTTCGCCGACCGCGGCGACGCGGCGATCAGCGGACCGTTCCTGCTGACCGCCGATCGCGAGCAGGCGCGCTTCAGCAGCTGGTACGAGCTCTTCCCGCGCTCGTGGGGCGGCTTCGCGGGTGTCACCGAGCAACTGCCGAAGCTCGCCGAGCTCGGCTTCGACGTCATCTATCTGCCGCCGGTCCACCCGATCGGCAGGACCAACCGCAAGGGCCCCAACAACGCGCTCGTCGCGGGCCCGGGCGATCCGGGCTCGCCGTGGGCGATCGGCGACCGCGAGCTCGGCGGCCACGACGCGCTGCACCCCGAGCTCGGCTCGTGGGACGAGTTCGACGCGATGGTCGCGGCGGCGGAGGGGCACGGGCTCGACATCGCGCTCGACTTCGCGATCCAGTGCAGCGCCGATCACCCGTGGCTGACCGAGCATCCGGAGTGGTTTCACCGCCGGCCCGACGGCACCCTGAAGTACGCCGAGAACCCACCGAAGAAGTACCAGGACATCTACAACGTCAACTGGGACACGGCGGACTGGCGCGCGCTCTGGCAGGCGCTCTACGACGCGCTGATGGTCTGGGTCGAACGCGGCGTGCTCGTCTTCCGCGTCGACAACCCGCACACGAAGCCGCTCGCGTTCTGGGAGTGGCTGATCGCCGAGGTCCGCGCCGAGCACCCCGGCGCGATCTTCCTCGCCGAGGCGTTCACCGAGCCGACGATGATGCGGGCGCTCGGCAAGATCGGCTTCGACCAGTCCTACACGTACTTCACGTGGAAGACCAGCCGCCACGAGCTGACCGAGTACGTCCTCGAGCTCGCGACGTCGGGGATGCAGGAGTACTACCGGCCGAACTTCTTCGTCAACACCCCCGACATCCTCCACGCCTCGCTCGTCGACGGCGGCCCGGCGGCGTTCCGCTCGCGGCTCGTGCTGGCGGCGACGTTGTCGCCCAGTTACGGCATCTACTCCGGCTTCGAGCACTACGAGAACGTGCCCGTCCGGCCGGGCAGCGAGGAGTACCTCGACTCGGAGAAGTACGAGCTGAAGGCGCGCCGGCTCGACGGCCCGCTGCTGCCGTTCGTCGCGCTGCTGAACGCGATCCGCCGCGACAACCCGGCGCTGCAGCAGCTTCCCGACATCGCGTTTCTCGAGACCGCCAACGACAACCTGATGGCCTACGTCAAGCGCAGCGGCGGTAACGTCGTCGTCGCCGTCGTCAACCTCGATCCACACTCCACGCACGAAGGCTTGGTCACCGTTCCGGCCCACCTCGGCCTGCCGCCCGCGTTCGCCGTCGAGGACCTGCTCGACCCGGCCGGCGCGCGCTTCGACTGGCGGATCGGCGCGAACTTCGTCCGCCTCGCACCCGGCGAGGCACACGTCCTGCGACTGGTCACGGCATGAGCGACCTCGAGGCGACCGAGGAGCTCGACGCGGCCCAGGCGGAGATGGACGCCTCGCAGGTCGAGCTCGAGCATGTGCGCGAGACGGCCGGCGAGAACCAGCCCGGGCACTGGTTCGAGCGCGACCCGCTGTGGTTCAAGCGGGCGCTGTTCTACGAGATCCACATCCGCGGCTTCTTCGACGGCAACGGCGACGGCACCGGCGACTTCCGCGGGCTGATCGAGAAGCTCGACTACCTCCAGTGGCTCGGCGTCGACGTCATCTGGCTGCTGCCGATGTACCCGTCGCCGCTGCGCGACGGCGGCTACGACATCGCCGACTTCACCTCGATCCACCCCGACCTCGGCACGACCGAGGACTTCCGCCACTTCGTCGAGGAGGCCCACCAGCGCGGGATCCGCGTCATCGCCGACCTCGTCATGAACCACACGTCGTCGGACCACCCGTGGTTCCAGCGCGCGCGGGCCGCGGCGCCCGGGACGCCCGAGCGCGACTGGTACGTCTGGTCGGACGAGATCCACAAGTACGAGGACGCGCGGATCATCTTCGTCGACACCGAGACGTCGAACTGGACCTGGGACGAGCAGGCGGGCGCGTTCTACTGGCACCGCTTCTTCTCGCACCAGCCAGACCTCAACTTCGACAACCCCGACGTCGGCGACGCGATGATCGAGGTGCTGCGCTTCTGGCTCGACCTCGGCATCGACGGCTTCCGCCTCGACGCGATCCCCTACCTGTACGAGCGCGAGGGGACGAACTGCGAGAACCTGCCGGAAACGCACGAGTTCCTCAGGCGGGTCCGGCGCGAGGTCGACGAGAACTACCCCGACCGCGTCCTGCTCGCGGAAGCGAACCAGTGGCCCGCCGACGTCGTCCAGTACTACGGCGACGGCGACGAGTGCCACATGTGCTTCCACTTCCCGATCATGCCGCGGATGTTCATGTCGCTTCGGCGCGAGGACGCGACGCCGATGATCGAGATCCTCGAGAACACTCCCGAGATCCCGGAGAACTCGCAATGGGGCCTGTTCCTACGCAACCACGACGAGCTGACGCTCGAGATGGTGACCGACGAGGAACGCGACTACATGTACGAGGAGTACGCCAAGGACCCGCGGATGAAGCTCAACGTCGGCATCCGCCGCCGGCTGGCGCCGCTGCTCGACAACGGCCGCGACGAGATCGAGCTGATGCACGCGATCCTGTTCTCGCTGCCGGGCTCGCCGGTCCTCTACTACGGCGACGAGATCGGCATGGGCGACAACGTCTATCTCGGCGACCGCGACGGCGTCCGCACGCCGATGCAGTGGACCGGCGACCGCAACGGCGGCTTCAGCCGCGCCGACTTCGCGGCGCTCTACGCGCCGCCGCTGATGGACCCCGTCTACGGCTACCAGGCGGTCAACGTCGAGGCGCAGCTGCGGACGCCGACCTCGCTGCTGCGGTGGATGCACAAGTTCATCGCGCTGCGCAAGGAGCACCCGGTCTTCGGCCTCGGCACGCTCGAGGCGCTGCGGCCGGCGAACGCGCGGATCTTCGCCCACATCCGCCGCTACGAGGACGACGTCGTGCTCTGCGTCCACAACATGGCCCGGTCGGCGCAGGCGGTCGAGCTCGACCTCAGCGCCTTCGACGGCTACACGCCGATCGAGATGCTCGGCCGCACCCCGTTTCCGAAGATCGGCGAGCTGCCGTACCTGCTGACGCTCGCGCCGCGCGGGTTCTTCTGGTTTCAGCTCGTCTCCGAGCGGAGAAGGCAGCCCCGGTGACAAACCTCGCCGATCAGCTCACCGACCAGCGCTGGTTCGGCTCGAAGACGCGCGAGGTCAGCCACGCCGACGTCGTCGAAGAGGTCGCGCTCGGCGACGACCTGCGGATCTCGTTCGTCGAGGCGACCTTCGGTGCCGGCACGCACGAGACCTACCAGCTGCTGCGTGACGCGGGCGACGGCGACGTCCTCGCGGAGCACGCGCTGGAGCTGCTCGACCGGATCGCCGACGACGCCGACGTCGCCGGCGGCGACTCGATCGTCCGCTTCCGCTCGATCGCCGACGTCGACGCGACATTGCTGCCGCGGCCGATGGGCGCCGAGCAGTCGAACTCGTCGATCGTCTTCGGCGACGAGCTGGCGCTGAAGGTCTACCGCCGCGTCGAGCCGGGGATCAACCCCGAGCTCGAGATCGCTCGCTTCCTCTCCGACCACGGCTTCGCCCACGTGCCGCCGCTGCTCGGCTGGTACGAGGTCGAGGGGCTCGCGATCGACGCGACGCTGGGGCTGCTGCAGGGCTACGTCGCCGGTGGCCGCGACGGCTGGGAGCTCGCTCGCGAGGAGATCCTGACGGCGCCCGACCGCTTCATCGAGCGGCTCGGCCGCCTCGGAGAGGTGATCGGCGAGCTCCACGCCGTGCTCGGCTCGGACGCGACCGATCCGGCGTTCGCGCCCGAAGAGCCGAGCCAGGAGGCGATCGGGCTGTTGACGGCGACGATCGACGAGGAGGTCGAGCGGCTGTTCCTCGGGCTCGGCGATGGCCTCGCGACGGCGGAGATCCGCGGCCGCGGCGAGGAGATCCGCGATCGCCTGCGGGCGCTGACGCAGGTCGCCGTCGGCGGCCGCGTGATCCGCCACCACGGCGACCTCCACCTCGGCCAGACGCTGTACACCGGCGACGACTGGGTCGTGCTCGACTTCGAGGGCGAGCCCGGCCGGCCGCTCGCCGAGCGCCGCCGCAAGCGCTCGCCGCTGCGCGACGTGGCGGGAATGCTGCGCTCGTTCGCCTACGCGGCGTCGGCGGCCGAGATCCAAGGCGGCGTCGCGGCGCCCGCCGACTGGGAGCAGCGCGCCCGCGACACGTTCCTCGAGGGGTACCTGAGGACCGTCGACGAGACGCTGCTGCCGCCGGGCCAGGCCGCGACCGAGCAGATGCTGTCGATCTTCGAGCTCGAGCGCGCGATCTACGAGCTGCGCTACGAGCTCAACAACCGCCCCGACTGGGTGCGGATCCCGATCGCCGGGATCCAGCGCCTGCTCGACGGGGAGGGATGACCTGACCGCGGCCGCCGATCTCGACCGCATCGCGGCCCGTCAGCACCCCGACCCGCACGCGGTGCTCGGGGCGCACCCGAAGAACGGCGGCGTCGTGCTGCGCGCGTTCCGGCCGGAGGCGAGCGCGATGACCGCGCACCTTGAGGGCCAGCCGGGGCCGTTCGCCCTCGAGCGCGTGCACCCCGCGGGGATCTTCGAGGGCTACATCGCCGGCGCCACGCTGCCGCTGCGCTACGAGCTCGAGGTCTCCTACCCCGACGGCAACACGTTCTCGCTGCGCGACCCCTACGCCTTCCTGCCGACGCTCGAGCGTGCCGATCTCGAGCTGGCCTCCGCCGGCCGCCACGAGGAGCTGTGGCGGCGGCTCGGCGCGCACGTGCGCGAGCTCGATGGCGTCACCGGGACGTCGTTCGCGCTCTGGGCGCCGTCGGCGCGCTCGGTCAGCGTCGTCGGCGACTTCAACTCCTGGGACGGGCGCCTGCACGCGATGCGGACGATGGGCTCGTCGGGGATCTGGGAGCTGTTCGTCCCCGGCGTCGAGCCGGGGCAGCGCTACAAGTTCGAGTTGCTGACGCCCGAGGGAGCGCTGCGGCTGAAGGCCGACCCGTACGCGTTCGAGGCCGAGCTGCCGCCGCAGACCGCGTCGGTCGTGAGTCGCAGCGAGCACCGCTGGGGCGATGACGCCTGGATCGCGAAGCGCGACGCGGTTTCGCCGCTGGTCGAGCCGGTCTCGATCTACGAGGTCCACCTCGGCTCGTGGCGGCGCAACATGCAGGAGGGCGATCGGCCGCTGCGCTACGACGAGCTCGCCGACGAGCTCGCCGCCTACGCCCACGACATGGGCTTCACGCACCTCGAGCTGCTGCCGGTGATGGCGCACCCGTTCAGCGGCTCGTGGGGCTACCAGGTGACGTCGTACTTCGCGCCGACGCCGCGCCACGGCACGCCCGACGACCTGCGGGCGATGATCGACCGCCTGCACGGCCACGGCATCGGCGTGATCCTCGACTGGGTCCCGGCGCACTTCCCCAAGGACGACTGGGCGCTGCGGCGGTTCGACGGCACCGCGCTCTACGAGCACGACGACCCGCGCCGCGGCGAGCATCCCGACTGGGGCACGCTCGTCTTCAACTTCGGCCGCAACGAGGTGCGCAACTTCCTGCTCGCGAGCGCGCTGTACTGGCTTCGCGAGTACCACGCCGACGGGCTGCGCGTCGACGCCGTCGCGTCGATGCTCTACCTCGACTACTCGCGCGAGGCCGGCCAGTGGGTGCCGAACCAGTACGGCGGCCGCGAGGACCTCGAGGCGGTCGCGTTCTTGAAGGAGCTCAACGAACTCGCCCACGGGCAGGTGCCGGGCGTGATCTCCGCCGCCGAGGAGTCGACGGCGTGGCCGGGCGTCTCGAGGCCGACGTACCTCGGCGGGCTCGGCTTCGGCTTCAAGTGGAACATGGGCTGGATGCACGACACGCTGTCGTACTTCCAGCAGGACCCGATCCACCGCCGCTACCACCACCACGAGCTGACGTTCTCGCTGCTCTACGCGTTCAGCGAGAACTTCGTCCTGCCGCTGTCACACGACGAGGTCGTCCACGGCAAGGGCTCGCTGATCGCGAAGATGCCCGGCGACGACTGGCAGAAGGCCGCCAACCTTCGCGCGCTCTACGGCTACATGTGGGCGCACCCGGGCAAGAAGCTGCTGTTCATGGGCCAGGAGTTCGCCCAGGAGGCCGAGTGGAGCCACGAGCACTCGCTCGACTGGCACCTGCTCGAGCAGCCGCGCCACGCCGGCATCCAGTCGCTCGTCCGCGACCTCAACCACGCCTACCGCGACGAGGCGGCGCTGTGGCAGCTCGATAACGATCCCGACGGCTTCAACTGGATCGAGGCCAACGACGCCGACAACAGCGTGCTGGCGTTCGCCCGCTGGAGCGCGAACGGCGAGCGCGTGCTGTGCTGTGTCTGCAACCTGACGCCGGTGCCGCGCGAGAGCTACCGCCTCGGCCTGCCGCGTCCCGGCCGCTGGCGCGAGCTGATCAACACCGACGCCGGTGGATACGGCGGCTCGAACGTCGGCAACCTCGGCAGCGTCGAGACCGAGCCGGTCGCCTGGCACGGTCAGCAGCAGTCAGCGGCGGTGACGCTGCCGCCGCTGAGCACGACGTGGTTCGTACCCGAGCGGTCCTAGGCCTTCTCGACCCGATCGATGCGGCGGTTCGGACCGGCATTCGAGGTGCGCGATTTCCGCCTCTGGTGGCTCGCGGCGCTGGGCATGGTGCTCAGCCTGCAGATGCTCGAGGTCGTGATCGGCTGGCAGCTCTACGCCCAGCACCACAGTGCGCTGCTGCTCGGCTGGGTCGGGCTCGCCGAGTTCCTGCCGCTGGTGATCCTGGCGCTGCCGGCGGGCCATCTCGCCGATCGCGCGCCGCGGCGGCTGATCTTCGCCGGATCGCTGATGATGGGCGTCGGCATCGGGCTCGGGCTCGCCGCGCTGAGCCACTCCGGCAACACGAGCGAGTGGCCCTACCTGGCGCTCGCGGCGGCGGCGGGCTGCGCGATGGCAATCGGCAACCCCGCGTCACGGGCGATGCCGCCGACGCTGGTGCCGCCGGAGATCCTCTCCAACGCGATGACCCTGCGCGCCGTCGGCGCGCAGTTCTCGATGGTCGCCGGCCCCGCCGTCGGCGGCGTCCTGTTCGGCGTCTCGCCGACGATCGTCTACCTGTCGACGGCGGGGATCTGCGTCCTCGCCGCGATGTCCGCCCTGCGCATCAGCCCAGCGCCCGCTGCCGACGTCCCGAGCGCCTCGCGCCCCGCGGCTCCGGGGATGCAGACGGTGCTCGAAGGGCTGCGCTTCGTCGGCCGCACGCAGATCTTGCTCGGCGCGATCCTGCTGGACCTGATCGCGGTGCTCTTCGGCGGCGCCGTCGCGCTGCTGCCGGTCTTCGCGGACTCGATCCTGCACGTGGGGTCGGTCGGGCTCGGCATCCTCCGCGCGGCGCCGGCGTTCGGCGCCTTCGTCGGCGCGATCGTGCTGACGCGGTGGCCGCTGAAGGGCCGCGCCGGGCGGACGCTGCTGATCGTCGTCGGCCTGTTCGGCGTCAGCACGATCGTCTTCGGCCTCTCGCGCTGGTACCCGCTCTCGCTGGCGGCGCTCGCCGTCGGCGGCTTCGTCGACCTGATCAGCGTCAACATCCGCTCGACGACCGTCGCGCTCGCCACGCCCGACCGGCTGCGAGGCCGCGTCAACGCCGTCGAGATGGTCTTCATCAGCGCGTCGAACCAGCTCGGCGCGTTCGAGTCGGGCCTCGCCGCCTTCCTCGTCGGCACGGTGCCCGCAGTCGTCGGCGGCGGCGTGATCACGATCCTCGTCGTGCTCGGCTGGAGCCGGCTGTTCCCGGATTTGGCGAACGTGGATCGGCTGGAGGATTTGCGGCCGGTGGAGGAGGGGTCGGGGTAGGCGATCGGGCCGACCTCGCCGAAAAATTTCCGCGCTCGCCTATGTCAGCCCGTCCAGCCACTCGCGAAGCGTCTGCCGCTCATGTCCAGCGAAGCGCACTTCGACTTGATCACGGTGCGCGTGAAGCCACGCCGCTTCCACCTGATGGATGAACAAGCTCACCGGCCCTATGAGATCCACGATTCGTGCGTGCATCGTCGTCGCAAACTCCTTGGGAAACGGATGGGCGAGCGCGAATCCCACGTCGTCGGCGTAGTGCGCGCGAAGTGTGTGCTCGCGAATTATGTAGCCAGCGGTTTCCCCATCCAGCGAGCCCATCGCCACTCTTAGTGCCTCGTCGCCGGGCGCATCGTGGCCGTAGTGGAAGAAGCGATTACGCAGCTCCCTCAGATCGTCTCGCAGCGTTGGTCGCCGCAAGGTTCCGCTCGAGCTCGCCACCACAGGACGCCCGCTCGGCATCTCCCGAGCAAGCATGCGGAGAGCGCGAGCGTGCGAACGTCGGATCTCTGTTCGAGACGGCTTCGTCCCACGTGGCAGAGCCGCAAGGAACTCTTCGAGCGACGGCACGACCCTGTGGTCGGACGGATCCATAATCAGCACCGCCTCTCGCAGGTGCGAAGCTGTGAGCCGTACGAAGTACAGCCGCTCCGCACTGTTCTGCCGTTTGCGCGTTGCGTACGTCGCTGCGACTCGTAGGTCGCCTAGCGCAATCGAAAGCCGTGTCACATATCGCGACATGCGTTCATCGGCGTCGTGCACATCTCCGTGACGAAAGTAGTAGCGCACGCGGAAGGCGTTGGTCATGGCTAGAGAACGACCAGCTCTAGGTCGTCAACCCAAGGCCGTCCCTGATTTGCGGCGAACCAGGCTGAGGCGTGCGCTCGCCTACGAGACGTCGTCAAGGCTTCGTCCCCATACTCGTCAGCGACCAGGCGCGACAGCGGTATAAAGGTCCCCTCCGCGATGGGAGGTTCGGTTCCGGGCAGGTGCATCCACTCCGTCTCAGCCTGGCCGACCGTGAAGGCATTCAACTCTGCAGCAGCAACCACGCCTAGCTCGATCTCCTCGGGGTCGGGCAAGTCCAGCCAGTTCATCACGATGGCACGGTCAGGTGCGATGGGAATACGTACCTCGTACGCACCAAGGGGTCCCAGATGCTGGCGCCGAAAAGGCGCCGACGCGGAAATCCCCGAGGGCCACAACACGACAGGGTGATCTGAATAGGCAACAACCGGGTTCGCGAAACGCACGATATGCCACCGCATGTTGCCGAGGATCCCCGCCACCTTCGTGGCATATTGCAACATCGTGACGAGGTGTTGTGTTGGATCGAGCACGACTCCGAGAAGCTTCTGTCGGAGCGCAGCCAGGTCATATCCCGCGTCTGCCAAGGCCGCCGGCCGGAACTGATCTACGCCAAGCTCGTCGATCAGCGATGACAGACTTTCGTCACGCTGCTCGAAGAAGGCCGGACCACGCATCAGTTGGACACCAAAGAACTGCGCAAGGATTCCTTTGGCTTCCAGATCGATCGGCGCTCCGCTGACTGTTGCACGTAGGACGGGCGCGCTCTTGTTCTCAACGACCGCAAGTGAGGCTTCCACGTCGTCGATGAGCTCCCCGCCGGGCCGAGTCCGCCGATAGAACGGACCGCGAGTTCCTGCGCTCTTGGTGGAGGTCAACCTGCACGTCGCTCTGCCAACCGCATGCACGGCGACGTTGCCGGAGACCGCGAACGCCTTTTGATACATGCGCGGGACGATGTGCCCACGGTCCACGGTGGGGTAGCTCGCACGCGCCATAGTGAGCCGAGGCCGATTAACGTCGCGTGTCGTCGCCTGATGAACTGCACGGCGTTTCTGCAACTTTTGACGCTCTCGGCGAGTCATGTTGGTCCCTGCGGTCGTCGTCCCAACCCGAGGAAGTACTCGTGCCGTTCAGGCGAGTCGTGCTCCGGATCGAGCCGACCGCCGTCACACGAGCGGCCGCGCCGTGTCGGGCCGACACGTGCCGCAAACTCGGCTTGGAACCTAGCCAGAGTGCGGATGGCCTCGGAGCTACGGGATTCGCGACCGAAGTCCGAATCCAGCGGGAGACGCCCGAGGTGGTCTAGCGCGGTCGTCGAACCATCGCCGTATCCCACGATGTACTCGCTGCCTTGCGTCAAGGGACGCGGATCTGGCATGAGCAGGTGCCCGTCACCAAAGACATTCCAATTTGCCTTCGATATGTAGCGCTCGGGATAAAGCCATTCCTCGCGTCCCGCGGCGATGTAGCGGTACGCCCGACTTTTCAGGATGAAGTTGATCTGACGGACCTCTTCGTTCGTAAGGTGGCGCTGAACTTGGATGTCGAGGAAGTTGAACATCGCGCCGCGAACGAAGTCCGGGTTCTCCCTGTAGCTCGTCGGCGACTGGTACGGGTTGGTGGCCCACGAATGGTTGGTCAGGATGAGGATCCGATCAGCCCCGAGCGGGAAAAGCGTGTGCGTACCGCGTAGGCGTATGTCAGGATCGTTCGCTCCGCGACACCACTGCCGGTTACGCGGTCCGCAAGCACGGTTATAGACGGTGACGGGGTGATCGGTGACGATGAATTTCGTCTCAGATCGGTCTGCGTCGGCGATCTGCCACACGCACTCCGCCCAGATTGCTCCGTATATCTGGCGCAGGCCGACTAGACCCTGCAGAACTTCGTCCCGGCTACGCGATTGCATCTGAGCGGCCAGCCAGTCGAGCCCCTTGGGCGTCCGGAGCTTCTGAGTGCTGAGGTACATCACCATGTCCTCGAGCGCTCCTTCGCTTAGACGGTCGTGGGCATACTGCGAGAAGAACTGGACCGCGCATTTGCCGCGTGAATCAACCGGGCCGAAGAAGAGACGCTCGATATCGCGCGACTCGACGCCCCGAAAACGAGTCGTGTAAAGGTCGTCCTCGGCAAAGCACCTCCGTGGCCCTAGCCGTCGGAGCGCCTTACGTCTGCGTTGCGTTCCGCGCCCGTCTACGAATGACTCTGGGCGGAGGTCCAGATAGAGGAGCTCCTGATCGACCTGACCAGGGGAAACGAACCGCCGCTGGTACCACTGGGGTACGTAATGGTTGTTGACGTACTCGCTCGACAAGGCCGAACGAGTTTGCCGCCCGCCCAGGACGACGCCCATTCAGGCAACGGAATGTGCCCGTCGGGTTTCGGGCCGTCATGACGCCTACCCCCCGATACGCCCGAGCTAGCCCGCCGCCGCTCCCCCGCGCTCCCGCCGCACCACCCGCAGCAGCTCCTCGTACGGCCCGACGAAATACGCCTCATCGCCCGGCGCCAGCCGCGTGTCCCGCCGCGGCGGGTGCTCGAGTGCGCCGCCGTCGGCCGCGCGGGCGATTGCGATCACGCGGATCCGGGCCGACAGGTCGCGCATCTCCAGCCCGGCGAGCCCGCCGTTCTCGCTGACGCCGAGGCGGCCGACGAGGAACGGCACATTGCCGACGTAGAACGTCG
>DASRHW010000093.1:0-25213 GCA_035650375.1 Solirubrobacteraceae bacterium | reverse complement strand
TCCGGTGGCGGCACCGGTGCCGCGACGATCAAGTCGCACCACAACGTCGGCGGCCTGCCCGACGACCTCACCTTCGAGCTCGTCGAGCCGCTGCGGGCGCTGTTCAAGGACGAGGTCCGTGCCGTCGGCGCCGAGCTCGGGTTGCCGGAGAAGTTCGTCTGGCGCCAGCCGTTCCCGGGGCCGGGCCTGGCGATCCGGATCGTCGGCGGCGAGGCGACGAAGGCGCGGCTCGATCTGCTGCGCGACGCCGACGCGATCCTTCAGGACGAGATCCGCAAGGCCGGTCTCTACCGCGAGCTGTGGCAGAGCTTCTGCGTGCTGCCCGACATCCGCACGGTCGGCGTCCAGGGCGACGAGCGCACCTACGGCTACGTCGTCGTGATCCGTGCCGTCACGTCCGACGACGCGATGACCGCCGACTGGGCGCGGCTGCCGTACGACCTGCTCGAGCAGATCGCGGCACGGATGATCGGCGAGCTGCGCGAGGTCAACCGCGTCGTGCTCGACATCACCTCCAAGCCTCCCGGGACGATCGAATGGGAGTGACGCCGGGCAATCCGCGACGGCTGTCGCGACTTTCGTACAATGCTCGCGAGCCGCGCACGAGTGCGGCCTTTTTCACGCCGTGAAGACCTACGTTTCCAACTCACAGGACCGCCAGCGCGAATGGCTGATCGTCGACGCGACCGGGCTCACGCTCGGCCGCCTGTCGACGCGCATCGCAGACGCCCTGCGCGGCAAGCGCAAGCCGACCTACACGCCGCACGTCGACACCGGTGACTTCGTCATCGTCGTCAACGCCGAGAAGATCTCGGTCACCGGCAACAAGCTCGCGGACAAGAAGTACTACCGGCACTCCGGCTTTCCCGGCGGGCTCAAGGTGCGGACGCTCGAGGAGCAGCTCGAGCGCCGTCCCGAAGAGGTCATCCGGCACGCGGTCAAGGGCATGCTGCCTCGCAACCGCCTGGCGCGCAAGCAGCTGACGAAGCTGAAGGTCTACGCCGGCCCCGATCACCCGCACGTCGCGCAGAAGCCGCAACCGATGGAGCTCGAGTCCTAGATGGCCGAAGACGTACCCACGCCGGACGAGGCCACGCCCGACGCGGCCCCGCTCGAGCCGCAGCCCACAGCCGAGCAGCCCGCGACCGACGCCGCTGACGTCAGCGCTTCCGAGCCCGTCGCGGAGGAGGCTTCCGAGCCCGTCGCCGACGCCGCCCCTGAGCCAGTCGCCGAGGCGGAGATCGCCCCCGCGCCCGCTGATGAGGCGCCCGCGCCCGTCGCCGAGGCAGAGGCGCCCGCCGACGATGGCGACGAGCCCGAGCAGCCGCGCGTCAAGCCGTCGATCCCCGGTGCCGACCTCGAGGTCGACCTCGTCCTCGAGGGCGAGTCTGCTCCCCGTGACGAGTACGGCTACGGCGAGGACGGCGAGGACGAGGCGTCCGACGACGCCGCTGAGGACTTCTCCGACCAGCCGGTCGCGGCGACGATCGATCTCGCCGCCGACGCGCGCTACCGCGCGACGGGCAAGCGCAAGACCGCTGTCGCTCGCGTGATCCTGCGGCCCGGCACCGGCGCGTACATCATCAACGGCAAGCCGCTCGACGAGTTCTTCCCGCGCGCGACGCTGCAGCGTCAGATCCGCCAGCCGCTCGAGGCAGTCGGCTACGAGGAGCGGATGGACGTCATCGCCCGCATGCACGGCGGCGGCGTCAGCTCCCAGGCCGGCGCCCTGCGCCACGGCATCTCGCGTGCGCTGCTCGACGCGGACCCCAACCTTCGTGGCGAGCTCAAGCGCCGTGGCTTCCTGACGCGTGACTCGCGCGTCAAGGAGCGCAAGAAGGCCGGGCTCAAGAAGGCGCGTAAGCGCCCGCAGTTCTCGAAGCGCTAGGAGGCAGTCCAGCCATGAGCCGCAGGCTCTTCGGAACCGACGGCGTTCACGGCGCAGTAGGCACGGTCGTCACGGCCGAGCTGGCTCTGGCGCTCGGTCGCGCCGCGACGCAGGAGCTCGGCGGTGGCGACGGCACGTCCGCCGGCATTCTCGTGATTCGCGACACGCGGGAGTCGGGCGAGATGCTCGAGGCGGCGCTCGCGGCGGGGATCGCGTCGGCGGGGGGAGACGTGCTGCTCGGCGGCGTGCTGCCGACGCCGGCGGCGCCGCTGCTGCTCGCTCGCTACGGCTTCGACGCCGCTGTCGTCCTCAGCGCGTCGCATAACCCGTACGGCGACAACGGGATCAAGTTCTTCGGCTCCGACGGCTTCAAGCTCAGCGACGCGACGGAGGCGGCAATCGAGCAACGGCTCGCCGATGCCGCCGGCGCCGCGCCGGCGACCCGCGTCGGCCGGATCAGGACGCTGCACGGCACCACCGAGGACTACGAGCGCGAGCTGCGCAGCCGCTTCGAGGGCCTCGACCTCACAGGCGTCGACGTCGTGCTCGACTGCGCCAACGGCGCGACGGCGCATGTGGCGCCGTCGCTCTTCCGCAGGCTCGGAGCGACGGTCACCGCGGTCGCCGACGCGCCAGACGGTCGCAACATCAACGACAACTGCGGCTCGACCCACGTGCTCGAGCTCGCTGCGATCGTGACAGGCGGCGGTCACGACCTCGGGTTCGCGTTCGACGGCGACGGCGATCGCATGCTCGCCGTCGACCGCACCGGCGCGATCGTCGACGGCGATGAGCTGTTGGCGCTGACGGCGCTGCACCTGCGCGACAGCGGGCGGCTGCCGGGCGACGGCGTCGCCGTCACGGTGATGACCAACTACGGCTTCCACACCGCGATGGCCGACGCCGGCATCTCCGTCGCCACGACCGACGTGGGCGATCGCTACGTGCTCGAGGCGCTGCGCGAGCGTGGGTGGGGCCTCGGCGGCGAGCAGTCCGGTCACCTGATAGAGATGGGCTTCAACGCGACCGGCGACGGGATCGCGTCGGCGCTGCTGGTGCTCGAGGCGCTCGCCGGGCGCGACCTGGCAGAGCGCAGTGCGATGCAGAAACTCCCGCAGCGCCTCGTCAACGTTCCCGTCGCCGACCGCGACGCCGCGATCGCCTCGCCGGCGCTGGCCGAGGCGACCGCGCTCGAGGACGAGCTGCTCAGCGGCCGCGGGCGGGTGCTCGTGAGGCCGTCGGGGACCGAGCAGCTCGTGCGGGTGATGGTCGAGGCGCCGAGCGACGACGAGGCCGACGCCGTCTGTGAGCGGCTCGTCGCGATCGTCCGCGCCGGCTCGTAGGCCGGCCTTCGTCAGCGGAACCGGTCGACGGCGAGCACGCGGCCGTCGGCGGCTCGCTGGACGAGGCGCATGTGCCCGGTGTGGTTGCGCAACCGGAAGGCGACGAGGCGGAGCCGGGGCACCAGACGGCGATGGACGGCCACGCCGCTGCCGGGTCGAGCATGCTCGACTGTCACTGATGTCGTCTCCGGCCGGACTATCGCGACATACCCGTAGCTGCCGCCGAAGATGATTCCCGTCTGCAACGACGGATCCTCAGGACGCACCGGCATGCTGGTGCCGGTAGCGCCGCGCGTACCCCTGACGAAGACCTGCAGGGTCTGCGCGCTGACGTTGGTGTCGGGCGATCGACGGAGAATCAAGTCCGCCTGCTGACGTGTCGGGTCGTGGGCGTCCGGTTGCAGCCGGGCGAGGGCATCAAGCCGGGCCTGCAGGCAGCCAGTCGCGTCGGTCGGGTCGCCGGGGCGACCTCCGGCGCCGACGAAGACGACGACGCCGCGGCGGTTGTCGAGGGGGAGGTAGTGCAGCGTGTTGCGCAGCAGCTTGCGCACAAGGCTGTGGCGGGCAAACGCAACGACGTCTGCCGGGACCCGGCGCGTCTGACCCGTGTCGATGCCAGGAAGCGTGGCGCTGATCGCCGGCAAGGGCGTACCGTCGACCAACTGCGCGAGCCGACCACTGCTGTCCGGCCTGCATGCCTCGCTGGCCGCGGCGTGCGATGTCGCCCGCGAAGCGAGCTGCCGGGCGGCGTCGCTGGGATCGTCGCCGAGGACGAGTGTCGTGGCTGCGGTGGCCACACCTCCGACGAGCGCCAGCGGCAGCGCAACCAGTGCCGCACGCTTTCGAAGCCATCGCGTGTGAACGCGGGACGCCCTCCGTGCGCCCACGCTCCCCCCGAGCTGGCGTTCGAGCTTCCTGTGGGCGCTCATGATGCCTCCTCGACACGTTGCCGCAGCCGTCGCAGGCCGCGGTGGACTCGTTGTCGTACGACGGCTTCCGAGCACGCCATCCGCGCGGCGATCTCGTCGTACGGCTCCTCGTCGAGGACGCGGGCGACGATCGCGTCGCGCTGGTCCGACGGGAGCTCGGCCAGCAGCGCGAGAATGGCCTGCTCATCGGATCCGGACGCCAGCTCGACAACGCGCTCAAGGTCGCTGTCGTCGAGCGCAAGCGGCTCGTGACCAAGGCGCCGCCTCGCCTCGCCGTCCACCCGCCCGCGGCGTGCGCTCGCCTGCAGTTTGTGGGCGGCGATTCCGAACAGCCAGCCGGCCGGGGAGCCGAGGCCCGGGTCGAAGCGTTCGAGCGACAGCACGACCGCCGCGAACGTCTCTGCGGTCAAGTCGAAGGCGAGGTCGCGACGGCCCGTTCGGCGCAGGTGGTAGCCCGTCACCGCGGGAAGGTGGCGGCGATAGAACACTTCGAAGGCGCGCTCGTCGCCGCTCGCCGCGGCGAGCAGCAAGGTCACGTCGTCGGCTGTACCTGTTGATGGCACCTCCGGTCATTCGCGTTTGCGCGCGTTCTGTGACGACGTCCTCGTAGACTCGACCGCCTATGTGCGGCATCGTCGGATACGTCGGAGGCCGCCCTGCGCAGGACCTCCTGATCGCGGGCCTGCAGAAGCTCGAGTACCGCGGCTATGACTCAGCAGGAGTGTCTGTCGCCGCCGGCGATCAGATCGAATCGGTGCGGGCGGTCGGCAACCTGTCGAACCTCGTCGAGGCGCTCGGCCAGCACGAGCAGAACGGCGGCGTCGCGGTGGCGACGGCGACGGCGACGACCGGCATCGGGCACACGCGCTGGGCGACACACGGGCGCGTCAACGAGGCCAACGCGCACCCGCACTTCGACACCACCGACCGCGTGCACGTCGTCGTCAACGGGATCGTCGAGAACTACGTCTCGCTGCGCAGCAGGCTGACCGACATGGGCGCGGTGTTCACCTCGGAGACCGACGCCGAGGTGATCGCGCACCTCGTCGCCCATCACCTGGCACAGGGCTCGCTGCTCGCGGCCGTCCAGAAGGCGTTCTCGGAGCTCGTCGGGCACTACGCGTTCGTCGCGCTGAGCGCGGACGAGCCGGACGTTCTCGTCGGCGCGCGCAAGGAGTGCCCGCTGGTGATCGGCCGCGGCGACGGCGAATCGTTTCTCGCCAGTGCGGTGCCGGCGTTTCTGGCCGACACGCGCCGGATCCAGTATCTCCACAACGACGAGATCGTCGAGGTGCGGCCCGGGGGCACGCGGATCTTCGATGCCGAAGGGGTGGAGGTCGAGCGCGCCGTCGAGACCGTCGACTGGGACGAGGAGACGGCCGAGAAGGCCGGCTATCCGACGTTCATGCTCAAGGAGATCCACGAGCAGGCCGACGCGATGGCCGAGACGATCTTCGACCGAGCGGCGCCGGGCACCCACATCGAGCTCGACGACGAAGGCGCGTTTCCCGACTCGGTGCTCGCGAACGCGGAGCGACTGACGATCGTCGCCTGCGGGACGTCCTACCACGCCGGTCTGATCGGCAGCTACGCGCTCGAGGAGTGGGCTCGGATCCCTGTCAGCACCGCGATCGCCTCCGAATACCGCTATCGCCGCCACATCCTCGGGCCGGGCGATCTCGTGATCGGGATCACGCAGTCGGGTGAGACCGCAGACACGCTGGCCGCGATGCGCGCCGCGCGCAACGCCGGCGCGACCGTGCTCGCGGTCACCAACGTGATGGGCTCGCAGGCCACGCGCGACGCCGACGGCACGCTCTACACCCGCGCCGGGCTCGAGGTCGGCGTCGCCGCGACGAAGACGTTCATCACCCAGGTCGCGGTGATGTACATGCTGGCGCTGAAGTTCGCCGAGTTGCGTGGGACGATGCGGCCGGAGACGCTCGAGCGGCTCGTCGGCGAGCTCAAGCGTCTGCCGAGCTCGATCGAGCATGTGGTCGCCGCATCGACGGATCCCGTCACCTTCGAGCCTGTCGGGCCGATCCTCGAGGCCGCCGAGGCGTTGTACGACCAGGAGTTCTTCCTCTACCTCGGCCGTCACATCGGACTCGCGGTGGCGCTCGAAGGAGCGCTGAAGCTGAAGGAGATCTCCTACATCGCGACGGACGCGTACGCCGCCGGCGAGATGAAGCACGGGCCGATCGCGCTGCTCAAGGAGGGCACGCCCGTCGTCTGCGTCGCCACGGACTCACCGGTTCTCGAGAAGATGATCTCGAACATGCAGGAGGTTGCCGCTCGCGGCGCTCATGTGATCGCGGTCGCTTCGGAGGACAACATGGAGATGGACCGCCACGCGGCGCAGGTGATCGGCGTTCCCGGGATCGACTGGATGCTGCAGCCGCTGCTGGCCGTGATCCCGTTGCAGCTGCTCGCCTATGCGATCGCGGTCAAGCGCGGGCTGAACGTCGACCAGCCGCGCAACCTCGCCAAGACGGTCACGGTCGAGTGATCGGCGGGGTCGGGATCGACCTGCTCGAGATCGACCGCATGGAGCGGGCGCTCGAACGTCGCCCGACACTCGCGACTCGTCTGTTCACCGACGCCGAGCGCGCCTACGCCGCGGCCCGCGCGCGCCCGGGTCAGCACCTCGCGGCGCGCTTCTGCGCCAAGGAAGCGGTCGCCAAGGCGCTGGCGCTGGATGCCTGGAATCCGCGCGACATCGAGGTCGTCTCCGGTGGTGGAGCGCCGCAGATCGTGCTGCACGGGCCGCTCGCGGCGCACGGCGAGGTGCGCGTCTCGCTGACGCACTCTGGCACCACCGCCGGAGCCGTGGCGGTCAGTTTGTGAGGCCGGAGGCGGGTACCGCGTCCCCCGCGGGTGCCGGAGGCCTCAGATGAGGCCGGAGGCGGGCCCCGCGTCCGATGCCGCCGGGTGGCCGGCGTTCATCGAGCCGCTCCCTGACGCACAGGCGATGCGCGACATCGATCGCTGGGCCGGCGAGCAGGGTGGGATCTCGTCGCTCGAACTGATGGAACGTGCCGGCCGCGGGCTGGCGGACGCGGTCGCTCGCGCGGCGCCCAAGGGACCGATCGCGATCGTCTGTGGTGGCGGCAACAACGGCGGCGACGGGCTCGTCGCGGCGCGACTTCTGCTCGCGGCGTCGCGGGACGTCCACCTCATGCTGCTCAGCTCGGCCGACGAGCTCACGGGTGATCCGGCGGTCAACCTGCGGCGGCTGCTCGAGGCCGGTGGTGCCACGATCGTCGTCCCGTTCGGCACCGAACTGTTGCGTGACGCCGCCGCGATCGTCGACTGCGTGCTCGGCACGGGGTTCTCGGGCGTGCCTCGAGCCGCGGCGCGCGCGGCGATCGACGCGATCAACGCGGCTCCGGCGGCGGCCGTGATCGCCGCCGACGTGCCGTCGGGGGTGGACGCGTCGACCGGCGAAGTGCCCGTGGTCGCGGTCCGTGCGACCGCGACGGTCACGTTCGCCGCCGCCAAGCCGGGGCTCTGGATCCACCCGGGCAAGGGACACGCCGGCCAGGTCGAGGTGCTCGACATCGGGATCCCCGCGGGCGCGCCGGTCAAGGCTGACGCCGGGTTGATCGGTTCGCAGGTGCTGGACGTGATCCCTCGCCGCCGGCCGGGCTCGACGAAGTTCACCAGCGGGTACGTCGCCGTCTGCGGCGGGTCGCCGGGCTTGACCGGGGCCCCGAGCCTTGCCGCCGCGGCTGCCATGCGCGCGGGTGCTGGCTACGTGACGGTATGCCTGCCGGAGGCGCTGCAGCCCAGCTTCGCTGCTCGGCAGCCCGAGGTGATGACGCTCGCGCTGCCGAGCCGCAGGACGGCCGCCGCGGTGCTCGACAAGGCGACCCGCGGCGCGCTCGTCGTCGGTCCCGGGATGGGACGCGGATCCGACGCACAACAGCTCGCTCGCGAGCTCGCGCACCGGGCCGAGCTGCCGCTGCTGCTCGATGCCGACGGCCTCAACGCCCACGCCGGCCACATCGAGAAGCTCGCCGCGCGTTCGGCATCGACGATCCTGACGCCGCATGAGGGCGAGCTCGCGCGTCTGCTCGCGCGCGACGCGACAGAGATCCGCGCGCGCAGGCTGCATCACGCTCGCCAGGCGGCCCGGCGCGGCCGTGCCGTCGTCGTGCTGAAGGGCGACGACACGATCGTCGCGCGACCCGACGGGCTGGTCGGCATCAACGCGGTCTCGGCTCCCGGGCTGGCGACGGCCGGAACAGGTGACGTCCTCTCCGGCGTCCTGGCGGCGATGCTGGCGAAGGGTCTCGACCCGTTCACCGCCGCCTGCGCCGGCGTGCGCCTGCACGCGCTCGCGGGCATGCTCGCGGCCGAGCGGGTCGGGTCGGCGGAAGGCGTGATCGCGTCGGACGTCGTGGCATGCCTGCCGCAGGCACGCGAGCTGCGATGAGCGCAGGCGTTCGCCCCTGCGCGGTGCGGCGGCGCCACGGCGCGCCGATCATCTAGGCTCCGGCTCGATGACCACCGTTGCGGAAATCATGGATGCCGAGCCGGTGACGGTCACGACCGACACCTCGATCGAAGAGCTCGTACGGGTGCTCAAGGAGCATCAGCTTCAGGGCGTGCCGGTCGTCAACGACGGCGGGCGCTGCGTCGGGATGGTCACCGAGGAGGACCTCGTCCTCTCCGATGCCGAGGGCGACCTGCATCTGCCGCACTACATCGAGCTGTTCGGCGGCGTCATCTTTCTCGACTTCCACCACCTCAACCCGCTCCAGCGTTTCGAGGAGCGGCTGAAGAAGGCGGTTGCCTCGCGGGTCGAGGAGATGATGACGGCGGACCCGGTGACGATCGCCCCGACGGCGTCGGTGTCGGAGGCGGCCCGGGCGATCGCCGAGGCGGGCCACAATCGCCTGCCCGTCACCGAGCACGGCCGGCTCGTGGGGCTCATCACGCGCGTCGACGTCCTGCAGGCGCTCTCGCGGGAGGACTAGTGAGCCGCCCGGTGGCGGGCGCAACCGTGCCGGCGTCGCAGCGCGCGGTCGCCCAGATCGACCGCGGCGCGATCACGCGCAACTGCGAGCGCTTGACGCGTGAGCTCGGCGATCGAACCGCCTTCGGCGCCGTCGTCAAGGCCGATGGCTACGGGCACGGTGCCGCCGAGGCGGCCCAAGCCGCACTCGACGGGGGAGCGACGTGGCTGTTCGTCGCAACGTCCGAAGAGGTCGTTGGGCTGCCCGGCGGCGCGACCGTGGTCGTCATGGGGGCGATCGCGGGGTCCGAGCTCCCGGGAGTGATCGCCGCCGGTGCCGACGTCGTCGCCTGGTCGGCGGACTTCGTCGAGCAGCTGCCGCCCGGTGCCCGCGTGCACGTCAAGCTCGACACCGGCATGGGCCGGCTCGGCACCCGCGACCCGGAGGAGGCGACGCGAGTCGCCGAGGCAGCCGTGGCGCGGGGTTGCGTCGTCGCCGGCCTGATGACGCACTTCGCGACCGCTGACGAGCGCGGTGACGCGTTCTTCGGGGAGCAGCTCAAGCGCTTTCGCGCGTGGGCAGAGCCGCTGCGGGCGCGCTTTCCCGGTGCCGTCCTGCACGCCGCCAACAGCGCCGCGACGCTGCGCGACGGGGCGTCGCACTTCGATCTCGTGCGCTGCGGCATCGCGATCTACGGCATGGATCCGTTCGGCGTGGATCCGGCGGAGCACGGGCTCGAGCCGGCGCTGTCGCTCCGTTCCTGGGTCGCCGCCGTCAAGCCGCTGGCGCCTGGGCAGAGCGTCGGCTACGGCCGGCGCTTCGTCGCCGCCGAGCCGACGCGGATCGTGACGGTGCCGATCGGCTACGGCGACGGCTGGCGCCGGGCGCTGAGCGACAACGGCGAGGTCGTGATCGGCGGGCGCCGCCACCCGATCGTGGGCAACGTCAGCATGGACAACGTCGCCGTCGACGTCGGCACGGCGGGCGTCGCGGTCGGCGACGCCGTGACCTTGCTCGGCGACGGGATCCTCGCCGAGGCCGTCGCGGCGCGGATCGGCACGATCAACTACGAGGTCACCTGCGCGCTGACGCCACGCGTGACGAGGACCTACGTGTGACGGGCGACGCCGGCCGCGACGAGCCGCTGGCGCTCGCGCGGAGCGCCCTCGTGGGCGTCGACGCCTGGCTCGTCGGCGGAGCCCTGCGCGACCGCCTGCTCGGGCGCCCGGTGCTCGACGTCGACCTCGTCGTCGACGGCGACCCGGAGGCCGCCGCACGCACGCTCGCACGCGCCGCCGGCGGGCCCGTGTTCGAGCTCTCGGCGGACTACGGCGCCTGGCGCGTGCTCGCCGCCGATCGCAGCTGGCAGGCCGACGTCTCGGCGATGCGCGGCGGCTTGCTCGCGGCCGATCTCGTGCTGCGCGACTTCACGATCAACGCCATGGCCGAGCCGCTGGCGGGCGGTGAGCCACTCGATCCGCACGGTGGCGCGGGGGACCTCGAGGCGCGACGGCTGCGGATGACGTCGACCGACACGTTCAGCGACGACCCGCTGCGCGTCATTCGTGCCGCGCGCTTTGCCTGCGAGCTGTCGCTGGAGATCGACCGGGCGACCGCTGCCACCGCCCGCGCCGAGGCGTCGCGCGTCGTCGCCGTCGCGCAGGAGCGGGTGTTCGCCGAGCTCAAGCGGATCATCGGCGCCGAGCAGCCGCGGCGCGGCCTCGAGCTGCTCGAGCAGGTCGGTGCGCTCGTGGTCGCGCTGCCCGAGCTCGCCGCGTTGCGCGGCGTCGAGCAGACTCGCTACCACCACCTCGACGCCTACGGCCACACGCTCGAGGTGCTTGACCGAGTGGTCGAGCTCGAACGCGACCCAGCGGCGCTGATCGGCGCCGCCGAGGGGCATCGAGCCGCCGCGCTGCTCGCGGAGCCGCTCGCCGACGAGCTGACACGCGGCGGTGCGCTGCGCTGGGCGGCCCTGCTGCACGACGGCGCCAAGCCACAGACCCAGGCGCCCTTGCCCGAGGGCGGCTTCGGCTTTCGCGATCACGACCGGCAGGGCGCGGAGCTTGCACGGGCGGTGCTCGAACGGCTGCGGGCATCCGAGCGGCTGCGCGCGCACGTCGCGGCGATCACGCTGCACCACCTGCGCCCGGGCATGCTCGTCCACCGTCGTCCGCTGTCGGCGCGCGACGTCTACGGCTACCTGTCGGTCACCGAGCCGGTCGAAGCCGACGTCGTCCTGTTGTCGGTCGCCGACCGTCTGGCGACGCGCGGCCGCAAGGCGGAGCAGTCGATCGAGAGCCACATGGAGCTCGTCGGCGACCTACTGCCGCGAGCGCTCGACTGGCACGACGCGGGCGGGGCACCGGCGCCCCTGCTGCGCGGGGACGAGTTGGGGCTCGCCCCGGGACCCGAGATCGGCCGGATCCTGGCTGCCCTGAGCGAGGCGCAGTACGCCGGCGAGGTACGCACGCGCGAGCAGGCGCTCGATCTCGCACGACGCCTCTGAGTGGCAACGGCGGCCGCGGGTCGTCATGCTCCCGCCGCATGGGTGTTGATCCGGACTGCCTGTTCTGCCGGATCGTCGCGGGCGAGCTGCCCGCGACGACGATCGACGAGGACGAGCGCACGCTCACGTTTCTCGACATCCACCCGGCGACGCGCGGCCACGCGCTTGTCGTACCGAAGGCGCACGCCGCCGATCTGCTCGTCGTCGCCGACGACGATCTCGCCGCGTGCGCGCGCACGGCGAAGCGGATCGCCGCGCGACAGCGCGAGCGGCTCGGCGCCGCCGGCGTCAACCTGATCAACAGCTGTGGTGCGGCGGCGTGGCAGACGGTGTTCCACTTCCACGTCCACGTGATCCCGCGCTATCCCGGCGATCCGCTGCGGCTGCCGTGGACGCCCGCGCCCGCAGACCTCGACGAGATCGCGGCGCTCGGCGCGGAGCTGGTGGCCTGATGCGCAGCGGCGCCGTGGTCGGCTGCACGATCGCGGCGCTCAGCGCCGCGATCTGCGGCACCGCGCTCGCGGCGACACCGGCGGGGGAGGCCGTCATCGTCGACGCCAAGGGCGACGTGCCCGGCGCGCTCGACGTCGCCGCCGTGCGCTTCGGGCTCGGCGAGGACCAGAGGCTGCGGGCGATCGTGACGATGGCGGCGCCATGGGAGTCAAAGGCGCTGCTCGCCGGTGACGACCGGGTGCCCGGATCGGTCTGCCTCCGGCTCTACACGAAGGCCGACCCCGCAGCGGCGGCACCGGACTACCTCGTCTGCGCCACCGTCGCGGCCGACGGTGCGTCGATGCGCGGCGAGGTCCTGCGCGAGCGCGGGCACACGCTGCCGAAGCTGATCGGAAAGGCGACCGTCACGCGTCCGACGCAGCGCTCGATCACGATCCGCTTCGCGCGTTCGGCGATCGGATCGCCCAAGTCCCTGCGCTTCGGCGTCGAGGCGACGAAGCCGGGCTGCTCGAGCGCGACCTGCGTCGACAGCGTCCCGGACGCGCCGAAGACCGCTCGCTATCCGGCAGTGCGCGACGCCAAAGACTGACGCTCCAGAGGGCGATTCGATTGCGGGTGCAACGTGTCGGAACACAACCTCTGCCGCCATCTCGTGTTGAATGCGTTCCGATGAAGCGTTTCCTTGTGGCGATGACCACCCTTTTCGCGCTCGCTGTGATCGTTCAGCCAGCCGGCGCGTCCATCATCGAAATAGGTTCGACCACCGAGGTGGCGAAGCCGGCGTGCCCGGCGAAGCCCTGCCTCGCGCTGACCCGCACGACCGGCTACCAAGCCAAGGTCGGCACGACGCGGGGGCTGATGATCGTCCCGAAGAGCGGGAGACTCGTCGCCTGGACGCTCGCGCTGGGCAACCCGGGGCCTGACCAGATCAAGTTCTTCCAGGACGGCTACGGCGGGGCCGCGCAGGCGCAGCTGTCGATTCTCAAGCCGAGCAAGAGCCTCAACTACACGGTCGTGGCGCAGAGCCCGCTGAAACTGCTGCAGCCGTACTTCGGCACGACGGCGCAGTTCCCGCTGGTTCGGAGCATCTCCGTGAAGAAGGGCTACCTCGTCGCGATCACGGTGCCGACATGGGCGCCCGTCCTTGCCGTCGGTCTCGGCGGCGACACGTCGTGGCGGGCGAGCCGCGCCAAGGGCAAGTGCGACGACAACACGACGCAGTCGGCACAGCTGGCGGTGAGCCTGACCAAGGTCCAGTACGCCTGCCTCTATCGCACGGCGAGGCTGACATACACGGCGACACTCGTGACGTACCCGTCGCAGACGAAGACGACCGGTACGACGACCACGACGACGCCGACCACGACGACAACGACGCCGACGACCACGACGACGACGCCGACCACGACGACGACAACGCCGACGGCGACGACGCCCTGAGCCATGCTGCGACGGCTCCCACGCGGAGCCGTCGCCAGGCGCTCTGGCTGCCGGCCGGCGCCCAGAGCGTCAGCTGAACGCGCCGGAGCGCGCTCTACGCGCTAGCAGGCGCCCGGGTTCTGCGTGCAGAACCCGGACGTGGCGTCTGCGCCACCGGTGGTCTGCGTCGTCTGGGTCGTCTGCGTCGTCCCACCGGAGCTGGCGCCTCCGGTCGTCGACTGCGTCGTCGTCTGCGCGGTCGTCTGCACGGGTGTCGTGCTGCTGTTCGTGGGCGTCGTCGAGGTGTCGGTCGTCGACGTCGTCGCGGTGGTCGTCGCCGCGTCGGCCGCGCTGACCGCGGGCACCGTCAGCGCCGGCGTCGTCTTCGGAGCGTTGTAGGAGACGCTTGAGCCGCCACAGCCCGCGGCGAACCCGGCGACAGCCGCGACCGCGGCGATCACGGCATGGCGTGGCCGCAGCGGCGTCATGGCTCGATCGGGTTCATCCGTCGTCCGCAGGTCGGGCAGTCGTTGAGGTCCCGCTGCGCGAGCTGGTCGCACCAGTTGCAGAAGCGCAGGTTCTCGACCGCCCATGGCAGCTGAGAGGGGGACGGCGCCAGTGGGACGAGCTTGCCGATGACCTGCAGCTCCTCGCCGGTCTGGCGATCGCGATAGATCTGGCCTGGCTCGGCCTCAAGGATGATCTCTCGACCCGTCGAAGGTGTACGCAACCGGTAGCGCTGGCCGTTCACCGGCGAGACTCTACCAGCGGCATGCGCGTCCTCATCTTCCACGGATACCTGCTCCAGGGCACGGGATCCAACGTCTACAACGTGCAGCTCGCGGCGACGCTTGCGCGGCTCGGGCACGAGGTCGATCTCGTGTGCCAGGAGCGCGATCCGGAGCCCCTCGGCCTGCCCGCTGGCGTCACCGTCCACAACCCCGACATCGGGCGGATGCTGCCCGTCTACGTCGTCGATCACTACGACGGGTTCGACGCGAAGCAGTTCCTGGAGTGCACCGACGCGGAGATCGCGGCCTACATCGCGGCCAACGTCGCCGCCGTGGCCGAGGTCGCGGCTCGTCACCGGCCAGACGTCGCCCTGGCGAACCATCTCGTGATGGGCCCGGTGATCCTCGCTCGCGCGTTGCCGGCGGACGTTCCCTACGCCGTCAAGATCCACGGCAGCGCGCTGGAGTACGTCGTCAAACGCGATCCCGCACGCTTCCTGCCCTACGCGCGCGAGGGGCTCGAACGCGCCCGCGCCGTGCTCGTGGGCTCGCTGCACACCGCGACGTCGCTCTGGGACACGCTCGAGGACCCGACGGTCGTCGAGCGGACGCGGCTGGGACCGCCGGGGGTTGACATCGAGCAGTTCGCCCCGCGCGAGCGGAGCGAGGCGGCAGGCCGGCTGGTCGCGCTCGCGCATGCACTCGAGCGCTCGGACGCGACGTCCGGCGGCGGCTCGTTCGCCCGCGCCGACGCCGAAGCCGGCAGCGCGTTGACGGAGCTCGACCCGGAGCACGAGCGGCTGGTGCTCTTCGTCGGCAAGCTGATCGTCTCGAAGGGCGTCGACCTGCTGGTCGCCGCGTGGCCGCTGGTGCTCGCGCGCGTCCCCGATGCGCGCCTTGTCGTCGTCGGCTTCGGCGGTTACTGCGACAGCCTCGAGCTCCTGATCGCCGCGATCGCCGCGGGCGACCTCGAAGCCGCCGCCGAGATCGCGCGCGTGGGCCGTGCCGGCGAAGGCGGCCCGGAGTCGTCTCTGACGATGCTGGCGGCGTTCCTCGACGGCCTCGACGGCGCGCGTCGCGACGCCTACGTCGCTGCCGGCGCGGGGCTCACCGAGCGGCTGACGATCGTCGGCCGGCTTGACCACGAGGAGCTCGCCGAGCTGCTGCCGCTGTGCGACGCACAGGTGGTCCCGAGCACGTTTCCCGAGGCCTTCGGCATGGTTGCCGCGGAGGCGGCGGCTTGCGGCGTCCTGCCGGTCAGCGCCGCGCACTCGGGGCTGCAGGAGGTCACGCGTACTCTCGCGCGGTCCGTTCCGCCTGACGCTCGTGAGCTGCTGTCGTTCGAGCTCGGCGCCGGCGCCGTCGAGCAGCTCGCCGATCGTCTCGTGCGCTGGCTCGAGGCCTCGCCCGAGCTGCGCTCGGCCACGCGCGCCGCGCTGGTCGAGACCGCGCGCGAGCGGTTCTCCTGGGAGGGAGTCGCCCGTGGCCTGCTCGACGCCGCCGAGGGGCGTCTCGACGCGCTCATGCCGCCCTCCTAGCCGATAGAGTCCCGCGCCGTATGACGCCTGCTCCCAAGCTTGCGCTCGTCGGACTCGGCGCCGCGCTGACGATCGTCTTCTCCGGCTGCTCCGCGAAGAGCGGCGAGCACGCCGATCTCGTTGCCGGAAAGCAGCTCTTCGTCCAGAAGTGCGGCTCCTGCCACGTGCTCAACCGTGCCGGCACCAAGGGGACGACCGGGCCGAATCTCGACGAGGCGTTCCGCCGTGACATTCAGGACGGCTTCGGGACCTCCGCGGTCCACGGTGTCGTGCTGAAGCAGATCGAGATCCCGAACCGGATGGGCGTGATGCCGGCGAAGCTCGTCACCGGTGACGACGCCGAGGACGTCGCCGCCTACGTGGCGAGCGTCGCCGCGAAGTCGGGCAAGGACGGCGGGCTGCTCGCGACGGCCGTGACGCCCGCGGGCTCGAGCAAGCCTGCCGTCGAGAAGAACGGCAAGCTGACGATTCCGGCCGATCCCACCGGGCAGCTGCTGTTCGAGAACAAGACCGCGACCGGCACCGCGGGCGAGATCACGGTCAACATGCCGAACACATCCGGTGTCGACCACAACATCGCGATCGAGGGCAAGGGCGCCGGCAAGATCGTCGCCAAGGGCGACTCGAGCTTCGAGGCGAACTTCGCTCCCGGCAAGTACACCTACATCTGCGAAGTGCCGGGGCACGAGGCCGCCGGCATGAAGGGCACGCTCACCGTCAAGTAGTGCTCTCGCGGGGCTGCGTACTTCGCGGCGCCGTGGCTTCGACGGAGACCGGCTCCAGCAGTTCGTAGTGCACCGTCCGGACGCGCTTGATTCGGTGCGTGAGCGGTACGAGGACCCCATGCAAGAACGGGAACGCCCGTCTGAGAGCGTGCCCGGCCTTCACCTCCTCGTCGTCACCCAGGAGCCGGGCGCGGGCGCCGACTTCCGGACCGGTACGCCGCCGTCCTGAGTACGTGGCCGGCGCGACTTCGACATGAGAGTCATGGCGAAGTCGCTTCGCCTTTCCCGACGTCTCCCATGTCCGGAAGTAGGCGTGGCCATCGTCGACGACCACGTTCACCGGTGTCGTGACGGGTGTTCCGTCGCGACGGTGCGTCGTCAGCGCGACCGTCTTGGTCGCCTCAAGGGTCGTCAACAACGGCGCGGTGCTCATGTCCAACCTCCTGGTCGTTCAATCGCTGGCTACCACGTCTGAGCGAGGATCACACGCGCCGGCGCGGGGACTCGCCGGTCGCGGGCGCCGATGGCCGGCTGGGGGCGGCGAGCGTCGCAGGCGCGCTTCGCCGCAGCCGTGACAGGCGGCCCGGCGATGCGACGGTCACCTCAGCCGGCTACGTGAGGGCGCGGACAGCGAGTACGACGACCGCGATCGCGACGACGATCGCGATGATCCAGAGCAGGAGGCGGAAGGCTTCGCCTTCGGAGCGCAGAGGGTTGAGCATCGGCGTCGCCGGGCCGCTCGGGTGCTAGAGGACGTAGACGCTGAAGTAGACGACGATCCACATGGCGTCGACGAAATGCCAGTAGATGCCCGGGATCTCGACGCCGCGATGCGACTCGGGCGAGAAGTGGCCGCGGAAGGCGCGCAGGGTGACGATGCCGAGCAGCAGCAGGCCGATCGCGACGTGTGCGCCGTGCAGGCCCGTGAGGCCGTAGAAGACCGAGCCCTGGGCGAAGTCGTGCGGCGCGAAGCCGATGTGCACGTACTCGTTGATCTGGACGAACAGGAACGTCAGGCCGAGCAGGAACGTCGACAGCATCCCGGCTTTGAACGCGGCGCGGTTGTTGCGCTTGAGCGACGTCTCTGCCCAGTGCAGCGTGAACGACGACGACACCAGGATGGTGGTGTTGACGAAGGCGACGGCGACGGGAAGGTGGTGACCCTCGAATGGGAACCACTGGTCGCCGTTGACGACGCGGATGAAGAAGTAGGCCGTGAAGAAGGCCCCGAAGACCATGATCTCGGAGATGATGAAAAGCAGCATCCCGAGCATCGGCGGGTCGACCCGCGAGGAGTGGTTCGCGGCCGGTGGGCCGTGGTGCTCGTGCAGGTCGTGGCTGATCGCGGCGGCTTCCATCACGCCTCCTGTGCCGCGCCCGCGGCCGGCTGCCCGGCGACGACGTGCTCGACCGGCAGGTTGCTCGCGCGGCGGACGCGCTCGACGAGGTCGGCTCGCAGCCAGCCCGAGCGCGTCTCGGGCAGCGTCGAGATGACGACGTCGCGGATCCGGAACAGCTCGAGGGCGTTCATTGTCGCCGTGAACGGGTCGGGGTCGCCGACCATGCCCGCGGTCACGAGCCCTGCGACGCGTGCGCGTTCGCGCAGCTGGCTGAGCCGCCCACGGGCGGCCGCCGCGGCGACACCGCCACCGCCCTCCTGAGGCACGACGACGATGAAGCGGTGGCCGTCGTCGGTGGCCTTGGCCTTGAGCGCCTCGATCAGCTCGGGGCCGCTCGTCGTCCGGTTTGCGACCACCAGCGTGACCCCGAACGAGTGCCTCTGTGTCTCGACGTCCGTCGTGATGTGGGTGACCGGCAGCCCGGTCGCGCCCTCGATCCGTTCGATCAGGTCGCGCTTGAGCCAGCCCGACGAGGCCGCCGGCAGCGTCGAGACGATGATCTCGTCGGGCGAGAAGTCGGCGACGGCGTCCATCGTCGCCGTGTACGGATCGGGATCGCCGACGTCGCCGACGGCCTCGATCCCGTGCTGGCGCAGGAACCCGCGTGCGAGGTCGATTCTGACCTGCGCGGCGTCGTAGACGGCCTCGTCGTAGATCAGCGCACCGTGCTTGGGCCGCGAACGCGGCACGCAGATGACCACCCTGGCCTTGGGGGTGCCGGAGGCGGGGCCCCCTTCGCTTTCTCCGGCTTTGTCGAGGATGGCATCGATCAGCGGTTGGCCGGCCAGCGTCTGGTTGGCGACGACGAGGATCGTGGGCATCAGTGAGCCTCCCTCGTGGGTGAGGAGCTCGACGCCGTGACCGGTTGGTCGGGGGCCTTGAAGACCGCGTGCACCGCACCGGGGACGCCGTACTCGTACGGGCCGCCGACGACGGTCGGCAGGCTGTCGAAGTTGAACACCGGCGGCGGCGAAGACACCTGCCACTCGATCGTCAGCGCGCGCCACGGGTTCGACGGCGCGCGCGGGCCGCCGCGCCACGACGAGACCATGTTGTAGAGGAAGATCAGCGTCGACAGACCGAGGAACCAGCTCGAGATCGAGATCGCGAGGTTCCAGCCCGCGAACTGCTCGGAGTAGTCGGCGACGCGCCGCGGCATGCCCTCGACGCCGATCAGGTGCATCGGCGCGAACGTCGCGTTGAAGAAGATGAACGTCGTCCAGAAGTGCAGCTTGCCGAGGCCCTCGTCGAACATCCGCCCGGTCATCTTCGGGAACCAGTAGTAGACGCCGGCGAAGATCGTGAACAGCGAGCCGCCGAACAGCACGTAGTGGATGTGAGCGACGATGAAGTAGGTGTCGCTGACGTGGATGTCGACGGGGATCATCGCCAGGATCACGCCGGAGAGCCCGCCGAGCGTGAACATCGTCAGGAAGCCGAGCGCGAACAGCATCGGCGTGTGCAGGTGGATGATCCCTCGCCACAGCGTCGCCAGCCAGGAGAAGATCTTGATCCCCGTCGGCACGGCGATGATCGCGGTCGTGACCATCATCGGCACGCGGATCCACGACTGCATGCCCGAGACGAACATGTGGTGCGCCCAGACCGTGAAGCCGAGGACGACGATCGCCAACAGCGAGAAGGCCATCATCCGATAGCCGAAGATCGGCTTTCGCGCCCTCGAGGCGAGGATCTCGCTGATGATCCCGAAGCCCGGCAGCATCATGATGTAGACGGCCGGGTGCGAGTAGAACCAGAAGACGTGCTGGTACATCAGCACGTCGCCGCCCTCGCCGGGGTCGAAGAAGCGGAAGCCCAGGCCGCGGTCAAGCAGCACGAAGAACTGGGACGCCGCGATGAACGGGGTGGCGATGACCACGAGCAGCGAGGTCGAGAAGTTCGCCCAGACGAGCAGCGGCATCCGGAAGAAGCTCATCCCCGGCGCGCGCATCGTGATGATCGTGACGAGGAAGTTCAGCGCCGTCGCGATCGACGACGCGCCGGCGAACTGGACGCCGATCGTGAACATGTCCTGACCGAGTGGGGCACTGGTCGACAACGGCGCGTACGCCGTCCAGCCGCTCGAGAACGAGCCGCCGGGGGCGAAGAACGAGCCGAGCATCATCACGCCGGCGATCGGCAGCAGCCAGAAGCTCAACGCGTTGAGCCGCGGGAACGCCATGTCCGGCGCGCCGATCATCAGCGGCAGGACGAAGTTCGCCAGGCCGGCGAAGACCGGGATGATGAAGAGGAAGATCAGCAGCGAGGCGTGGACGCTGAAGAGCCCGTTGAAGGTGCTCGCGTCGACGAACTGACGGCCCGGCGCGGCCAGCTCGGCGCGCATCAGCATCGCCATCAGGCCGCCGATGAAGAGGAAGACGAACGAGTGGACCGTGTACTGGATCCCGATCACCTTGTGATCGGTGTTGATCCGGAAGTAGTCCTTCCAGCTGTGGGCGCCGTGAGCCGAGTGGTCCTCAGGCAGCGTCGGCTTGCCCGATGCCCAGTAGAACCAGTAGCTGAAGGCGCCGAGGCCGGCGAGGAAGAAGAACGGCGCGGCGAGCATCGCGATCCGCGCGATCGAGTCGCCGTCGATCGTGTCGAGGTGGTACAGCGCGCGGGTCAGGCAGCTGACGCCGAACGAGAAGGCGATCCCAGCGAGCAGCCATACCCCTCCGCGGGCGAGTCCTGGGCGTCGCACGATCTCGGGCATCAGCGGTTCCTCCACGGAGTCGTCACTTCGCCGTCACCGTTTTCAGGTAGGTGGCGAGGGCGGTGAGCTCGGCCGGCGTCAGCCGCTTGGCGAAGTCCTGCGGCATGATCCCGGCCTGGTAGCCGGCGGCGATCTCGGCGTTCGGCGAGGCGATGTCCTGCTTGATGTCGGCGAGCGACGCGGAGGCGAGCACCTTGTCGAGATCCGGGCCCGTCGTGCCGGTCGCCTTCGCGTCCGCAAGCGTGTGGCAACTCGAGCAGGCGAGCTCGGTGCTCGCGAACAGCTTCTTGCCGTCGGGCTTCGTCGCCGTGGTGCTGCCGCCACCGCTGCTCGCCGTGGTGGACGAGGCCGCGCCCTGCCGCTTGAGCCAGGCACTGAAGTTGCTCGGTGTCAGCACGTGCGCCGTCGCGCGCATGAAGGCGTGGCCGAGGCCGCAGAGCTCGGCGCAGACGATCGGGTACTCGCCGAGCTTGGTCGGCGTGATCCGGTAGTGCGTCGTGATCCCGGGCACCGCGTCGATCTTCATCCGCCAGGCCGGGACCCAGAAGTCGTGCAGGACGTCCTTGGCGACGATGTCGAACTTGACCGACGTCCCCTTCGGCACGTAGAGCTGGTTGGCCTTGATCGTCTTGCCGCCCGCCTGCGGGTATTCGAACTCCCAGGCGAACTGCTGGCCGGTGACCTTGACGCGCATCTCCGTCGACGCGTTCGCCGGAGCCTTCTCGATGTCGCGTAGGACCAGGTAGGCGTAGACGACGAGCGAGGCGATGATGACCGCGGGGATCGTCGTCCAGATCACCTCGAGCCGGGTGTTGCCGTGAATCGGCGCGCCGTCCTCGAGCTCCTGCCCCGGCCGCATGCGGAACTCGCGCACCGAGAACAGCACGACCACGGTCACGAGAACGAAGACCGGGACCGAGATGATCAGCAGGACGTCCCACAACGTGTCGATCGGCCCGGCCTGCTTCGAAGCGGCCGGCGGGAACCAATCGATCGCGAGTGCGATCGCGATTCCGATCGCCGACGCGACGACGCCGACGACGAGCATCTCGATGACGGTCCGGTTGCCTCTCCTCACGGCGCGGAATCCTATGGCTTCGCCGGGATGGAGGGCGTGCCGGATGACGACGGCCGTTCGAGCTGGCGGGCTGCCGCTCGGATAGGGCTGGCCACGGGGGTCTCCGTCAGGCCAGCGCGAGCTGCATCCGGTAGCGCGACGGCGTCGCGCCGTGGTGGCGCCGGAACGCCTTCGCGAACTGCGCCGGCTGGCGATATCCGACCCGGCGGGCGATGTCGCGGACGGTCAGGTCGCGCTGCTCGAGAAGCTCCGCCGCGCGCTCCATCCGGACCGCGGTCAGGTGCTCGCGAAACGTCGTCTGGCCGATTTCCGCGTAGGCCCGCTGCAGCTGGCGGCGCGAGGACGCGACCCGTCGCGCGATGTCGTCGAGCGAGAGGTTGGCTCCGTACTCGGAGGTGACGATCGCGACGGCGTCGTCATAGAGCGACGTGCGGAGCCGGACTGTGGTTGGGCGCTGAACGGGCATCGGATCCCGGCGTCGAAGAGCCTCCGGGTTCGATGGTGGTTCCCGGGGTGGCGATCGCTCACACCTCGGTCTCCTGATAGCCTACTTTGAGGCAATCGTTGCAAGCTCAGTCGGGAGGCGCACATGCAGGTCAGGAACGGGATGAGCGACGTCGTGCTGACGCTGGGGCCGGGCCACACGCTCCGCGAGGCCGCCGCACGGATGGCCGAGCGTCGCGTCGGCGCGGCGGTCGTCGTCGATCCGGACGCCGTGGGCGTCGGGATCCTGACCGAGCGAGACGTGCTGCGGTCGCTCGGTGCCGGCGAGGACGCCGACAGCGAGCGTGTCGGCGATCACCTCACCGCCGACCTTGTCTACGCGGCGCCCGACTGGTCGCTCGAGGAGGCGGCCGTCGCGATGATTCGCGGCGACTTTCGCCATCTCGTCGTGCTCGAGCACGGCGAGGTCGTCGGCATCGTCTCGATGCGCGACATCGTCCGCTGCTGGACCGACGACGGTGCGATCTGCGACGCCCCGCCGAGCGCGGTGCTGAGCTCCGCGGCCTAGTTCTCGTTCAAGACCGGGTCAGCGCCCGATCAGACACTCAGTGGTCGTGGTGCAGCGGGAGCTCGCCGATGTCACGGCGCGTGTCCGCGATCCAGCGGATCAGGACCCAGACGAAGCCGATGCCGCCCGCGATCGTGAGCCACCAGTTCACGGTGACGCCGACCAGCGCCATCGTGATGAAGATCGCCAGCAGGAAGGGCTGGATGCTGCCGCCGGGGAGGTGAATCTCCTCGCCCGGCGGAGGCGTCTTGGGCTCGAGCGGGGTCATGAGACGTAGATCCAGGCGGCGATGAACGAGGCCGCGAAGATGGCAAGGCTGATCACCGTGAGGATCAGGGCCGAGCGGAGGTTCTTGCGGGCGAGGAAGCGGTCCATGGCGATCAGCGGGGATCCTAGCGACGGGCGCTAGAGCTTCGCGTCTCCGACCATCGCCACGAACAGCAGCGCCAGGTAGGCGAGCGAGAAGAGGTAGAGGACCAGTGCGCTGCGACGGTCGCCGCGGCGCAGCAGGCGCACCGCGAGGTAGATGAAGCCGATCCCGAGGATCAGCGAGAAGGCGAGGTACAGCGGCCCCATTCCGCCGGCGCAGAACGGAAGCTGCGTGACCGCGTAGAGCAGCACGGTGTAGAGGACGATCTGGCGGCGCGTCTCGGCTTCGCCGCGGACGACGGGCAGCATCGGCACGCCGACGCGCGCGTACTCGTCTTTCATCAGCAGCGACAGCGCCCAGAAGTGCGGCGGCGTCCAGAAGAAGATGATGAAGAAGAGGATCACGGCGGTGCCGTTGACCGAGTTGGTCACCGCGGCCCAGGCGACGAGCGGCGGCACCGCGCCGGCAGCGCCGCCCCAGACGATGTTCTGCCACGTGCGGCGCTTGAGCACCATCGTGTAGAGCACCGTGTAGCCGAGGAATCCGCTGAACGACAGCGCCGCGGCGAGCGGGTTGACGAGCAGCGAGAGCTCGACGAGCGAGGCCGCCGCCAGTGCGAGGCCGAACAGGAGCCCGGCCCGCGGTGAGATCCGGCCGGCGGCGATCGGCCGATCGGCGGTTCGCGGCATGTGGATGTCGATGTCGCGGTCGAGCATGTGGTTGATCGCACCCGCGCCACCGGCCGACAGGTAGCCGCCGAGGCAGGTCGCCAGGATCAGGCCGATCGACGGCTCGCCGGCGACGAGCATCGTCGTCACCGTCGTCAGCAGCAGCAGCGACTGGACCTTCGGCTTCGTCAGCGACAGCAGGTCCGCCGCGAGCGTGACTGCGGCGGCGGGCCTGCGCAGCGCGATGGCACGTGCCGCGGCCATCAGCTGTGGATCAGCGACTCGCGGCCGGGGCCGGGCTCATGCTCGTGCGGCGCGCCGTTGCGAGCGACCTGGCGGCGAATGTCCTTCATCGGCTCGACCGAGCGGACCCGCGGGACGACATCGAAGTTGTTGACCGGGGGCGGCGACGTCGTGAACCACTCGAGCGTGTTGCCCTTCCACGGGTCGGGGCCTGCGATCGGCCCCTTCTTGTAGCTGCGCAGCACATTGATCGTCGTGACGAGGATGCCGAGCGCGAGGATGAACGAGCCGAGCGTCGAGATCCGGTTGTAGAGCACCAGGTGGCCCGTGTCGGAGTACTCGTAGACCCGTCGCGGCATGCCGCTGAGGCCGGCCGAGTGCTGGATCAGGAAGGTCACGTGGAAGCCGACCAGCATCAGCGCGAAGCTGACCTTGCCCATGCCCTCGCTGAGCATCCGGCCGGTGATCTTCGGGAACCAGTAGTAGATCCCGGCGAAGATCCCGAAGACCGCGCCGCCCATCAGCACGTAGTGGAGGTGGGCGACGACGAAGTAGGTGTCGGTCAGCTGCCAGTCGACGGGGAAGACGGCGAGGAAGATGCCGGTGATCCCGCCCATCGTGAACGTGCCGATGAAGCCGACGCAGAACAGCAGTGCCGTCGTGTACTCGATCTGGCCGCGCCACAGCGTCGCGATCCAGTTGAAGATCTTGACGCCGGTCGGCACCGCGATCAGGAACGAGCCGAGCATGAAGAAGACGAGCACGACGGTCGGGCTCGGCGTCGAGAACATGTGGTGCGCCCAGACGAGCAGGCCGAGGAAGGCGATCGTGACGGTCGACGCGGCGATCGCCTTGTAGCCGAAGATCGGCTTGCGGGCGAACACCGGCAGGACCTCGGAGATGATGCCGAAGCCCGGCAGCACCATGATGTAGACCTCGGGGTGCCCGAAGAACCAGAACAGGTGCTGCCACAGCAGCGGCGAGCCACCCTGCGTCGGGTCGAAGAAGTGCGTCCCGAAGTGGCGGTCGGTCAGCAGCATCGTCACCGCGGCGGCGACGACGGGCAGCGCCAGAATCAGCAGGACCGCGTACGTCAGGATCGTCCAGACGAACAGCGGCAGGCGGCCCCAGCCCATGCCCGGCGCGCGCATGTTGGCGATCGTCGCGTAGAGGTTGATCGCGCCGATCAGCGAGCTGATGCCGGTGAGGTGGATCAGGAAGATCCAGGCGTCG
>DASRHW010000092.1:0-25155 GCA_035650375.1 Solirubrobacteraceae bacterium | reverse complement strand
GGGCGACCGCGCGGCGATCGAACGGCTGATCGCCGACGAGTTCGTGTTCTCGAGCCCGGCCGACGTCGGCATCGATCGCGCGACGTACTTCGAGCGCTGCTGGCCGAACGCGCAGTCGCTGGAGTCGTTCGAGGTCACGCGTCTGATCGAGAGCGGCGACGAGGTCGTCGTCAGCTACATCGCCACGCGCGGTGACGGGACGCGGTTCTGCAACACCGAGGCGATCACCGTCGCCGACGGCAAGCTGCGGCGCGTCGAGGTCTCGGGCAGCCACGGTTGCCAGGCCAGCGGAATCGTCGGCGACGCGACGTGGATGAACACCTGGGGGTGAGGAGCAGCCGGCGTGCGGGCCGGATGCATGTTGGCCTGGATCGGCGTCATGTCACCTTTGCGCCGATTGCACGGCGCGCAGGAGGCGACGATGTTCTCCCAGCTCGACGGGCCGCCCTTCGAGCGCGGGATCACGTGGTCGACGGTCAGCGTCGTGCGGCTGCCGCAGTACTGGCAGGTCCAGCCGTCGCGCGCGAAGACGGCGCGGCGCGTGATCTTGCGCCGGTGCGTGTCGCGGGGGACGTTGACGTACTGCACGAGCCTGATCACCATCGGCCGAGCCATCGTCGCGCGCTCCGAGCGCAGCTCCCAGGTCGCGCGCTCGAGCAGCTCCGCCTTCTCCTTCAGCAGCAGGATCACGGCGCGGCGGACGGTGCAGACGTTGATCGGCTCGTACGTCGCGTTGAGGACGAGCACTCGGCCGGCCGCGCCATGCTCGCTCCGCCGCTGACCGACGCGCGGAACGCTGCTGTCGCGAAAGGGGGCCTGCGGGGCCATCCTGGCGGGGAAGTGTAGCCAGGGGGTCCGTCGGGCCGGTGGCGTTCCGGGGAGCTCTCAGGCCGTGTTCGGCGCCGCGATCGGCTCGTCGCGGACGGCGATCGGGTAGCTGCCGAGGACCCGTACCTGGTCGCAGTGGGTGCGTACGCCGTCGACGGCGCCGCGCACGTCGTCGCTCGCGATCGCGCCCTCGCAGTCGACGAGGAAGACGTAGTGCCCGAGCTTCGAGCGTGCCGGCCGCGACTCGATCTTGACGAGGTTGACGCCGCGGAAGGCGAACTCCGACAGGCAGCGCACGAGCCAGCCCGGCGTGACGTCGCCCGCTCCCTGGAAGACGATCGATGTCTTCCAGGCCGCGTCGCCGGCGGCGGCCGGGAAGGGCTCGGCCGCGTCGTCGCGCGCGAGCCAGACGAACCGCGTCTCGTTGCCGGGCTCGTCCTCGATGCCCTCGCGCAGGACGATCGCGCCGTGCAGCTCGGCGGCCGCGCGTGAGGCGATCGCCGCTTCGGACGGCGAGGCACCGAGCAGGCCCTGCACCGCAGCCGCTGTCGACGGGGCCGTCAGCAGCGTCGCAGCGGGCAGCTGCTCGTGGAGGAAGCGCGCGCACTGGGCGAGGCCCTGCGGGTGCGAATGGACGGCCGTGATCGCGCCGAGCTCGGTCGGGGCACGAGCGATCAGGCACTGCGTCACCCGCAGCACCTGCTCGCCGACGATGAGGAGCCGCTGCTCGGTGCTGAGCGCGTCGACGGTCGCGTTGATCGTGCCCTCGAGCGAGTTCTCGATCGGCACCAGGGCGCGGTCGACGTCTCCGGCGAGCACGGCACCGATCGTCGCCGGGACGCTCGGGTAGGGAACGAGCTCGGCACCGACGTGCAGCGCGGTGCCCCGCGCGGCCTCCTCGGAGAAGGTGCCGGCGGGCCCGAGGTGCCCGAGCCGCATCAGGCCGTGCCCGCCTGTCCCCCTGAGGGGGAGGGGTTCTCGAGTGCCTGCCGGATCACGTCGGCCTCCTCGGGAGAGAGCTCGAGGTCGCCGCGGCCCTCGTGGACGAGCTTGGCGTAGAGCCGCGCCTGGTCGCGATGGTGGATCGAGGTCAGCACGATCCCCGTCTTGCGCGCGTCGAGCAGCGCGATCGAGGTCGACTGGCGGCCGGACATCTCGTTCAGCGCGTCGTAGCGGACGAGCCCGGAGTAGGCGACGCTCGCGTCGAGTCGCGTCTCTGCGGTGCCGAGCCGGGCGTCGAGCCGGGTCGCGGTCTGCTCGACATACACCTGCAGCGAGTCGAACGCCTCGGCAAGGCCGGTCGCGTAGGCGATCAGATCCTGCTCGCCCTGGGTGCCGAGCACGGCCTTCTGTGCGGCGCGCAGCGTGCGCACCGTGAAGATCAGCCGCAGGGCCAGCGCGAGCGCGGCGAGCGCGATCACTCCAGCGGCGATGGCGATGATCCCGGCGGTCGACGCGTCCACGGTCGGAACGGTAGCGAGCGCTACTGCGTGAACGTGACGGTGTACGTCTGCGTGTTGTTCGAGAGCGTCTTCTCGCCCGGGACCTTGGCGATCGTGACCTTGACGGCCACCGGGCGGTTCAGCGGCGGCGTCGAGTCCAGGCGGATCTGTGTCGACGCGGCCTTGCCGGCCTTCGTCTCGTCGACGCGCTTCTGGGCGTCGATCGTCTTCAGGCCCGCCGCCGAGACGGCGATCTTGACGACGACGTCGAACTCGTCGCTCTGGCCCTGGTTCTGGAAGTTGACCGTGAAGGCGCTCGTCGGCGTCAGCGCGACGCGGTTGTTGACGTTGCCCGGCTGCAGCGCCGTGTTGCCGATCGACACCGACGTCAGACCGTGGCCGCAGGAGGCGCTCGCGCAGCTGCCGTTGCCGCTCGTGGTGCCGGCGCCGGAGACGCCGAGCCGCGTGCCGACAGTGCCGGCCGAGAGCCACGTGTCGTCCGGGAGGAACTGGCTGCCGACGATCCGCTGGCCCTGGATGTCGTTGGCGTCCAGCGTCTCCTGGATGTAGGGGTCGATGCGCTGGCTGAAGAGCACGTCGGAGGTAAGGAACTCACGCATCGTGCCGGCGATGCGGTCGACCGCCTTGCGCTTCTGCGTGCCGGTGATGTCGCGCAGGTCGGTGGCGATCTTGCCGACGCCCTCGCTGCGCAGCGACAGCGCCAGCAGCAGGTGGCGATGCGCCTCGACCATGTCGCCGGGGACCGACAGCGCCTCCGCGCGCTTGAAGTCCTCGTCGGCGGTGACGCGGATCTGGTTGACGTTCTGCACGAGGCCGCTCGAGGCGCCGTTGCCGAGCTGCTCGAACAGCGGCTTCGAGACGCGGTCGTTGGAATCGGTGACGATCGTGTTGACGTCGCGGTTGTAGTTCTTCAGCGCGGTGTCGGCGCGGCTGTCGAGGCAGCCCTTGACGCCGAGCACGAGCAGGATCAAGACGACGACGCCGGCGCCGAGCGCCAGCGATCGGCGCAGCATCAGCTGCTGTGCGTCGGAAGGACCGCCACCGGTGCCGCTGCCACGGGAGCGTGCGCCGGCGCTGCGCGGCTGCGCAGGGCGCCGAGGACGCGCTGAACGGGTGGGGGGCTCGTTGCCCTCGTCGTCGAAGAAAGACACGGAAACACGCAGACCGAGCGGAACGCTGGGGGGCCAGTATGACCGCCGCGCGCGGATTGCTGTGGTTTCTGCAACTTCGGCTTCACCTGAAGGAGCCGGTCTTCGATGTCGAACGCGTGAAGAAGGTGGAAACCGCGACCCGCAGCGCAACAGCCGTCGGAACCGTCGTGCTCGATCGCTACGAGCTGTGCGAGCGCTTGGGCGAGGGAGGCTTCGGCGCCGTCTGGCTGGCGCGCGACCTGCGGCTCGATCGCGACGTTGCCGTCAAGCGGATCCCCGTCGGCGAGCACCCGCCGACGGCGCGCCGGGCCGAGCGAGAGGCGCTCGCGGCGGCCCGGCTCTCGCATCCGGCGATCGTCGCGCTGTTCGAGGCCGGCCGTGACGAGGAGGCCGTCTACCTCGTCTCGGAGCTCGTCCGCGGCGACACGCTTTCGGAGCTGCTGCGGGAGGGAGTCCTGAGCGATCGCGATGTCGCCGGCATCGGTGTCGCGATGTGCGACGCGCTTGCCCACGCGCACGCCCGCGGCGTCATCCACCGTGACGTCAAGCCGGGCAACGTCCTGATCCCCGACGCGGTGGCCGACGGGGTCGTGGCCAAGCTGACCGACTTCGGCATCGCCAGCATCGCGGACGGCGAGGCGCTGACGGCGACCGGCGACGTCGTCGGGACGCTGGCCTACATGGCGCCCGAGCAGGCCGAGGGCGACGTCGTGACGGCCGCTTCAGACGTCTACTCGCTCGGCCTCGTGCTCTACGAGGCGCTCGCCGGCGTCAATCCCGTGCGCCAAGCCGGCGCGGCGGCGACGGCACGGCGCGTCGGCATGCGGATGCCTCCGCTCGGGCGGCTGCGCCGCAACCTCCCGCGCGAGCTCTGCGACGCCCTCGACGACGCCGTCCTCGCGGACCCGGCCCAGCGCTGCGACCTCGGCGAGCTGCGCGCGGCCCTCGCCGCGGCGCTGGACGAGCTCGGCGACGAGCCGGGCACGATCGAGTCCTCGCGCTGGGACGACTTCACGAGCCGCACGCTCGTCCGCGCCGTTCCGCGGTCGCCGCGCCGCCGCTTGCGCGGGCCTGAGCTCGCCGCGGTCCCGATCGCCGTCCCGGCACTTTCGGAGGTCTCGGAGGCCGAGCCCGGCAGCCGATCCCTCCCGCGCGCGCCGCACGTACCGCTCCAGGGCCGAGCGCTCGCGGCGGCGCTGATCGCCGCGCTCGTCGCCGTGATGCTGCCGTTCGCCGAATCGGCGCCGAACGTCGACCCGCTGCTGCCCGCGGCGGGCTGCGCCGCACTCGTGGCACTGCTGCCGCGGCTCGGCTGGCTCGCGACCGTGGTCGCGCTGACGACGTGGCTGGCGGCGAACGGGGCGCCGGGACCGGCGCTGATCGTCGTTGCCGCCGCCGCGCCGTTGCCGTTACTGCTGCCGCGGGCGGGGGCGTGGTGGTCGACGCCGGGAATCGCCGTCGGCCTCGGCATGCTCGGCGTCGCCGGAGCCTGGCCGGCCTTCGCCGGGCAGTCGCGTGGGCTCGTCCGTCGCGCCGCGCTCGGCGCGGTCGGCTGGTGGTGGATCGCGCTTGCGGAGACGCTGCGCAACGATCGGCTGCTGACCGGCCCGGTCGCGGCGTCCTTCCCGAGCGTCGATGCCGCCTGGGCGGCTCTCGGCCAGATCGTCACGACGGAGACGATCGCCACGGCGGCCCTGTGGGCCGCGGGCGCCGCGCTGCTGCCGCTGCTCGTTCGCGGCCGCGTCGCGGCGCTGGACCTGCTCGTCGCGGCCGGATGGGCGACCGGGCTCGCACTCGGCGGCCGAGCGATCGCCGACGCGGCGGGTGTCGCGGAGCCGCGCGGCCTCGTCGGCGCCGCCGCGCTGGCGGCCCTCGTGGCGGTCGCCGCGCGCGTGTTCACACGCACTCCGTGAGCCGCCGCGGAAAGCCCTGTGAGCGGGCCGCCGACGCACGGCGGAAATCGGCTGTCCCACTAGCATCTGCGCTTCGTCGCTGGTCAACGCGTTAGGCACGATCGATGTCGGTCCTGAGGAATCTCGAAGAGAAGATCGCCGGCCTCGTCGAAGGCACCTTCGGGCGGGTGTTCCGCTCCGAGGTGCGCCCGGTCGAGCTTGCGCGCAAGCTCGCCAAGGAGATGGACGCGCATCGCACCGTCTCGCTGACGCGCACCTACGTGCCGAACGAGTACGTGATCTGGCTGTCGGCGCAGGATCGGGTTCGCTACGAGGGTGTCGAGCAGGAGGTGATCGACGAGCTCGCCGGTTATCTCCTCGAGCACGCGCGACGCGAGCGCCTGGCGCTGATCTCGCGGCCGCAGATCGGCTTTCGCACGGACGAGCGGCTGACGCTCGGCGAGTTCGGCATCCAGGCGCGCACCGTCAAGGCGGTCGCTGGCGAGGCCGAGCAGGCCGACCACGGCCACACGATGATCTACTCGGCCGCCGAGCTGCCGGTGGAGCCGCCGCCGGAGTCGCGGCCACGCCACGTCCCGCGCGCGGTGCTGATCGTCGCCGGCAGGCATCACGCGATCGCTGCCGGCGGCGCGACGATCGGGCGCAGCCGGGACTGCGACGTGATCCTCGACGATGCCAACGTCTCACGGCGCCACGCGGAGATCCGCGCGGACGCGAGCGGCCGCTGGACGATCGCGGACCTCGGCTCGACCAACGGCGTTCGCGTCAACGGGCGCGAGATCTCGGCCTTGCACCCGCTCGAGCCCGGCGACCACGTCGTCGTCGGCACCGTCGACGCCCGGTTCGAGGTCGGCTGATGGGGCTCGACCCGGCGTCGGTGGTGCTGAAGTTCGGCTTCCTGGCGGTCCTCTACCTGTTTCTGCTGTGGGTCTCGCGCAGTGCGCTCAAGGATCTGCGGCGGACCTCGGACAGTGTCGGGCCGCGGATGCTCGACAACGAGGCGACCGGCTTCCACACCGCGGCCTCCGCGGCGAGCGAGGAGCCGCGACTCGTCGTCGAGCGCGCGCCCGGGCATCAGCCGGGCATGGAGTACGACCTCGCCGGCGGCGCCGTGCTCGGTCGTGGTGACCGCGCCGAGATCCGCCTCGACGATCCGTTCGCGTCCTCGCGCCACGCGCAGATCCTGCGCCAGGGCGGGGCGATGGTGCTCGAGGACCTCGGCTCGACGAACGGGACGTACCTCAACGAGGAGCTGCTCGACGGGCCGAGCACCCTGCACGCGGGCGACCGCGTGCGGATCGGTGACAGCGAGTTCACCTACTTCGACAGGTAACCGACTGATGCTGCGCGTCTCCGCCTACTCCCAGCGTACTGACACCGGCCGCCAGCGCCGTGCGAACGAGGACGCCCACTTCGCCCGTGCGCCGCTGTTCGCGATCGCCGACGGGATGGGCGGCGCGCAGGCCGGCGAGGTCGCGTCGGGGATCGCGATCGAGGTCCTGGCGGCGGGGATCAGCCCCGGCCCCGACAGCGCCGAGGAGCTGCTCGTCGCGCGGATCCGTGAGGCGAATGGGCGGATCCACGAGCTGTCGATCTCCGATCGCGATCACGCCGGCATGGGCACCACGGCGACCGCGGCCTATGTCGGGCCGGACGAGGTCTCGATCGTCCATGTCGGCGACAGCCGCGCCTATCTGCTGCGCGACGGGGTGCTGCAGCGGCTGACGCAGGACCACTCGCTGGTCGAGGAGTTCGTGCGCCAGGGCAAGCTGACGCCGGAGGAGGCCGAGGAGCACCCGCAGCGCTCGATCATCACGCGGGCGCTCGGCGCGGAGCCCGATGTCGAGGTCGACCGCGTCAACATCGGCGGCCGCGCCGGTGACGTGTTCCTGCTGTGCAGCGACGGGCTGACGTCGATGATCTCCGAGACGTTGATCGCGGAGCTGATCACCGCGTCGGCGACGCTCGACGACGCGGCAAGGGTGCTCGTCGACGCGGCGAACGAGGCAGGCGGCCGCGACAACATCACCGTCGTCCTGTTCGCGCTCGAGGACGTCGCGGCGGCTGCGGAGACCGTCGATCCGACCGAGACGGCGGAGCTGACGCTGGCCGGCTCCTCGGCGCTGAGCGCCGAGGAGGTCCGCGCCGCGCTGGCCGCCGAGCCTGAGCCGCCGCCCTCGCTCGCGCGCGTCGAGGCGATGCGCGACGAGCAGCCGGGCGGGGGACGCCGGCTGGCGCCGCGACTGCCGGCCAAGACCAAGCAGCGCCGTCGCCGGCGCTGGATCGGCCCGCTGGTGATCACGACGATCATCGCCGTGCCGGTTCTCAGTGGCGCCTACCTGGCCTCGCAGGCGGTCTACTTCCTCGGCTCGACGCCGGACGGCTCGGTCGCGGTCTTCAAGGGCCTGCCGTACCGGATGCCGCTGGGGATCAACCTGTACACGACCGAGTACACGACCGGGCTGACCGTCGACCAGATGCCGGCGGGCAGGCGCGAGCTGGTCGTCGACCACAAGCTGCGCTCGCACGACGACGCGCGCGACCTCGCCAAACAGCTCGAGCTGGGGCAGCTCACGCCGCGATGAGCGCGCGCAATCGCGAGCTGTTCGCCCTCCTGCCGGCCGCGTTGCTGCTGACCGCCGGGTTCGCCGCGATCTTCGTCTCGCGTGGACAGCTGCTCGGCGGGCTCAACGGCGACAACCACGTCTCCGACGTCTCGCTGACGTACGGCGGCGCCTTCCTCGCGTTGTGCGTCGCCGCGCACTTCGTCGTCCGCGTCGCGCTGCCCAACGCCGACCCATACCTCTTCCCGCTCGTCGCCGTGCTGGCGTGCTTCGGCCTCGTCGAGATTTACCGGATCAACGACGAGCTCGCACGGCAGCAGGCGCAGTGGTTCGTGATCGGGCTGGGCCTGTTCGTCGCGACGATCGTCGCCGTGCGCGACTACCGCAAGCTCGAGCGCTTCCGCTACCTGATCGCGATCGGCGGCATCGGATTGCTGCTGTTGCCGCGGCTGTTCTCGCCCGTCAACGGCGCCTACCTGGCGATCCACGTCGGTTCGCTGACGGTGCAGCCGGCCGAGTTCGCGAAGATCGCGATCGTCGTCTTCCTCGCCAGCTACCTGCGCGACACACGCCAGGTCCTGGTGCTCGCGTCGCGGCGCGTGATGGGTGTGACGCTGCCGCCGCTGAAGCACTTCGGGCCGCTGCTCGTCGTCTGGGGCTCGGCGATGGTGCTGCTGTTCTACATCCGCGACATCGGCTCGTCGGTGATGTTCTTCGGTGTCTTCCTGGCGATGATCTACGTCGCCACGAACCGGCTCTCGTTCGTCGTCGTCGGGCTCGTGCTGTTCCTCGTCGGCGGGTACCTCGTCGCCGGCCACATCGGCCACATCTCCGACCGCATCGACGCCTGGCGCGACCCGTTCAACACGGTCCTGCTGCACCGAACGGGCGGCAGCTACCAACTTGCGCAGGGCCTGTTCGCGCAAGCCGACGGCGGCATCCTCGGCCAGGGCTTCGGCGGCGCGGTGCTCGAGCTGCCGAAGAGCTACTGCGACGGCGCCGCCGTCTGCTCGCTCGTGCCGGCGCCGCACACGGACTTCATCTACGCCGTGATCGTCAACGAGACGGGCCTCGCGGGCGCCGTCGGCCTGCTCTGCGTCTACCTGCTGATCGTCCAGCGCGGCTTCAAGATCGCCAGCCTCGCGCGCGACTCGTTCTCGAAGCTGCTCGCGGCGGGGCTGACGTGCATCTTCGCGCTGCAGGTGTTCGTGATCGTCGGCGGCGTCACGGCGCTGATCCCGCTGACGGGCGTGACGCTGCCGTTCATCTCCTACGGCGGCTCGTCGATCCTCGCCAACTTCGTGCTCCTGGCGTTGCTGCTGCTCGTCTCCGAGCGTGCGAGGAGCGAGGCGTGAACGTTCCGATCCGGCGGCTGTTCGTCGTCATCACGCTGTTGTTCGCGCTGCTCGCGGCAAAGACGTCGTGGTGGACCGTGGCACGCTCCGACGAGCTCGAGCGCTCCGCCGACAACTCGCGCGACCTGCTGCGCGGCCTGAAGATCCGCCGCGGCCTGATTCGTGCCGCCGACGGGACGGTCATCGCCCGCTCCGTCAAGAACAGCGAGGGCGTGTACTCGCGCCGCTACCCGCTCGGCTCGGTCTTCGCGCACCCGGTCGGCTACTCGTTCGTGCGGACGACCCAGAGCGGCCTCGAATCGTTCTACAACCGCGAGCTCAGCCGCGGCGCTTCGTCCGGCGCCCGTTCGCTGCTCGACGACCTGTCCGGCGACAGCGGCCCCGGCGACGACCTGCGAACGACGCTCGACCCGAAGGCGCAGGAGCTGGCGCAGCGGTTGCTGCAGCAGGAGGCCCCGGTGACCGGTGGATCGGTCGTGGCGCTCGACCCGCGCGACGGCCGCGTGCTGGTGATGGCGTCGTCGCCGACCTATGTCCCGAAGACGGCCTCGACGCCGGGCGGCCTCGCAAAGCTCAACAAGGACGAGCTGCGCGATCCGCTCGTCGATCGCAGCCTGCAGTTCGGCTACGCCCCGGGCTCGACGATGAAGGTCGTGACGCTGACCGCCGCGCTCGACTCGGGGCAGTACTCCCTGCAAGACAAGGTGAACGGGGACAACGGGGTGAAGATCTCCGGTGTGGCGCTCGAGAACGACTACGGCAAGTCGTGGGGCAACATCGATCTGACGACAGCCTTGACCAACTCCGTCAACACCGCCTTCGCGCAGGTCGCCGAGAAACTCGGCAAGAAGACGATGCGCACCTACATGGAGCGCTTCGGCTTCGACAGCAAGCCGAAGCTCGACTATCCGAAGGGCTCGATGTCGGCGTCGGGCGAGTACCGCAAGGGCGAGCTGCTGCCGCCGACGAGCACGTACGTCGACGTCGGCCGGATGGGGATCGGACAGGACAAGCTGCAGGTGACCGGACTGCAGATGGCCGAGGTCGCGGCCGCCGTCGCCAACGGCGGCAAGCTGATGCGCCCGCACATCGGCGATCGCTTCGTCGACGCCGACGGCCGCACGACGAAGCGGATCGGCGCACGCCTGCAGGCGACGGTGATGAAACCGCAGACCGCCGCCGACGTAACGAAAGCGATGATCTCCGTCGTCGAGAAAGGCACGGGCACAAAAGCGCAGATCCCGGGCGTCGTGGTCGCGGGCAAGACCGGCACCGCCGAGACGACGACCGGCCAGGGCCAGCCGAACAAGCTGTGGTTCATCGCCTTCGCGCCGGCGGCACATCCGCGCGTCGCGATCGCCGTGACGGTCGACGAGACTCAAGGCTTCGGCGGCGACGTCGCGGCGCCGATCGCCAAATCCGTGATGCAGGAGCTGCTGAAGAGATGAGAGACCTCGCGCCCGGCACGATGATCGACGATCGCTACCGGATCGTCACCCGGCTGGGATCGGGCGGGATGGCCGACGTCTACTGCGCCGAGGACAACCAGCTCGGGCGCCGCGTCGCGCTGAAGATCCTCTACGAACGCTTCGCCGAGGACGAGGAGTTCGTCGAGCGCTTCCGCCGCGAGGCCTCGCACGCCGCCGGCCTGCAGCACCAGCACGTCGTCGGCGTCTACGACCGCGGCGAGTGGAACGGGACGTCGTACATCGCGATGGAGTACGTCGACGGTCGCACCCTGAAGCAAGTGATCCAGGCCGAGGCGCCGCTCGAGCCGCTGCGCGCCATCGACCTCGCCGTGCAGATCCTGCGCGCGGCGCGCTTCGCGCATCGCCGCGGCGTCATCCACCGCGACCTTAAGCCGCACAACGTGATGATCGACGTCGAGGACCGCGCCAAGGTCACTGACTTCGGGATCGCCCGCGCCGGCGCGTCGGACATGACGCAGACCGGTTCGATCATGGGCACCGCGCAGTACCTCTCGCCGGAGCAGGCGCAGGGCCACCCGGTCAGCGCGACGTCGGACATCTACTCGATCGGGATCGTCCTCTACGAGATGCTGACCGGCCAGGTGCCGTTCGACGGCGACAGCCCGGTGACGGTCGCGCTGAAGCAGGTCAACACGCCGCCGACTCCGCCGAGCCAGCTCAACCCCGACGTCCCGGCACCGCTCGAGGCCGTGACGCTGAAGGCGCTGGCGAAGGACCCGGCCGACCGCTACCCCGACGCCGAGGCGTTCATGGCGGCGCTGGACGAGGTCCGCCAGCAGATCATCGACGGGACGGCACCGTCGTCGCAGGCGACGACCGCCTTCGCCGCCCCGAGCACGGCGCTGGTCGTGACACCGGCGAGGGCGTCTGCGACAAGCGAGGACCTCTGGGGCACGATCCCGCCGGGCCCGCTCGAGGAGCCGCCGCCGCGCGAGCGACGGCCGTGGTGGCCGTGGGCGCTGCTGGGGACGCTGCTGGTCGCCGCCGCGATCGTCGCGGTCATCCTGCTCTCGGGCGGCAAGACTGTCCGCGTCCCGGACGTTCGCCTCTCGTCGAGCACCCGCGCCTCAACACGGCTGCACAGTGATGGCCTCGAGGTGACGCAGCAATCGGTGACGTCGAGCAGGCTGCAGGGGACCGTCGTCGGCCAGGACCCGGCACCAGGGGCTGAAGTCGACGAGGGCTCGACGGTGACACTGACCGTGTCCAGCGGCCCAGGGGAGGCGCAGGTCCCGGACGTCAACGATCTTGGCCGCAACGCTGCCCGCAAGGTGATGAGCAAGGCCGGCTTCGAGGTCCGGCCGGACAAGCTCGAGCCCAGCGAGACGGTCGTCAAGAACCATGTCATCCGCACGAATCCGCCGGCGTTCTCGCAGCTCGACATCGGTTCCAACGTCCAGCTCGTCGTCTCGAGTGGACCGCCGCCCGTCGAGGTGCCGCCCGTCACCGACCAGACGGTGGACGACGCCACGGCGACGCTGCGCGACGCCGGGTTCAAGGTCAGCGTCGTCAACAAGGAGACCGAGGACGCCGACCCGGGCACGGTGCTCGAGCAGGCGCCGTCGACGGGCCAGGCGCCGAAGGGCTCGACGGTCACGCTGACGGTCGCAAGCGCGCCGAAGACGGTGACGATTCCCGACGTGACGGGCGAGACGGAAGCAGATGCCGCAGCAGCGCTCGCTGTTGCCGGCCTCAAGTACAAGACGGTCGATTCGCCCTTGACGAGCGAGGACGGCGACGGCACGGTGATCACGCAGGACCCGCCGGGAGGGCCCGACGCCACGGCCAAGCGCGGCACGACGGTGACGATCACGATCGGCAGGTTCTCCGGGACCCCGACGCCGTGAGGGTGGCGGTGCTGCGCGGCGGGCGCTCGTCGGAGCACGACGTGTCGCTCGAGAGCGGCAGCGCCGTCGCCGGCGGTCTTCGCGAGGCCGGCCACGAGGCGCTCGTCGTCGACATCGATCGCGATGGGCGCTGGCGCCACGACGGCACCGAGTTGGCGCTGCGCGCGAGTGCCGGCCTGCTCGGCGCCGACGTGGTCTTTCCCGTTCTGCATGGCCCGTTCGGCGAGGACGGCACCGTTCAGGGCCTGCTCGAGATCCTCGCCGTCCCGTACGTCGGCTCCGGCGTCGCGGCGAGCGCGATCTGCATCGACAAACTGCTGTTCAAGGACGTCATGGCCCATGCCGGAGTGCCACAGGTCGCCTACGCGCGTGCGACAGACGGCACCGATCCCGGCGTCGTCGGGTTTCCGTGCTGGGTGAAGCCGGCGCGGCTCGGGTCGTCGGTCGGGATCGTCCGGGTCGAGGCCGCGGCGGAGTTCGCCGGCGCCGTCGCGCAGGCGGCCGAGCACGATGCCCGCGTGATCGTCGAGGGGCACGCGACGGGCGTCGAGGTCGAGTGCTCGGTGCTCGGCGCGTCCGGCGCGGCGCGCGCCAGCGTTCCCGGGGAGATCGTCCTGCGCGGCGACGCCGACTGGTACGACTACAAGGCCAAGTACACGGACGGCGGCATGGAGCTGGTCGTGCCGGCACGGATCTCCGGCGCCGCTGCCGAGCGCGTCCGTGCGCTCGCGGTCGAGGCGTTCGACCGCTGCGGCTGCAGCGGGCTGGCGCGGGTCGACTTCTTCGTCGATGGCGACGAGGTGCTGCTCAACGAGCTCAACACGATGCCTGGGCAGACGCCGACGAGCGTCTACGCCAAGCTCTGGGCCGCGAGCGGCGTCGCCTATCCCGACCTGCTCGATCGCCTGTGCCTGATCGGCATCGAGCGCCACGAGGCCGACGCGCACCGTCGTTTCTGACCAACGCGCCGGGTCGTGTCCTCAGCCCTTGGGCTGGAAGAGGTAGATCTCGGCGAGCCGTACGTTGCCGCCCGACGGCAGCTTCGTGATCCAGATCAGGTAGTAGCGATACGAGCGCCCGGCGGTGCCGAGCTTCAGCGACAGCTTCTTTTCCGTCGCATCGATCGATGCGCCCCGCCTCCAGCCGGGATCGGGCAGCGATGCCGGGCGCTTGGTCGCGGCGGCGTAGACGGCGCCCTTCCAGCCGGTCGTCGGCGTCAGGATGTCCATGCGCGTGGCGTTGACGCTCGGCTTGGCGTCGATGTAGAGCCCGACGCCGGTCTTCGGCGGCTGGAAGCCGCTGTTGTAGTTCTCGGTCGACCACCATGTGCCGGGATCGCGGTCGAGCGCGAAGGCCGTCTGCTCCGGATGCTCGCCGTCGCCGCCGAACGGGTCGTAGTCATGGGCGGCGTCGCGGCCCAGCGAGACCGCCTCGACCCCACTCACCTTCGGCGCCACGGCGCCGGTGCCCGTACCGCGCTGGGTCTTGTCGGCGGCCAGCAGCAGCACGGCAGCGACCGCGCCCGCCGCGAGCACGAGCGCCAGCACGGGGAGGGCGCGCGGAATCCGCGCTCGCAGCGGCAGCCGCCTGCGCGACTGCGCGGGCAGCGTTCGCAGCACCGCCGTCGCCTCGCCGGCGGGAACGCCGTGTCGCGCGGTCTCGATCGCCAGCGCGTCCTCGAGGTCGGCGATCATCTCGGCCGCCGTGGCGTAGCGGCGGGCGAGGTCCTTGTCGGTCGCGCGGTCGACGACCGCGGCCAGGGCCGAGGACATCTCCGGCCGCTTCAGTTGCAGGTCGGGCAACTCCTCGCGGACGTGTCGCATCGCGACGGTGACCTGGTTCTCACCGTGGAACGGGACGTCGCCGGTGAGCATCTCGAACAGCACGATGCCGAGCGAGTAGATGTCGGACTGGCCGGTCACGGCGTGGCCCAGCGCCTGCTCCGGCGACACGTAGTCGGTCGTTCCGAGCACGCGGCCGTCGGCCGTCAGCCCGTCCTGGTCGAGCGATCGGGCGATGCCGAAGTCGGTGACCTTCGCGGTGCCCTCCTCGTCGATCATCACGTTCTGCGGCTTGACGTCGCGGTGGACGATCGACGCTGCGTGGGCGCCGGCGAGGGCCCGCGCGATCTCGATCGCGTACGCGACCGCCTCGGGAACGGCGAGCCTGCCGTTGCGGCGAATCCGACCTTTGAGCGTCTCACCCTCGATGAACTCGAAGACGATGTAGGGCGTCGGGGACGTCGACCCGTCGGCCCCGCCGTCGTCGCCGACGTCGAGGACGCCGACGACGTACGGGTGATTGAGCATCGCGACCGAGCGCGCCTCGCGGCGGAAGCGCTCGAGCTGCTGGGCATCGCGCGCGATCTCGCGATGCATCAGCTTGATCGCGACCTGACGCTCGAGAACGATGTCGAAGGCGCGGAAGACCGTCGACATGCCGCCCGAGCCGACGACGGCGTCGAGGCGATAGCGCTCGTTCAGGAGCGTGCCGACGGTGGCAGCCATACCCACATTGTGGTGCCTCGCGGGAGGAACCGCCCTCGACCGGGGCCGCCCGCGTTACTCGGCCGGCGCCGACTCGGCCGGCGCGCCGCTCGCGTCGGCCGCCTGCTCTGCCTTGACCGCCACCCAGATCTCCTCGCGATAGACCGGCAACGCGCGCGGCGCTGCGATGCCGAGCCGGACGCTCGAGCCGCTGACTGCGATCACCTCGACGACGATGTCGTCGCCGAGCATGATCTTCTCGCCCGGCTTGCGGGTGATGATGAGCACGTGATCTCCTTGGAGGGCACGTGCGAGATTATCTTGCCTGTCCAGTGGCCCGCCGCCGCCGGCGGGGCCTCACGCGTGGGGTCGGGCCACTAGGCGACGAGCGCGAACAGCTCGGCGTCCGCGTCGAGCTCGGCGCGCAGCGTCTTCTTCATCCGCCCGTGGATCTGGCAGACGCGGCTCTCGGACACGCCGAGGACCTCGCCGATCTCCGCCAGTGTCAGGTTCTTGACGTAGAGCATCACGGCGACCTCGCGCTCACGCTGGTCGAGCTGGGCGAACGCGGCGCGGAACCGGTCCTTCGCTTCGGAGATCGCGGCGGCGTCCGACGGCTCGTTGCGCGGGTCGTCGTTCGCGAGCGTGTCGATCCGCTCCACCGAGCTGTCCTCGTCGGAGGAGACGAGCGTGTTCAGCGACGTCATGTCGGACGCGGAGATCTCGTTGCGCCGCTTGCGCAGCTCGTTGGCGGTGATGCCCATCGTCTCGGCGACCTCGTCGGTCGTCGGCCGGCGGCCGTGCAGCGCGGTGAACTCGTCCGCGGCCTTCTCGATGTCGCGCTCCCAGCGCCGTACGGAGCGGGGGGCCCAGTCGTTGCGGCGCAGCTCGTCGAGCACGGCGCCGTGGATCCGCGTCCAGGCGTACTGCTCGAGCGTCGCGCCCTTGGCCGGGTCGTAGCGGTCGATCGAGTGCAGCAGCGCCTCGAGCCCGACGGAGATGAAGTCTTCGACCTCGCATCGCGCGGGCATCTCGCGCACCTTGCGATAGACGATGTACTTGACGAGCGGGGCGAACGTCAGCACGAGGCGATCGCGCAGCGCGGGGTCGCGCGTCATGTCGTAGCGCTTCCACAGCGCGAGGGTGTCCTGTGCAGAAGGCTTGCGGCGAGACTGGGGAACGGAGGTCATGGAGGGCGTATCGGCGTAAACGTCCGCTCGCCCCATCCCCCGAATAGATGATCTTTGTCGATCTCTGGTGGACATCGACCATCCCCAGTTTTGGGGATCCCTCCGCCATGAGTCGCCGAGACGCCCGTCAAGTCGCCGCTGTACCCGCCGACTATCCCGCTGGGTCCACGGACGGGCTCGATCCGCGTCCAGCGAAGGGAATCGCACACATGGCATTCATCATTCCGCCGGTCGACGGCGCCGCAGCGGCGCCTCGCTCGAGCGCGCTTCGCTTCCGCCGCCGGGAGCTGCCGCCGGAGGTCGTCGAACAGCTGCACCGCGCTGCCGACCTCTGCGACGAGCTCGCCGAAGCGGGCGTCGAGCTGCGCTTCGACGCGCCCGGCGAGGGCTCGCGTGTGCGCGCGGTGCTCGTCGACGGCGACGGCGACGAGATCCGCGAGGTCGCGCTGACCGACGTTGTCGAGCTCGAGCTCTAGCGCTCGATCGCGCCGGGCGAGGCGGTGACGCCGCCGATCACGGCGGCGCCGGGGTGGTGCGCGCCGAGCAGCGCGACGGCGGCGGCGGCGTGCGCCGCGGGGACGACGGCGATGAAGCCGCAGCCCATGTTGAAGACCTCGTACATCTCCTCGTCGGGCACCTCGCCGAGGCGGCGGATCAGCTCGAACACGCTCAGCACCGGCAGCGGCGCGTCGACGCGCCAGCCGACGCCGGCGTTGAGGCGTCGGAGGTTCGAGAGCCCGCCGCCGGTGATGTGCGCGAGGCCGTTGACCGGGATCTCCGAGCGCAGCAACTCGAGCACCGCACGGACATAGATGACCGTCGGCTCGAGCAGCACGTCCGCGACCGTCGCACCGCCGAGCTCTTCCGGCTGGGCGTCGTCGCCGAGCGGCTCGAGCACGGCGCGGGCGAGCGTGTAGCCGTTGGAGTGCAGGCCGCTGGACGGAAGGCCGATCAGCGCGTCGCCGGGAGCGATGTCGTCACCCGTGACGATCGCGTCGAGCGCGACGGTGCCGAAGCACGAGGCGCAGAGGTCGAAGCCGTGCGGCGACGGATGACCGCGGATCAGCTCCGGGATGACCGCGAGCTCGCCGCCCGGGATCTCGACGCCGGCGGCCTCGGCGCCGGCCTTGAGGCCGCGGGCGATCGCTTCCAGCGCCGCCGGGTCCGGCTGCTCGACGGCGAGGTAGTCGAGCAGCGCGATCGGCTCGGCGCCGACGCAGACGATGTCGTTGACGTTCATCGCGACGCAGTCGATCCCGACGGTGTCGAGCCGGCCCGTGCGCTCGGCGACGACGAGCTTCGAGCCGACGCCGTCGGTCGACAGCGCGATCCCGAGCTCGTCGGTGACCTTGAGCACGGCGGCGTAGTGACCGCCGCCGAGCACGGATGCCGACGGACGACCGGTCTCGATCGTCTTCAGGACGCCGACGAGGGCGTCGACCCCGCGATCCGAGGCGCCGATGTCGACACCGGCCGCGGCGTAGGCGTCGGCAGTTCCGCCAGTGCCGGAGGCGGGTCCTGCATCCGTGCGGGTGCCGGAGGTGGCCACATGGCCGCCGGAGGCGGGTCCTGCATCCGGTTCACTCATCGCCGGCCATGCTCCCACAGCACGACGCCGGCCAGCGCCGTGCGGTAGGCGGCGAACGGCCACAGCGGCCGGCCGTCGCGCACGAGCCGGACGCTCGCCAGCGTGGAGACGAACGCCGCGGCGGTGCCGGCGGCGAATGCGGCGCGCTCCTCGCGCGGCAGCCCGCGCCGAGCCAGTCGCACCGTCTTCAGCAGCGTCGCGCCGGCGATGATCGGCAGCGCGACGTGGCGTGACAGGACCGATGCGTCGTGACGCCCGAAACCGCGCGCGCGCGCCGCGGCGAGCGTCGCGCCGTTGCGCGAGACGCCCGGAACGAGCGCGCACGCCTGGGCGACGCCGAGCGCCAGCGCGTCGATCAACGTGGCGTCGTCGCGCGTGCGAGGCGCGCGGCAGCCGCGGTCACGGTCGGCGGCGACCATCGCGAGCGAGCCGGCGAGCAGCCCGGCGGCGATCGAGCGCGGCCCGCCGAGCCCCCGCTCGATCGGGCGCTCGAGCGCCAGGCCGACGATCGCCGGGACGATGAACGAGCCGGCGACGAGCTCGAGGCGGCGGCGGTCGAAGCCGCCCGCCGCCTCCGCGACCTCGTCGCGCAGGGCGACGAGCAGCGCGGCCGCGGTGCCGGCGTGCAGCGCGATCTCGAACGCCTTGCGCAGCTCGGGGTCTAGCTCGGCGTACTCCCAGCGCGCGAGCCACGGGATCAGGGCGGTGTGGCCAGACGATGAGATCGGCAGCAGCTCTGCCGGGCCGTGCAGCACCCCGAGCGCGAGGGCTTCAGGAAGCCGCATCGGCGGGCGCCGGCCCGTCCCCGAGTGACGGCGCGATGTCGTCGGGCGGGTCGTCCCGGCCCGAGCGCCGCCGCGCCCAGCGCACGACGAGGTACACGGCGCCGGCGACGATCAGCGCCGCAACGGCGTAGTCGACGTAGTGCAGCCGGTCCTTCCAGGTGTCCCAGTCGTCGCGCGCCGACTTGCCGATCAGCACGAGCATCAGGTTCCACGGCACCGCGCCGAGGAACGTCAGCACGCTGAAGCGGACGATCGGCATCCGCGCGACACCGGCGGGCAGTGAGATGAACGTGCGCACGACCGGCAGCATCCGCGAGAAGAAGACGGCGGCCGAGCCGTACTTCTCGAACCAGCGCTCGGCACGCGCGATCTGCGCCGGGCCGACGTGGAAGACGCGGTGACGCTCGAACGCCTCGATCCGGCCGTAGTAGCCGACGGCGTAGGCGATCCACGAGCCGACGAGGTTCGCCACCGAGGCGACGAGCACGGCGGCGACGAGCGAGTAGCGGCCCTCGGAGACGTTGAAGCCGGCGAACAGCATCGTCGCCTCGGACGGGATCGGGATGCAGGCGCTCTCCGGCACCATCAGCAGGAAGATCCCTGGTAGGCCGAGGTCGCCTACGACATTGGTCGCCCAGTCGGCAAGCTTGTCGGTGACCGACGCGAGGACGAGGGCGATCGCAAGCACGAGACCGCCCAAGCCTAGCCGTGGAGCGCTGGCGGACCGTAGACTCTGTGCCCATGCGCCGCCGGTTCCGGTTGGCGATCGTGCCACTGCACCGCCATTCGCTTCCCCAGATAGCGATCGACGGCGTGCTCGTCGCCGTCGCCTACGTCCTCGCGTATCGGTTGCGTTTCGACGCAGGCGTGCCCGACCGCTACGACGATCTGCGCGACGGAACGTTCGCCTGGGTTGTGCCGTCGACGCTGATCGTCTTCGCGTTGTTCGGCCTCTACGCGCGCCGCTGGCGCTACTGCGGCCAGCGCGACTACCTGTCGATCGTCTGGGCCGTCGTCGTTGCGACGCTGGTGTTCGTCGGCTTCGTCGCCGTCTTCCACCCGGTCACGGTGCACTCCGGCAGCGGCGAGGTCGGCGTCACGCCGCCGACGGGTGTCGCCGTGCTGTTCGGGCTGTTGCTGCTGTGCATGGTCGGTGGCGTGCGCTTCATCGCGCGCACCATCTACGAACGGCCGCTGCACGGCTTCCGCGCACAGCCGGACGCGCGCCGGGTGCTGATCGTCGGCGCCGGCGACGGCGGCATGCTCGTGTTGCGCGAGATCCTCCGCAACCCGGATCTGCGGCTGCGCCCCGTCGGCTTCGTCGACGACGACCCGCTCAAGCAGCGGATGCGGATCGACGGCGTTCGCGTCCTCGGCACGACCGGCGAGCTCGAGCGGGTGATCGGCGAGGCCGAGCCCGAGGAGCTGATCATCGCGATCCCGTCGGCGCCGGGAACGCTGCGCGGGCACGTCGTACGCTGCGGCCGGCAGGCGGGGATCCCCGTGCGGACGCTGCCGACGGTGTTCGAGCTGCTCCAGCGCGGCGGCATGGCCGTGCGTCAGGTGCGCGAGGTCCAGGTCGAGGACATCCTTGGCCGCGAGCCGGTGCGGATGGAGCTCGATCGGGTCGGCTCGTACCTCAACGGCGAGGTCGTGCTCGTGACCGGCGCCGGCGGCTCGATCGGCTCCGAGCTGGCGCGCCAGATCGCGCGTGTCGGGCCGCGCAGGCTGGTGCTGCTCGACCACGCCGAGGACAACATGTTCGAGATCCTGCGCGAGCTCGAAGCCGACCGCCACGTCCACCCGTCGGTCCTCTCCGCCGTCCTCGCCGACTGCAAGGAGGGCGAGCGGATGCGCGAGGTCTTCGCCGAGCACAAGCCGACGGTGGTCTTCCATGCGGCCGCCTACAAGCACGTCGGGCTGATGGAGTCCAACCCCGTCGAGGCCGTCCGCAACAACGCGATCGCGACGCGGCTGATGGCGCGGCTCGCGGGCGAGGCGGGCGTCGGTCGCTTCGTGCTCGTCTCGACCGACAAGGCCGTCGACCCGGCGACCGTGATGGGCGCCTCGAAGGCGCTGGCGGAGTGGGCGGTCGAGGAGGCCTCACAGCGCTGGCCGCAGACCCGCTTCGCGACGGTGCGGTTCGGCAACGTGCTCGGCTCGTCGGGCAGCGTCGTGCCGATCTTCCGCCGTCAGATCGCGCTCGGCGGCCCGGTGACCGTCACCGACGAGCGGATGACGCGCTACTTCATGACGATCCCGGAGGCCGTGCAGCTCGTGATCCGTGCCGGATCGCTCGGCGAGGGCGGCGAGGTCTACGTGCTCGAGATGGGCGAGCCGGTCCAGATCCTGCAGCTCGCGCGCGACATGATCGAGCTCTCGGGGCTGGTGCCCGAGCAGGACATCGCGATCGAGGTCGTCGGCCGCCGTGCCGGTGAGAAGCTGCGCGAGGAGCTGTTCAACCCGTATGAATTGCCGCAGCCGACGCCGGCGGAGCGGATCATGCGAGCCGAGCGCCAGCCGCTCGATTCGCGTGCCGTGGAGGAGATCTTCGACGCCATCGGGCTGCTCGTGCTCGAAGGCGACGCGGCGGGGCTCGCGGCGAAGGTCGCGGAGCTCTCCGAGGTCCGCCGACCGCCTGCGGTCGGGACCGCTCCGTAGACTCCCGCGCTGATGACGGCCCACGTCCTCGCGCTCTCGATCTCGGACAAGATCGAACAGTTCGGCTCCTATGCCGGCTACGCCGCAGTCCTCGGCCTCGGGGTGCTCTCGATGCTCTACTTCGCGCAAGCGCGCGAAGTACGGCGCCTGCGTGAGTGGGCCGGCCGCGCCCCTGAGCGCGCCGCTGAGCTCGAGGCCCAGGCGGTGCAGGCCGCCGAGCGTGTTCGCGCCACGCCCGCCCGTCCCGCCGCGTCGCCGGTGACGGCGGCGGCGAACCGCGCCCCCGCGGCGCCGTCGGCCGCAGGCCAGCCGACGGTCGCCTCACCCGCCGTCGGTGCGGCGCCAGCGGTCGCTGCTGCCGCTGCGGCCGCGGCGCAGGGGACGCCCGGCGCCGCGACTCCGTCCCCGGCAGCGCCAGGCGCGCCGGCTACGGCCGGCACGGCGCAGGCCGGAGCGCCGGCAGCCGCCCCACCGGGCGCGCCCGCCGCTCCCGGTGCCCAGGGCACCGCGCCCGCCCCTGGCACGACCGGCGCGACCCCGGGCACCCCGGCGGCGACCCCCGCCGCTCCGGCGACCCCGTCGCCCGTCACCGCCGCGACCCAGGGCGTTCCGCCGGCCGAGCCGGAGCCTTCGCCGGCCCGGCCGCCGGCGCCCGAGCCGGTGCTGCCGTCGACCTCGATCCTCGCCACCGCGGGGACGCCGCCCGCTCCCCGCCCGAGTGCCGCCGAGGCGAGCACCGCGGCCGGCGCGGCGCGGCCACGACGGACCGTCGAACTGCGCTCGAGCACGGCGCAGTCGGCGACCGTCGAGGGCGGCCGGCCTCGAGACCCCGGTGGCAGCAGGCGCTCGCCGCTGCGCGTGATCCTGCCGGCCGGCGGCCTGCTGGCGGTCGTCGTCGTGCTCGTCATCGTGCTCACCGGCGGCGACTCGACCGACCAGGCGGCGCCGAACCGCGTGATCACGTCGACCACCACGACGACAAGCACGGGCAGCACGCCGACCAAGGCCGACACGACGATCACGGTGCTGAACGGCACGACCGTGTCCGGGCTCGCGCGGCAGCTGGCGGACCAGCTCATTGCCAAGGGCTACAAGGTTCTCAAGACGACCAACGCCGTCGATCAGACGCAGGCGAACTCGCAGGTCGCCTACTCCACCGGCTACGAGTCGGCGGCGCGGACCGTGGCGGGCGTCCTCGGGATCGAAACGAGCCGGGTCATCCCGATGGATCCGAACACGCGCGTCGAGGCCGGCGACAAGACGAAGGTCGTCGTCATCGTCGGCGCTGACACGGCGGCCAAGGCGCAGTAGCCCCCGTGGTCATCGACCTTCCCGCCCGCAGCCACAAGCCGCGCGAGCGGGGCATCACCCACGTGCTCGATCGTGGCCTCTCGATCGCGCAGGTTGACGCGATGATCGAGGTGATCGGCGAAGCCGTCGACATCGTCAAGCTCGGCTGGGGCACGGCGCTGGTGACGCAGAACCTGCAGCCGAAGCTCGAGCGCTACCGCTACCACGGGATCCCGGTGGTGCTCGGCGGCACGCTGACCGAGCTGGCGATCCGCGACGGCCGCGTCGAGGAACTGCTGTCGTGGGTGCGCGAGCTCGGCATCGGGACGGTCGAGATCTCCGACGGGACGATCTCGATGGACACGGTCACCAAGTGCGACCTGATTCGCCGCCTCGTCGGCGAGGGTCTCGTCGTGTTGTCGGAGGTCGGCTCGAAGGACGCCGAGGCGATCATGGCGCCGTACAGGTGGGTCGAGCAGATCGAGGCCGAGCTCGAGGCCGGCGCCTGGAAGGTCATCGCCGAGGCGCGCGAGTCGGGCTCGGCCGGGATCTTCCGCCCCGACGGCGAGGTGCGGATGGGCCTCGTCGACGAGATCGCGCACGCGGTCGACATCGACCGGATGGTCTTCGAGGCACCGCGCAAGGACCAGCAGGTCTGGTTCCTGCGGCGCTACGGCAGCGAGTGCAACCTCGGCAACATCGCTCCCGACGACGTCCTGTCGCTGGAGACGCTGCGCCTCGGGCTGCGCTCGGACACCGTCGAACACGACGAGTGATGCTCTGGCTCGCGCGCCACGGCGAGACGGCCTACAACGCCGTTCGTCGCTTCCAGGGGCAGAGCGCCGTCGGGCTCAACGACCGCGGCCGCGAGCAGGCGCGGGCGCTCGCCGAGGCCGCCGCCGGGCACGACTTCGCGGCGCTCTGGTGCAGCCCGCTCGCCCGCGCGCGTGAGACCGGCGAGATCGTCGCGGCACGGATCGGCCTCGAGCTCGTCTTCGACGAGCGGCTGATGGAGACCGACGCCGGCGACTGGACCGACCGGATGTTCGACGATGTCGCCGCCGAGGATCCCGACCGCTTCGCGCAGTTCATCGCCGGTGATCCGGGCTTCGCCTTTCCCGGCGGAGAGTCGTTCCTGGAGCAGCAGGATCGCGTCGTCGCCGCGCTCGAGGAGATCCAGGCCGCCGGGCCCCTGCCCGCGCTCGTCGTCTGCCATCGCAACTCGATGCGGCTCGCGCTCGAGCGCCTGCGCGGCGCAAGCCTGACGCTCGACGACGTCCCCAACGGAACGATGGTGGCGTTGTGAGGCGCATCGGCCTGTCGGCCGCGATCTTCGCGCTGCTCGTCGTCGCGACGTTCGGGGCCTTCTTCGCCGCCCAGCGGCTCAAGCACACGCCGACGGCCTTGCAGCAGATCAAGGGCAACACGCTCTTCTCGCCCGGCGCCAACACCTACGGGTTCAACGATGCGGCGCGGATCTCGTTCGTGGTCAAGCGAGCCGACGACTACACGGTCGAGGTGATTGACCGCGACGGCGACGTCGTGCGCACGCTGGTGCGCGATCTCCCGAGCAAGAAGTACCGCAAGCTGCCGCTGATGACATGGGACGGCCGTACCGACGCCGGCCGTCGCGCGCCCGACGGCAACTACCGCTACCGCGTGACCCTGCGCCGCGAGGGACGCAGCATCGTCATCCGCAAGACCGTCCGGCTCGACAGCACGCCGCCGAAGCCGGTCGTGACCGCGATCGGGCCGCGGAGCAAGCCCGGCCCCGAGCTGCTTCCCAACGCCGCGGGCAAGGTCACGATCCACGTCCCGCCCGCGGGACGCAGCGGGCGCATCTGGATCTACAGGACGTCACCCGGAACCCCGCGGCTCGTCACGACGCTGAAGCTCGCGCAGGGCGCGACGACGGCGACATGGAACGGCCGCGTGGGCGGCGCACGGGTCGCTCCCGGCACGTACCTGGCGGTCGCGCGCTGGCGCGACAAGGCCGGCAACGTCGGCACGTCGGTGCCGCTCGACGAGGACAACCTACCGGTGATCGGCTACGGCCAGAAGCTGCCCGGCCACGGAGGCATCACGGTCCGCTACCTCGAGATCCAGCCGCCGACGGCGCCCGTCGCCGCGGGGCAGATCGCCAACGTCGCCGTCGACGCGCGCGGTGGCTGCTTCGACTGGAGCCTGCGCCCGATCGGCGGCGCGGTGGTCAAGCGCAGCCGATCGTGTCGCGCGGTCTTCAAGCTGCGCGTTCCCGGCGGCAAGTCGCGTGTCTACCTGCTCGAGGCGCGCACGCGCACGCACACCGCGACGGCCCCGATCGCCGTGCAGAGCAGCGACAGGCGCCCGATGCTCGTCGTCCTGCCGCTGATCACGTGGCAGGGCCGCAACCCCGTCGACGACGACGGTGACGGCGCTGCCGACACACTCGACCGCGGCGTCGGCGTGAAGCCGATCCGCGTGCTCGCGCGCGGCGAGCTGCCGGTCGGCTTCACGCACGCCGAGGGCCCGCTGCTCGCGTACCTGATGAACAAGGGCCGGCGC
>DASRHW010000091.1:0-8740 GCA_035650375.1 Solirubrobacteraceae bacterium | reverse complement strand
CGCCGATACGGCTCGATCGCGGCGAAGAGGAGGATCAGGCCGCCGAGCCCGGCGCCGGCGAACGCCAGATGGCGCAGCGGCAGGCCCGCGGCGATCAGCACGCACGCGGTCGTGCCGGCGACGACGAGCGCGGTGCCGAGGTCGGGCTGCGAGGCGACGAGCAGGCAGGCGAGGCCGACGACGCCGAGCAACGGCACGAGCAGGCGCGGGTTCTCGGCGCGCTTGGGCTTCTCGGCGATGAAGCGGACCGTGTGCAGCAGCAGCGCGAGCTTGGCGACCTCGGACGGCTGGAACTGCAGCGGCCCGGCGCCGATCCAGCGCCGCGCGCCGTTGATCTCGACGCCGATGCCCGGGATCTTGACCGCCACGAGGAGGAAGAACGCGATCGCCAGCAGCGGCGTCGTCGCGCGCCAGATGACCTCGAGCCCGCGCCGGGCGAGGACGTGCATCAGCACGAGCCCGACGGCGCCGTACATCACGTAGCGCACGAGGTAGCCGGTGCCGTCGCCCTGGCCCTGGAGCACCGTGCGACCCGACGACGCGCTGTAGACCATCACCGCCCCTGCCGCGAGCAGGCACAGCGTCGCCGTGAGAAGGAGGTTGTGCTCGAGGGGCTTGGCCTTCGCCTTCTTCCTCGCGGCGGCAGCGCGGGTGGCCATCAGGACCACCACTTCGACGTCAGGCGACAAGCTCCTTGAAGCGCCGGCCGCGAGCTTCGTAGTCGGCGAACTGATCGAAGCTCGCGCAGGCCGGGGACAGCAGCACGACGTCGCCCGGCTGGGCGTGATGGCGGGCGCTCGCGACCGCGGCCTCGAGCGTGCCGCACCACTCGCCGTCGGCGATCGAGCGGCCGTCCTCGCCGATCAGGTAGACGCCGGCGCAGCGCGCCACCGCGGCCCGCAGCGGCGTGAAGTCCTGGCCCTTCCCCTCGCCGCCGAGGATCACGTGGACGGGCACCTCGGCGAACGCCTCGAGCGCCGTCAGCGTGCTGGCGACGTTCGTCGCCTTGGAGTCGTTGACGTACAGCACGCCGGCGACCTCCGCGACCTCCTCGAGGCGGTGCTCGACACCGGCGAACGTCCGCAGTCCCTCCCGCACCGCGTCGGACGGCAGGCCCCGGGCGAGGCAGATGCCGGCGGCGAAAGCGGCGTTGACGCGATTGTGGGCGCCACGCAGCGCCAGCTCCCAGTCGCTGATGTCGGCCGGGGCGACGTGCCGCGCGCGGCCGGGCAGTGTGATGCCCCACGGTGCCAGCGCGATGTCCTGCGGCTGCTGGCGGGCGAACATCGACAGCTTCGCGGCGCGGTAGGCGGCGAAGTCGCCGTGCCGGTCGAGGTGGTCGGGCTCGAGGTTGAGCAGCACGGCGGCGTCGGGGGCGAACGTGTCGGCGTCCTCGAGCTGGAACGAGGAGGCCTCGCAGACGACGACGGCATCTGGAGCGAGCTCGCCGACAAGCGAGCTGAGCGGCGTGCCGACGTTGCCGGCGACGGCCACGTCGACGCCGGCCGTGCGGTGGATGTGACCGATCAGCTCGACGGTCGTCGTCTTGCCGTTGGTCCCCGTGACGGCGATGAACGGGTTCGGCAGCAGCCGCCAGGCAAGCTCGAGCTCGCCGAGCACGGGGATCCCGCGTGCGTGCGCCGCGGCGATCACCGGCGCCTCGCGCGGGACGCCGGGCGACTTGATCACGGCCGCCGCGCGCTCGAGCTGCTCGAGCCCGTCGACGCCGGCGGTGACGCCGTCGAGCCCGGCCGCCGGCGTGCCACGATCGACTCCCTCGGCCTGCTCGCCGCGCACACGCAGCAGTTGCAGCGCCGCCACGCCAGAACGCGCCATCCCGACGACCAGGTACGGCCCGCCCGGCAGCGGCGGGCGAATGCTCACACGAGCCTCCGGCACCCGATCACGAAACCGACTGCTGGTAGATCGTGAAGCCGATCGCGGCGCAGATCGCGGCGATGATCCAGAAGCGCAGGATGATCTTCGTCTCCGACCACGATGCCATCTCGAAGTGGTGGTGGACCGGAGCCATCAGGAAGACCCGCTTGCGGAAGGTCTGGAACGAGAAGACCTGGATCAGGACGCTGAGCGCCTCGATCACGAAGATCCCGCCGAGCAGCACGAGCAGGATCTCGGTGCGCGTCATCACGGCGAGACCCGCGAGCATGCCGCCGAGGCCGAGCGAGCCGGTGTCGCCCATGAAGATCGTCGCCGGGAACGCGTTGAACCAGAGGAAGCCGACGCAGGCGCCGACGAGGCACGAGCTCAGCAGCGAGAGGTCGTGCTGGCCCTCCGTGATGAACGTGATGCCGATGTAGGCGAGGAAGACGATCGCCGCGCAGCCACCGGCGAGGCCGTCGAGGCCGTCGGTGAGGTTGACGGCGCTCGTCGTGCCCGCGACGACGAGGTAGACGATCACCGGGTAGAGGAAACCGATGTCGATCGAGGCGTCGACGAAGTTGAGCTTGAGGTGGTCGGGCAGCCCGGCCTTGTGATGCGCCGTCCACCACAGCCAAACGGAGATCGCCATCGTCAGCAGCAGCTTCGTGCGCGCGCGCAACCCGAGCGATCGCCGCTTGACGATCTTCGTGTAGTCGTCAGCGAAGCCGACGAGCGCGCAGGCGAGCCCGGTGCCGAACACGCCGACCGCGCGCCAGTCGTAGTCGCTGAGGATCAGGAACGGAACAGCAACCGCGAGGATGATGATGATGCCGCCCATCGTCGGCGTCCCCGCCTTGACGTGGTGGCCCTCCGGGCCCTCCTCGCGGATGTGCTGGCCGAATTCGCGATTGCGGAGGAACTCGATGAACTTCGGCGACAGGAACATGCAGATCAGCAGCGAGGCCGTGCCTGCGATGAGTACCTCACCCATCAGCGCAAGCTCTCGGCGATCACGTGCAGGCCGACACCGTTGGACGCCTTGACAAGGATCGTGTCGCCGGGCTCCATCAGCGCTTCGACGAGCTCGGTCGCCGCGGCCGCGTCGACGACCGCGTAGTCGCCGCCCATCTGCGCCGCCAGCGGACCGACCGTGACGAGCACGTCGGCCCGGTCGCGGGCGTAGGCACCGACGTCGACGTGGTAGCCGACCTCGCCCTCACCCAGCTCGAGCATGTCGCCGAGCACCGCCACGCGCCGCCCAGGCGCGCGCGAAAGCTCGTCGAGGGCGGCTCGCATCGACATCGGATTGGCGTTGTAGCAGTCGTCCACGATGGTGACGCCACCCGGCAGCGCCAGCCGCTCGCCGCGCCGGGACGAGAACGCGACGGCGATCGGACCCTCGACGACGACGCCAATCGCCGCCGCCGCGGCCTTCGCGGCCATCGCGTCGAGTAGCAGGTGCGCGGCGTCGAACGGAAGCTCGATCCCGGCGAGGTCGTCGACATCTCCGCCGGGCCCGAACGTCACCGTCTCGACGTCCTCGCGCAGAAACGGCTCCAGCAGCCGCTCGCCGGCCGGCACGACGGCCGTGCCTCCGGGGCGCAGGCCGGCGATCAGCTCCGCCTTCGCGGCCGCCACCGCCTCAACCGTGCCGAGCAGCTCGAGGTGGACGGCGCCGATCGAGACGATCACGCCGACGTCGGGCTCGGCGATCGCCGCCAGCTCGGCGATCTGCCCGGCGCCGCGCATGCCCATCTCGAGCACCAGCACCTCGGTCCCGGCCGGCGCCGACAGCACGACCAGCGGCAGCCCGATCTCGGTGTTGAGGTTCTGCGGTGTCGCGACCGTGCGCCGCGCCGGAGCGAGCATCGCCAGCAGGATGTCCTTCGTCGAGGTCTTGCCGGTCGAGCCGGTGATCGCGACGACGTCGGCGCCGAGCTCGCGCCGCCACGCCGTCGCCAGCGCTTGCAGCGCGCGCAACGGGTCCTCCGCGCCGATCACGACGCCGTCCGCGGCGTCCTCGAGGCCTGCGGCGTGCCCGCCGCTCACCAGCACCCCCCACGCGCCCGTCGCCAGCGCCTGCGCCGCGTAGCTGCCGCCGTCGACGCGTTCTCCGAGCAGGCCGACGAACAGGTCTCCGGGGCCGACGTCGCGCGAGTCGATCGTCACCCGCGAGGGACCGCCCGCAACGGCCGCGCCCGCGACCACCCGCGCGCCGCACGCCGTGGCGATCTGATCAGGCGTCCAGGCGCGCACGCAGCGCCTCCCGCGCCGTCGCGACGTCGTCGAACGGCAGCGTGACGCCGCCTGCCAGCTCCTGCACGCGCTCGTGCCCCTTGCCGGCGACGACGACGACGTCGCCGGGCCGCGCGAGCCCGACGGCGCGCTCGATCGCGGCGCGACGGTCGAGCACGACCTCGGTGCGTTCTGCGTCGGCGATGCCGGCGAGGATCTCGGCGACGATCGCCTCCGGATCCTCGGAGCGAGGGTTGTCCGACGTCACGATCGCGAGGTCCGCGTTGCCCACCGCGGCGGCGCCCATCAGCGGCCGCTTGGCACGGTCGCGGTCGCCACCGCAGCCGAACACGCAGAGCACCCGCTCACTCGTCAGCTCGCGCGCCGCGAGCAGCACCCGCTCGAGCGAGTCGGGCGTGTGGGCGTAGTCGACGATCACGGCGAAGTCCTGGCCCTCGTCGACGGGCTCGAAGCGCCCGGGCACGCGCGCGGCCTGCGGCAGCGCCGCGGCGATGACGTCGTCGTCGACGCCGAGCGCCCGCGCCACCGCGATCGCCGTCAGCGCATTGGAGACGTTGAACGGGCCCGGGAGATTGGTCGCGAAGCGGCGGTCGCCGACCGCGAAGCTCGAGCCGTGGCGATCGCCCTGCACGTCGGTCGCGCGCAGTTCGGCGGCGGCGCTGAAGCCGGTCGTGACGCAGTTCGGGCGCCCCGCCGCGAGCCTGATCCCGTAGGGGTCGTCGATGTTGACGACCAGCGCCGTGCTCGGCTCCGCCGCGTCGAACAGCCGCACCTTGGCGGCGAAGTAGTCCTCCATCGTCGGGTGGAAGTCGAGGTGGTCCTGCGTCAGGTTGGTGAACGCCGCCACCGCCCAGTGGATCGCGTCGGCGCGATGCAGCTCGAGCGCGTGAGACGAGACCTCGATCACGCACGCCTCGTCACCGCCTGCGGCCATCTCCGCGAACGTGCGCTGCAGCACGATCGCCTCCGGCGTCGTGCGCTGCGTCGGCAGCTCGGCGCCGCCGACGTACGACGTCACGGTGCCGAGCAGGCCCGTCTGGCGACCGGCCGCCTCGAGCAGCGAGCGGACCAGGAACGCCGTCGTCGTCTTGCCGTTCGTGCCGGTGATGCCGGCGACCGGCAGCCGCGCCGTCGGGTCGCCGTAGAAGCGCGCGGCGAGCGGCGCCATCGCGGCGCGGACGTCGGGTACGACGACCTCCGGCACGCCGAGCCCGAGCTCGTGGTCGACGACCAGCGCGACGGCACCCGCGACAAGCGCCTGCTCGGCGAGCTCGTGACCGTCGCGTGTGAAGCCACGGACGCAGAAGAACAGCGTTCCCGGGCCCGCGTCACGCGTGTCATGGGCGAGGCCGGAGATCTCGAGATCGCTGCCCGCGCCGTCGCCGATGAGCTCGGCCAGCTCCATGCGGCGCGAGTCTACGACGGCGCTGGGACGGGGCGGCCGGGACCGAGTCCACTAGTTCGGCGGGATCTTCAGGTACTTCAAGGCGAAGCTCATGATGTCGCCGAACGCAGGTGCGGCAACGGTGCCGCCGTAGATGTCGCTCTGCGGCTCGTCGACCATCACCGAGACGAGCAGCTTCGGGTGCAGCGCCGGCGCGAAGCCGACGAACGACGCGACGTAGCGACTGTCGGAGTACTCCCCCGTGACCGGATCGATCTTCTGCGACGTGCCGGTCTTGCCGGCGAGCTTGTAGCCGGGGATCTTGACCTCGCTCGCGGTGCCCGTCGTGTCGAACACACCCTCGAGCATCTTCCGCAGCTGCAACGCCGTACTGCCCGAGATGACGCGTTTCGTTCGCAGCCCACCGACCGCCTTGCTACCGATCCTGTTGACGATGTGGGGCCTGACGAGCGTGCCGCCGTTTGCGATCGCCGCGTAGGCGGTCGCCATCTGCATCGGCGTGACCGAGAGGCCTTGGCCGATCGGCAGGTTGATCATCGACGTGCCGGAGTACTTCGCCAGCGGCGGCACGATGCCGCTCGACTCCCCCGGCAGGTCGACGCCGGTCGGGCGGCCGAAGCCGAAGCGGTCGACCCACTTCGCGAAGTTCTTCTGGCCCTCGGCGAGGCCGATCTTGATCGCGCCGACGTTGCTCGACTGCGCGAGGATCTGGGCGGTCGTGAAGTTCACCGGCGCTGTTCGGTGCGACTCGTGCACAGTGCGGTCATAGAGCGTGATCGTCGGCGGCAGGTCGAACTTCGTATCCGGCGTCACCGCCTTCTCCGAGAGCGCCCCGGCGACGGTGACGGCTTTGAACGTTGAGCCGGGCTCGTAGATGTGGGAGACCGCGCGATCGTCGTGCGAGTACGACGGCGAAGCGCTCAGCGGCGCGTTGGCGTCGATCCGCGGCCAGTTGGCGACCGCCAGCAGCTCGCCGGTGCGCGGGTCCATCACGATCGCCGTCGCGCCCTTGGGCTTGTAGGTCGCGCCGACGTTGCCGAGCACCTCCTCGGTCCGTGCCTGGATCGCGGCGTCGAGGCTCAATTGGAGCCGCTTGCCCGGCTCGGCCACCTTGGTGTCCTTGATCGACAGCGGCTCTTGTTCGGCGCCGCCGTCCTTGACGATCCGGCGCTTGCCGTCGACGCCGTGGAGCACGTCGTCGAAGCGGTACTCGAGGCCGGCGATGCCCTTTCCGTCGGGGTTGACGCTGCCGAGCACCTGCGAGGCCAGCCAGTCCCGCGGGTAGGTGCGGTTCGTCGTCGGCTCGAGCCCGATGCCGGTGAGCTTGAGGTCGGCGACCTTCTGTGCCCGGGTCGACGGGACGCCGCGCGCGAGATAGACGAAGCCGCTGTGCTTGCCCTCGGCGGTGACGATCGTCTGCGTGATCTCCGCCTCGGGTTTCTTCAGCAGCGGCGCGAGCTTGTGAGCGGTGGCCTCCGGGTTCTCGACCTGGTACGGCGTCGCGAAGATGTTGTCCGCGGCCCCGGAGACTGCGAGCTCGACGCCTTCGCGATCGACGATCGTGCCGCGCGGCGCCGGCACGTCGTCAAGCGAGACCTGTTGGGTCACGGCCGCCTGCTTGAGCGAGCCGCCCTTGACGGTCGCGAAGTACGCCGCGCGGGCGCCGGCGACGCCGAGCAGGCAGAAGAACAGCGCGAACAGCAGCCCGATCCGGCGCTGGATCACTGGCGGCCCCGCCCCATGCTCGGCCTACGGACCCGTCGCCGCGGCGCCGCCGGCCACGGTCACCGCCGGGTTCACGGTTGGTGTCGGCGTCGGTGTCGCGGCGCCCGCCGCGGGCGTTGAGCCGACCGCGGCCGTCGTGCCGGTCCCAGTCGTGGTGCCGGTCCCCGTGGTCGTGCCGGTACCGGTCGTCGGTGTGCCCGTTCCGGTCGTCGTGCCGGTCGCCGTCGGGGTACTCGTACCCGTCGGCGTCGCGGTGCCGGTCGTCGTGTCGGTGCCGGTCGCCGTCTGCGCCTGCTGCGTCGCGGCCGCGGCCGCCGCGGTCAACGTGCTGACCGGCTCGGTCGACGCGAACGGCGGGTTCGCGCTCGGCGCGGTGATTCCGTTGACGGCCTTGCGCATGCTGACGTTCGACGCGTCGAGGAAACGCCCCGTCGCGCCGGAGGACGAGATCATGCCCGCGCGAGCGGCAGCATCCTGGATCCGCTCGCTCGAGCTCAGCTTCGAGATGCTCGACTGCAGCGCCGCGTTGTCGCGCTCGAGCACCGCAGCACGCTCGACGGCACGGCCGATGCCGGTGTTCATCTGCAGCATCGAGACCTGCATGAAGACGATGCCGATCAGGCCGACGCCGACGATCGCGATCCACATCTGGCCGCGGACCAGGCGATCGACGAGGCGATGCTCGGTGAGGGCGTGCACGGCGCCCGCGACGCGGAACGCGAACGGCCGCGGCGCGGCTGCGGCGCCACCCCGTGCGACGCGTCCGTGCGGGGCCGACGTGGAGCGGCCCTTGCGGACCGGCTTGACGGGACCGGAGATCCGTCGCGGGCCCGGCGCGGTCGCCGCGGCGCGGCGTACTGACGAGCGGCGTGCTGCGGCGGTTGCAGCGGCGGGCGGCATCAGACGTTCTCCTCGGACAGCTTGCGGGCCGCGCGGAGCCGTGCGGACCTCGCGCGTGGGTTGGATGCGATCTCGGCCGGCGTCGGCACGGTGCCGCGAGTGAGCAGCTCCGCCTCGGGCTCTTGGCCACAGACACAGACCGGCAGGTCGGGCGGGCAGACGCAGCCACGCGCACGATCGGCCAGGAAGCGCTTCACGCGCCGATCTTCAAGCGAGTGGAACGAAATCCCTGCAAAACGGCCGTTCCGGCGCAGTGCCGCCCACGCCAGGGGAAGCGCCGCATCGAGCTCACCGAGCTCGTCGTTGACGGCGATCCGGATCGCCTGGAAGCTGCGCTTGGCGGGATGTCCGGCGCCGAAGCGGCTCGGCGCGGGAATCGCCTCGCTGACGATCTCGACGAGCTCGTGCGTCGTCTCGATCGGCGCCTTGGCCCGCTCGCGGACGATCGCGCGGGCGATCGCGCCGGAGTAGCGCTCCTCCCCCAGCTGGCGCAGGATCCGCGCGATGCTGCGCTCGTCCCACTCGTTGACGATCGTGCGCGCGTCGAGCTCGCGGTCGGGATCCATGCGCATG
>DASRHW010000090.1:0-16790 GCA_035650375.1 Solirubrobacteraceae bacterium | reverse complement strand
GGGGACTTCTTTGATGAGCTTCGTTCGAACGATTCGTGGCGATATCGATCCGCAGCAGATGGGGGTCACGAATGCTCACGATCATCTGATTCGTGCTGGTGGCGGTGAGGTCATGCACGACCCCGACCATCTGCTTGACAGCGTTGCCAAGGCGGTCGAGGAGGCTGGTCGGTTTGTCGATGCCGGCGGCAAGACGATCGTCGATATGTGCCCGGCCGATTGTGGGCGCGATATCACGAAGCTGCTCGAGGTCAACGATCGGCTTGCTGACCTGAACATCGTCGTCACGACGGGTTTTCATCAGGGCAAGAACTACGAGGACACTCGCACCCACTGGGTCACCCGCTACACCGTCGACCAGATCACCGAACTGCTGGTCGCTGATGTCGTCGAGGGCATCGACGTGCACGACTACGCGGGGCCGATCATCGAGCGTTCAGACGCCAAGGCCGGCGTCATCAAGATCGGCACAGCGTACGGGAAGATCACCCCGTTTGAGCACAAATGCATCGCGGCCGTCGCGCAGGCTGCCGTCGAGACAGGCGCTCCGGTGAGCACGCACACGACACAGGGCACGATGGCGCACGAGCAGGCGCAGTTGCTGATCAGACACGGCGTCGACCCCGGCAAGATCAGCATCGGGCACATCCATCGCAACTACGACATCTACTACCACTCCAAGCTCTGCGACATGGGCGTCAACGTCATGTACGACGGCACAAACCGCATCAAATACCAGCCTGACAGCGCCCGCATTCAGCTGATCAGAGAGATGATCGAGGCCGGGTTCGCGGACCGCATCACGCTCGGAACCGACTCAGGCAAGCGGTCCTACCAGAAAGCGTACGGGTCGGGCTCCGGAATCGACTACGACCTCACCATCACTCGCCCACGCCTGATCGAAGAAGGCTTCGACCCACAACACGTCGACGACATCTTCGTCGCAAACCCCGCACGCGCGCTGTCGTTCCTTCCGACCCCAAGCGCCACAAAGCAACAGCCGGCCACCGTTTGAGCAGACGCCGCAGGCGCTCCGACACCAAAGATGAACCAAACACCATCCACCACCGCAAAAACCAGCCCGCTCGGGTCCAGCGAACACGCCCGAAGCGCCACCAGAACCGGCCGAAAAGCCCAGGTCGCGCTGGACCTACACGACCTGCCAACCGCGCTCGCAGCGCTGCGCGAGGTTGCGCCCTACGTCGACATCATCGAGGTGGGCACGGTGCTGTGTCTGTCCGCCGGCATGGGGGCTGTCGCAGCGATTCGCGCTGCCTATCCCGACCATCTCGTCCTGGCCGACATCCGCGTGGCCGAAGCCGGATCGATCCTGTCGGCGCTCGCCTACGACGCAGGCGCCGATTGGGTCACCGTGGTCAGCGGCGCCGCACCCGAGGCGTTTCCGGCAGTCGCAAAGGTCGCGGGCGAGCGCGGATGCGATGTCCAGGTGGAGCTCTCCGACGGCTGGACATGGGACACGGTCGAGCGTTGTCGCGAGCTCGGGATCCGCCACTTCATCTTTCACCGCAGCCGTGACGCCGAAGCGCTGGGCGACCTCTCATGGTCTGAGCGCGATCTGGATTCGATCGCGCGCGTCTACGCCATGGGGGGCCGAGTCAGCGTCACCGGCGGCCTGACGACAGCCGAGGTCGCGGACTTCGCGGAGACCCCAGTGGAGGTCTTCATCGCGGGGCGCGGGCTCTATGGCTCGAGCAATCCCGCCACCAGCGCGCAGGAATTCGCGGCCGCAGTCCAGCGGCTGCCTCAGATCAGCCTCGTGGAGCAAGGCACGCGATGAGCGCCCCGCTCCTTGATCGGCCGTTTGGCGTGTACGAGAAGGCGCTTCCACGCACCGCCTGGCCGACGATCTTGGCGGATGCGCGAGCTGCCGGCTTCGACTTTGTCGAAATGTCGATCGACGAATCCGAGGCGAGACCCGCCCGGCTCGCTTAGATCCCGGAGCTGCCGGGCCTCGAGGAGTTCGACGGGCACGTCTTCCATTCCAGCCGCTGGGACTACGACTACACAGGCGGCGACACCCAGGGCAACCTCGACAAGCTCGCGGACAAGAAGGTGGCCGTCGTCGGCACCGCGGCGTCTGCGATCCAGTTCGTTCCGCATCTCGCCGACTTCGCGCAGCAGCTGACCGTGTTTCAGCGAACGCCGCCGATGGTCTCCCCTCGCGGGAACCGCCCCACTGATCGCGACTGGTACGTCCAGACCCCAGTGTGGGAGGAGGCGCCCGAGCACGACCCCGTCTCAGACACGACGAGCACCCTGTTCACGGCGATGCGCAAGCCGCGCGGCGAGCTCGCCGAGAAGCTGCGCGGCGTCGACGCCGACACCCAGCGGCTGATGGTCAACCACGACTACCAGGAGCGGCTGCGCGCCTCTGTCGACGAGATGATCGACGACCGGCGACCGCCGAGTCGCTGAAGCCGTACTACAACATCGGATGCAGGCGGTCGCACATCAGCGACTCGTACCTGCAGACGTTCAATCGCCCGAACGTCAGGCTCGTCGAGCTACGCGCGCGACGGCGCCCCGATGAAGCCGCCTGTCTGCGACAACCCGCGCAGACAGGCCGGTACGGTTCGCCGATGGCAACCGTCGCCACGGCCGACCTGATCACCTTTCTCGACGACCTGCTGCAGCCGTCGGAGTTCGACGACTACGGCCCCAACGGCCTGCAGGTGCCGGGCCGGGAACACGTCGAAACCGTCGTCACCGGCGTCAGCGCCGGCAGCGAGCTGTTCGAGCGCGCGACGGACGCGGGCGCCGACCTCGTGCTCGTCCACCACGGCCTGCTGTGGCAGGGGCCGCCACGGCCGCTCGATCGCCCGGCGAAGCGCCGTCTACAGCTCCTGTTCGACGCCGACATCGCGCTGGCCGCCTACCACCTGCCGCTCGACGCCCACCTCGAGCACGGCAACAACGCACTGCTGGCCGCAGCCATCGGCGCGACGGTCACGGGACCGCTCGCGGGTATCGGGGTCAGCGCCGCGTTCCCGGCTCCGATCAGCGCCGCCGTGCTGCGTGATCGCGTCCGCTCCGCCTGCGACGGCCGTGAGCCGCTCACGGTCTCCGGCGGGCCCGACTCCGTCGCCACGATCGGGATCGTCTCCGGCGGTGGTCAGGGGTATCTCGGCGAGGCGATCGCCGCCGGGCTCGACGCCTTCGTCACCGGCGAGGCCAGCGAGCGCAACTTCAACGAGGCCCGCGAGGCAGGGATCCACTTCCTCTCGGCCGGCCACTACGCGACGGAGACCTTCGGCGTCCGGCGCCTCGGCGAGCTGCTGCACGATGCCTTCGGCGTCCGCCATACGTTCGTCGACGTCCCCAACCCGATTTAGGAACTCGTTAGCGAGTCCTATTGCGAACATCCGGAACGGGGCGTAGCCTGCGCCGCAGCGAGCCTGCACCCGACAAAGGGAGGACACTTCCGATGGCGATTCACCTGACTCCGACCGAACTGGCACGAGAGGCCGGGCTCGAGCGGAGGGAGGTCATCAGCAAGTGCATGGAGCTTGGCGTCCCGATCTTCCAAGGCAAGATCGACAAGACGCTGTTCCTCGCCAGCCTCACGGAAGCAGGAGGCCGGCGGCCTCTGGCAGCCACCGCCTGACACCCGCCGGCGGAGCGTGAGACCGCCGGCACGCCTACTATCTGTCTCCACGACGGCGGCCGTCGCTCGTCGCTGAGGCAGGAGGCATCGATGGCAGCAGGAGCGGTCCGCAACGCGTCCGGATCGAAGACGATGGCGGACCTGATGTCGCGTGCGGCGGAGCAGTACGCCGACCACGTGATGGCCCGCTACAAGGCCGGCGACGAGTGGCACGACATCGGCTACGCGGACGCGGCCGCGATCGTCCGCGAGATCGGGCTCGGGATCCTCGACCTCGGCATCGCCGCCGGCGACCGCGTCTGCATCCTCGCCAACACCCGCCCCGAGTGGACGTACTGCGACCTCGCGATCAGCAGCGCGGGTGCCGTCGTCGTCCCGATCTACCCGACGAACTCGCCCGAGGAGTGCGAGTACGTGATCGCCGACTCCGGCGCCGTCGCGATCGTCTGCGAGAACGCCGCGCAGCTGGCCAAGCTCGCCGCCGCCGCCGACCGGCTGCCGAGCCTCCGCCACCTGATCGTGATCGACGGTGCCGGCGCAGACGCCGACGTCGTCACGCTCGAGCAGCTGCGCGAACGTGGCCAGACACACGATCCCGCAGAGCTGACGGCCCGCCAGGACGCGGTCACGCTCGGCGACCCGTTCACGATCATCTACACGTCGGGCACGACGGGCCCGCCGAAGGGTTGCGTGCTCACGCACGGCAACTACCGCGCGATGGTCGACATGTGCATCCGCGGCCGCGTGCTGGAGGCGAACGAGGTCATCTACCTGTTCCTGCCGCTCGCGCACTCGTTCGCGCTACTCGCCCAGCTGCTGAACATCGACCTCGGCGGGACGATCGCCTACTCGAGCGGCGACACGACGCAGATCATCGCCGAGATCGGCGAGACGCGGCCGACGTACCTACCCTCGGTGCCGCGGATCTTCGAGAAGATCCACACGCTCGCACAGAAGATGCTGCCGGCCGAGGAGCTCGAGCTGATCCGCACGGTCGGCGGGCGGATCCACGACCTCGAGTCCACCGGCGAGCCGGTGCCGGACGAGCTCGTCGCCGAGTTCGAGCCCGTCGCCGCGAAGGCCGAGTTCGTCCGCAACCTGTTCGGCGGCCAGCTGCGCAAGGCCGTCTCCGGTGCGGCGCCGATCGCCGCCGAGATCCTCGAGTTCTTCTGGGGCGCCGGCGTACCGGTGCTCGAGGGCTACGGGATGACCGAGGCCGCGACGGGCGTGACGGTCTCGTCGGTCGACCATCACCGCTTCGGCAGCGTCGGCCAGCCGTTTCCCGGCGTCGAGCTGAGGATCGCCGCCGACGGCGAGATCCTCGTCAAGGGCGACAACGTCTTCGCCGGCTACCACGGCCACGCCGAGCAGTCGTTCGGTGCGGTCGTCGACGGCTGGCTGCACACCGGCGACATCGGGTCGGTCGACGATGGGGGCTACCTCTGGATCACCGGCCGCAAGAAGGACATCATCATCACCGCGGGTGGCAAGAACATCACACCGGCGAACTTCGAGAACGACATGAAGCAGACGCGCTGGGTCTCCCAGTGCGTCATGCACGGCGACAACCGCCCCTACGCCGTCGCGCTTGTCACGCTCGACGAGGAGGAGATCGGGCCGTGGGCCGCCGAGCAGGGGATCGAGGACGCATCTCCCGGCGCGCTGGCGATCGATCCTCGTGTACGCGCGCTCGTCCAGATCGAGGTCGACCGGATCAACCAGCGCTATGCCCGCGCCGAGCAGGTCAAGCGCTTCGCGATCCTCGATCACGATCTGACACAGGAGAGCGGCGAGCTGACGCCGACCCTGAAGGTCAAGCGCAACGTCGTCAACGAGCGTCACGCCGGCGTCTTCGACGCGCTCTACGGCGACTGAGCCGCCCGCACGCCTCTGTAGCCTCGGCGCAGTGCATCGGACGATCGTCCTGGCCTGCGCGTGCGCGGTCGCCGCGCTGTTCCCCACCGCCGCGCGGGCGATCGATGCGCCGACGCTGCAGACGAAGCTGCGCAACGAGTCGGCACTGCTCGGGCCGGCGGCCGGCATCTACGTCCGCGACCTCGACACGGGCCGGACGCTGTTTCAGCGCAAGCCGGATCTCCGTCTGATGCCGGCCTCGAACACGAAGCTGCTGACGACCGCGTCGGCGCTGCTGCGGCTGGGGCCCGAGGCGACGATGCGGACCTCGGTGCTGGCGACCGCGCAGCCGATCGACGGCGTCATCCGCGGCGACATCGTGCTCGTCGGTGGCGGCGACCCATACCTGACCGAGTCGCAGATCGATGAGCTCGCGGCCCAGATCGTCGCGCTCGGCGTACGCAGCATCCACGGGCGAGTCCTCGCCGACGGCGGCATGCTCGACACCCGCATCAGCGCCCGCGGTGGCGGCTTTGGATTCGACAGCGAACTGGGCGGTCGGCTCGGCGGGCTCGTCGTCGCGCAGGGATCCGGCAGGGATCCGGCGCTGCGCGGCGCGCAGCTGCTGCACGATGCGCTGCGCCATGCTCACGTGAAGCTCGCCGGCCTCCCCCGGTCCGGTGCCGCGCCCGAGGGCGGGATCGAGATCGCGGTCCACGACTCGGCGCCGCTGTCGTCGATGATCGGCGCGATCAACGTCCCGTCAGACAACTTCGGCGCCGAGATGCTGCTGAAGGACCTCGGCGCCCTGGCGGGCGCGGGAGGCACGACGACCGCCGGGCTCGGCGTCGTCCGCACGACGCTGGCGACGACCTTCGGCCTGCACCCGCAGGTCTACGACGGCTCCGGCCTGTCCCGCGCCAACCGGATCACGGCGCGCCAGCTGGTGCGGCTGCTGACGCTGATGCGCGGGCAGCCGACGGGGCCCGTGTTCGAGGCGTCGCTGCCGACGGCCGGCCGCACCGGCACGCTCAAGCGCCGAATGCGCGGCGGTGCCGCCCGCGGCAGCTGCCACGCGAAGACCGGCACGCTCAACGACGTCAGCTCGCTGGCCGGCTACTGCCTGAGTGCCAACGGCCGGACAATCGCTTTCGCGTTCATCGAGAACCGCGTCTGCGTCAGCTGCGCAAAGAGCAGCGAGGACCGGATGACCAACGCCATCGCCCGCTATTCGGGCTGATCGACGGCCTTCTCCTCGCCGGCGAGAAGCGCCAGCAGGCCCCCCTCGTCGAGTACCGGCACGCCGAGCCGCTCGGCCTTCTCGAGCTTCGATCCGGGTGAGTCGCCGGCGACCACGTAATCGGTCTTCTTCGACACGCTCGACGTCACACGACCGCCGGCGGCGAGCACGCGCTCGGTCGCCTGCTCGCGTGTGAGCTCGGGCAGCGTTCCCGTGAGCACGAAGGCCTTGCCGGCCAGCGGTCCCTCCCCCGGCGGCGCCCCCGCCTCCTCGAAGCGCAGGCCGAGCCCGCGCAGGTCGGCGATCAGCGCCTGCATCCGCTCGTCGGCGAGCTGGCTCGCGATCAGCGCCGCGACCTTCGGGCCGATCCCCGGCGTCTCGGCGATCTGCTCCGGCGTCGCGCTGAGCAGAGCATCGATCGTGCGGAAGCGCTGGGCGAGGTTGCCGCCCGTGACGTAGCCGACGCCCTCGATCCCGATCGCGAACAGCAGCCGCCCGAACGGGCGCTCGCGCGAGGCCGCGATCGCCGCGACGATCTGACGCGCCTTCGTCGGCCCGAACCGCGGCAGCTCGACGAGCGCCTCCTCGGTGAGCCGGTAGTAGTCGCCCGGCGTCGCCACGAGCTGCGCCTCGATCAGCGCCCGCACCTGCAGCTCGCCGAGGCCGTCGACGTCCATCGCGCCCTGCGTCACGAAGTGCTTGAGCAGCTGCCAGCGGCGCTCCGGGCAGTCGCGATTCGGGCACTTCGTGAAGACACCCTCGTCCTTGACGGTCGGCGTGCCGCAGGAGGGGCAGCGCGCCGGCGGCAGCGGCGGATCGGCACGATCCGCCCGCTCGACGGCGTGCGGTGCGGGCGAGACGACCTGCGGGATCACGTCGCCGGCGCGCAGGACGATCACGTCGTCTCCCTCACGGATGTCCTTGCGGGCCAGATCCTCCTCGTTGTGCAGCGTCGCGAGCTTGACCGTGACGCCGCCGACGTGGACCGGCTCGAGCATCGCGAACGGGTGCAGGTCGCCAAACTTGCCGACGTTCCACATCACGCCGTTGAGCCGGGTCACCTTGGTCGTCGGCGGGAACTTCCAGGCGATCGCCCAGCGCGGATCGCGGCCGACGACCCCGAGCCGGCGTTGCAGCTCGTAGTCGTCGACCTTGACGACGACGCCGTCGATCTCGAACGTCAGCGAGCCGCGGCGATCGTGCCAGTCGAGGCACTGGGCGACGACCTCGTCCTCTGTCGCCAGCGTCTTGATGTCGCCGTTGACCGGGAAGCCCTGCTCGCGCAGCCACGCGAGCGCGTCGGAATGGCGCTCGAGCGTGAGGCCGTCGGTCGCGCCGATGCTGTAGCACCACATGCTCAGCGGCCGCTCGGCGGCGAGCTTCGGATCGAGCTGCCTGATCGTTCCCGCGGCCGCGTTGCGGGGGTTCATGAACGTCGAGAGCCCCGCCTCGGCGCGGCGCTCGTTCAGCGCGGCGAAGTCCGGCAACGACATGTAGACCTCGCCGCGGACCTCGACGAGCGGCGGCGGCCGCTTGATCTCGAGCCGCGGCGGGACCGCCGCGATCGTGCGGATGTTGTGCGTGACGTTCTCGCCGACCTCTCCGTTGCCGCGCGTCACGGCGCGTACGAGGACGCCGCGCTCGTAGACGAGCGACATCGCGAGGCCGTCGACCTTCGGTTCGGCGACGTAGGTGAAGTCGGGGTTCTCGATCCCCTCTCGCGCCAGATGCGTGCGCATCCGCGCGACCCAGGCGCGCAGCTCCTCCTCGCTGCGGGCGTTGGCGAGCGACAGCATCGGCTGCAGGTGCGTGACCTTGTCGAGCGCGCCGACCGGCTCGCCGCCGACCCGTTGCGTCGGCGAGTCGGAGGTCACGAGCTCAGGGTGCTCGGCCTCCAGCGCGCGCAGCTCGTCGAGCAGCGCGTCGTAGTCGTCGTCGCCGATCTCAGGATCGTCGAGAACGTAGTAGCGGTGGCCGTGGTGCTCGAGCTGCTCGCGCAGCTCGGCGGCGCGCCGCTCCGCGACCGTCACTCCTCGACCTCCCGCACGGCCGGCGCCAGCAGCCGCTCGAGGTCATGTTCCGCGAGCCGGCCGAGCCCCTCGACGTGCGTCAGCTCGAAGTGGATCGGCGTCACGGCGATCCGCCCCGCGGCAATCGCGGCGAGATCGGTTCCGGGCTCGTCGTGGAAGCCCGGCTCGCGGCCGTAGATCCAGTAGCGATGGCGACCGTCCTCGACGTCGGTCAGCGTCAGCTCGTCGCGGTAGATCCGCTTGCCGAGCCGGACGACGTCGACGCCCACCGGATCTCCGGCAGGCACGTTGACGTTGAGCAGCGTTCCGGACGCGAGCGGAACGTCATCGAGCTCGTCGACGATCCGCGCCGTGAACCGCGCGGCGCGGTCGAAGTCGAAGTCCTCGGCGAGGCGGAAGTCCATCTCGCGCGCGGCCGACTGCTGCGACACCGCGATCGAGGGCAGGCCCAGCAGCACGCCCTCCAGCGCCGCCGCGACGGTGCCCGAGTACGTGATGTCGTCGCCGAGGTTCGATCCGTGGTTGATACCGGCGACGATCACCTCAGCCTCGAAGCCGTCGATCAGGCCCAGCTGTCCGAGGCGGACGCAATCGACCGGCGTCCCGTCGCAGGCGTAGCCGACGCCGCCATCGCCGAAGTCGATCTCCTCGACGACGAGCGGCCGACGCGTGGTGATCGACCTCGCGGTCGCCGAGCGATTGCCGTCGGGAGCGACCACGGCGAGCTCGATCCCGGGCACCTCGAGCAGCGCCCGGCGCAGTGCGTGCAGCCCCTCCGCGCCGATCCCGTCGTCGTTGGTCAGCAGCACCCGCATCCGTCGTCCACTCTACGGCGGGCGGGCGCTACGAGGCGCCCGCGCCGGGCTCCTCGTAGGCCACACCGGCGAGCGCCAGCCCATGTGGCGGTGCCGTCGCCGCGGCCTCGCTGCGTGGGCGACCTGTCAGCAGCTCCTCGAATGAAGCGACCGTCCGGTTTCCCAGCGCGACCTGCAGCATCGTCCCGACGAGCACTCTGTTCATGTGACGCAGGAACGCGTCGGCGGTGATCCAGAACTCGAGCAGCGGCCCATCCTGGCGCCACTCGGCCGCGCCGACGGTCCGGCCGAACCACCGGTAGCGGGTGTCGGACGGCGTGAACGCCGTGAAGTCGTGCTTGCCGGCCAGCGCCGCGGCACATGCGTGCAGCGCCTCGGTGTCGAGCGCACGCGGCACCCACATCGCGCGGTCGGCGAGCCAGACCGAGCGCGTCCGCCTGTTGAGCACCCGATAGCAGTAGGTCCGCGAGCGGGCGTCGGCACGCGCGTCGAAGCCCTCGTCAGCCGGCAGCGACGCGAGCACCGCGACGTCCGGTGCGAGCAGCCCGTTGAGCGTCCCGGGGTCGACTGCCTCGTGTGCGTAAGAGGCGACCTGCCCCCAGGCATGCACGCCGCGATCGGTTCGTCCCGCGACCGTCAGCGCCACGTCCTCGCCGAGGACGACGGCCAGCGCCCGCTCTATCTCGCCTTGGACCGTTCGCTGCCGCGGCTGCCGCGCCCAGCCGGCGAAGGCGCCGCCGTGGTACTCCAGCTCAAGCTTTGTGACCACCGCAAGACCTCGCCGGGCCTCAGCGAGGTCAGACCAGCTCGAGGAAGACCATCTCCGTCGAGTCGCTGCGACGCGGGCCGAGCTTGAGGATGCGGGTGTAGCCACCGGAGCGCGCGGCGTAGCGCGGCGCGACCTCCTCGAACAGCTTGTGGACAATGCCGGCGTCCTGGCCGAGCTGGGACAGTGCCTGGCGCCGCGCGTGCAGATCCCCGCGCTTGGCGAGCGTGATCAGCTTCTCGAGCTCGGGCTTGACCGCCTTCGCCTTGGCCTCCGACGTCTTGATCCGCTCGTGCTCGATGACCTCTTTGCAGAGGTTGTTCATCAGCGACTTGCGGTGAGCCGAGTCGCGGCTGAGCTTGCCGCGCTGCTTTTGATGGCGCATCTCTGGCGCTCCTAGTCGTCGCGGAGGTCCAGACCCCGCGAATGCAGGGTCTCGACGACCTCGTCGATGGACTTCTTGCCGAAGTTCGGGATCGCCGCGAGCTCACCCTCGCTCTTGGTGATCAGATCGCCGACGGTCTGGATGCCGGCACGCTTGAGGCAGTTGTAGGAACGGACGCCGAGCTCGAGCTCCTCGATCAGGATGTCGTGCATCGGGCCGCCGGCCTGCGCCGCGGCGCCGCCGCCGACCTGGGCGGGGCCCGAGCCGTTGCCGTCGAGCTGCGTGACGCCGCCGCCGATCGGGGCGATCTCGGCGTCGGTGAAGATCTTCAGGTGCGCGATCAGGACCTCGGCCGCCTCGCGCAGCGCGTCCTGCGGCTCAACGGAGCCGTCGGTCTCGATGTCGAGCGTGAGCTTGTCGTAGTCGGTGCGCTGACCGACGCGGGCCGGCTCGACGGCGTAGGCGACACGGCGCACGGGCGAGAAGATCGAGTCGATCGGGATCACGCCGATCGGCTGGTCGGGCGTCTTGTTCTCCTCGGCCGGGCGATAGCCACGGCCGCGGCCGATCGTCATGTACATCTCGAGCTTCGTCTTCTTCTCGAGCGTCGCGATGTGCGCGTCCGGGTTGAGGATCTCGACGCCGGCGGGCAGGTCGATGTCCTTGGCGGTGATCTCGCCCGGGCCCGTGACGACCAGCGGCGCCTCGACCTCGGTCGCGTCCGAGTGCATCCGGCAGACGATGCCCTTGAGGTTGAGGACGATGTCGGTGACGTCCTCGGTCACGCCCTTGATCGTCGAGAACTCGTGCGCGACGCCCTCGATTCGCACGCTCGTGACGGCGGCGCCGGCGAGCGATGACAGCAGCACCCGGCGCAGCGAATTGCCGAACGTGTAGCCGAAGCCGCGGTCGAGCGGCTCAATCGCGAACGAGCCGCGCACGTCCTCGACGGTTTCGCTGGAGATGCGGGGAACTTGGAAATCGAGCATGAGGTGAGGGTCCTGTCGTCGTTCATGTCCCGGGGAAGGGCGGCCCACCCAACCTGCCGGGTTCGAAAAGCTCTTGGGCCTACTTGGAGTACAGCTCGACGATGAGCTGCTCCTGAACCGGCGCGGCGATCTCCTTGCGCTCCGGCTTACGCAGCACCTTGGCGGTGAGCGCGTCATGGTCGGCCTGCAACCACGCCGGCACCTGAGCGGTGAGCTCTGTCGCGTCGCGGATCACGTTCTCAGCCGGCGTCCCCGCCTTGACCGCGACGATGTCGCCTTCGCGGACCTGGTAGCTGGGGATGTCGACTCGACGGCCGTTGACCGTCCAGTGACCGTGACGAACCATCTGCCGCGCCTGCCGCCGTGAGGCAGCGAAGCCGAGGCGGACGAGGACGTTGTCCAACCGCCGCTCGAGCAGCGACAGCAGGTTCTCGCCCGTGATGCCCTCCGCGCGGGAGGCCTTGTCGTAATAGATGCGGAACTGCTTTTCGAGCACGCCGTAGTAGCGGCGAGCCTTCTGCTTCTCGCGCAGCTGGACGCGGTACTCGGACTGCTTCTGGCGTCCGCGGCCGTGATCGCCCGGCGGGTACGCACGCCGCTCGATGCCGCACTTGTCGGTCAGGCAGCGCTCACCCTTGAGGAACAGCTTCTGTCCCTCGCGGCGGCACTGCCGACACTGTGCTCCCGTATCGCGAGCCATTAGACGCGTCTCCTCTTCCGCGGCCGGCAGCCGTTGTGTGCCTGCGGCGTGACGTCACGCACTCCCGTGACCTCGAGTCCTGCCGCCTGCAGCGAGCGGATCGCCGTCTCGCGCCCCGACCCGGGACCCTTGACGAAGACCTCGACCTTCTGCAGACCCTGCTCGATGCCCTTGCGGGCAGCGGCGTCGGCGGTCACCTGAGCGGCGAACGGCGTCGACTTGCGCGAGCCCTTGAAACCGGCTCCGCCGGCGGACTCCCAGGCGATGACGTTGCCCTCGCGGTCGGTCAGCGAGACGATCGTGTTGTTGAACGACGTCTTGATGTGAGCCTGACCGACGGGAATGTTCTTCTTCGGCTTACGCCGGCCGCGCTGCGGACGCTTCGGTGCGGGCACTTACTTCTTCACCTTCTTCTTGCCCGCCACTTGCATGCGCTTGGGACCCTTTCGGGTGCGGGCGTTGGTCTTGGTCTTCTGCCCGCGAACCGGCAGACCGCGGCGATGACGGAGGCCGCGATAGCAGCCGATCTCCATCAGCCGCTTGATGTTCTGAGAACGCTCGCGACGGAGGTCTCCCTCGACGACGAGCTCCTGATCGATCTTGTCGCGCAGACGCGTGACTTCGTCCTCGGTGAGATCGCGCACGTACGTGTCGCGGCTGATCTTCAGCGAGTCGAGCAGCTCATTGGAGGTCGAGCGGCCGATCCCGTAGATATACGTGAGACCAATCTCGACCCGCTTGTTGAGCGGAATGTTGATGCCGGCGATGCGTGCCAAGACCTAGCCCTGCCGCTGCTTGTGGCGGGGGTTGGAACAGATCACCAGCACCGCGCCATGGCGGCGGATGATCTTGCACTTTTCGCACATCGGTTTGACCGACGGTCGGACCTTCACCGGAGCCTTTCGGAAAGAGGACGAATCGGCCGCGCGCAGCCGCAACCGGGCGCGCAGGCACGACCACCGAGACTACCAAAGGTCGAGCGCGACGTGACGAATTCGCTGGGCGACCTGCGCGACTTCGGCACAAAAGCCCGCGCGCAGCCCGTGGGAAGGTGTCGCGTCAGCTTGACTCGTCCGCGTGCCACGGGGTCAGCACCCGCGGCCCATCGGCGCCGATCGCGATCGTGAACTCGAAGTGCGCCGCGAGCGACCCGTCCTCCGAGTAGATCGACCAGCCGTCGTCGCCCATCCGGACGCCATGGCGGCCGGCGTTGACCATCGGCTCCACGGCGAGGACCATCCCCTCCTCCAGCAGCGGCCCGCGCCCGGGGTCGCCGTAGTTGGGGATCTGCGGGTCCTCGTGCATCTCACGACCGATCCCGTGCCCGACCAGCGAGCGCACGACCGACATGCCTGCGCTCTCCACGCGCGTCTGGACGGCATGTGAGACGTCGCCGAGGCGGTTCCCCGCCCGGCACTGGTCGACGGCGTCGAACAGCGACGCCTTCGTCGTGTCGAGCAGCTTCTCCGCGAGCGGCGTGATCGGGCCGACCGGCAGCGTTCGCGCGGCGTCGGCGACCCAGCCGTCCTTCACCACGCCGACGTCGATGCTGATGATGTCGCCCTGCTCGAGCCGGTACGGCCCGGGGATCCCGTGCACGACCATCGAGTTGGGCGATGCGCAGATCGAGCCCGTGAAACCGCGGTAGCCCTTGAACGCCGGGGTCGCGCCCTCGCCGCGGATGAACGTCTCCGCGGCCTCGTCGAGGTCGGCCGTCGATACCCCCGCGCGGACCTCGCCCTCGAGCAGCTTCAGCGTCTGCACCAAGATCGCTCCGGCCGCCGCCATCTTGTCGACCTCGGCAGGCGTCTTCTTGATGATCACAGCTCGTCTTCCAGACGCAGCGTCGCGATCGTCGCGCGGATGTGGTCGTGCACCTCCGTCGGCGTACGACTGCCGTCGAAGCGCCGCAGCAGCTCCCGCTCCTCGTAGAACGGGATCAGCGGCGCCGTTTGGCCGTGGTAGACGTCGAGGCGCTTGCGCACCGTCTCAGGCTTGTCGTCGTCGCGCTGGACGAGCTTGGATCCGTCCTGGTCGCAGACGCCCTCGTGCTTCGGCGGGTCGAAGTCGACGTGATACACGTGGCCGGCCTTCGCGCACACCCGCCGCCCAGAGATCCTGCGCACGATCTCGTCGTCGGCGACATCGATCAGCAGCACTGCCGTCAGCTGGCGCCCGAGCCGCTCGAACGCCTGGTCGAGGGCCTTGGCCTGCTCAAGCGTGCGTGGGAAGCCGTCGAGCAGGAAGCCGTCGGTGCCCGCCGGGTCGCCGCCGTCGATCTGGCTGAGGATCATGTCGATGATCACGTCGTCGGGGACGAGATCTCCACTGTCCATGTACTGCTTCGCCTTCGCGCCCAGCTCGGACCCCGCCTTGACCTCGGCGCGGAGCATGTCGCCGGTCGCGATGTAGGGCAGGCCGAAGTCCTCCGTCAGACGCTCGGCTTGAGTGCCCTTGCCTGCGCCTGGAGGGCCGAGGAGGATGAGGTTCAGCTCGGACACGTGATCGAGAACGGAAAGCGGCGATCGCCGGGCCACCACGGCACGGCGATCGTGAGACCCTACTTGAGGAAGCCTTCGTAGTTGCGCATCATCAGCTGCGCCTCGAGCTGCTTCATCGTGTCGAGCGCGACGCCGATGACGATCAGGATCGAGGTGCCGCCGAAGAAGAAGTTGGCGCTCGTCTGGTTGATCAGGATCGTCGGCAGGGCCGCGACGAGCGCGAGGTAGATCGCGCCGGGGAACGTCAGCCGGGCGAGAATCCGGTCGAGGAACTCGGCCGTCGGCCGTCCGGGCCTGACGCCGGGGATGAAGCCGCCGTACTTCTTCAGGTTCTCCGCCTGGTCGACCGGGTTGAAGGTGACCGCGGTGTAGAAGTACGTGAAGACGATGATGAAGATCGACTCGCCGACGACGTAGGCCCATCCGTTCGGGCTGAAGAACGCCGAAAGGTCGCGCGTCGCCGGCGTGTTGATCAGCTGGCCGACGGTCGGCGGGAACGCCATGATCGAGGCGGCGAAGATGACCGGGATGACGCCGGCCATATTGACGCGCAGCGGAAGGTAGGTCTGCCCCCCGCTCGTCATCCGGCGCCCGATCACGCGCTTGGCGTACTGGACCGGGATCCGCCGCTGGCCCTCCTGCACGAAGACGATGCCGGCGATCACCGCGAGCGCGATGAACGGCATCATGACCTTGAACACCGGGTCGGGGTTGGTCCACCACGCCTGGACGCCGTTGGGCAGCCCGGCGACGATCGAGGCGAAGATCATCAGCGAGATGCCGTTGCCGATCCCGCGCTGGGTGATCAGCTCACCCATCCACATCAGCAGCACCGTGCCGGCGGTCAGCGAGATCACGATCAGGAACACGTGCGGGGCGTCGAACGGTGAGATCACCGGCTCGCCGGCGCTCGAGCCGAACGAGCGGAAGAGGAAGACGTAGCCGATCGACTGGCCGAGCGCGAGGGCGACGGTGAGGTAGCGCGTGTACTGCGTGATCCTCGCCTGGCCGACCTCGCCCTCCTTCGACAGCTTCTCCAGCGACGGGACGACGACCTGCAGCAGCTGCAGGATGATCGACGCCGTGATGTACGGCATGATCCCGAGCGCGAAGACGGCGATCCGGCTCAGTCCGCCGCCGCTGAACAGGTTCAGGAAGCCGAGGATGTTCGAGCCGCCGAACTGGTTCTGGATGTCCTCGACGGCACTGACGTTCACACCCGGGACAGGCAGGTGCGAGCCGAGCCGGTAGAGCGCGAGCAGCAACGCCGTGAAGGCGAGCTTCTTGCGAATCTCCGGAACCGTGAACGCGCCGAGGATCGTCGCCACCATGGGCCGACGCTCCTTACTGCTCGAGTGTCTCTGCGGTGCCGCCGGCGGCCTCGACGGCCTCGCGCGCGGCAGCGGAGAAACCGTGGACGCGCACGGTGAGCTTCTTGCTCAGCGCGCCCTTGGCCAGCACCTTCACGGGAATTCCGGTCCGCGTCGCCAGGCCCTTGGCGGCCAGCGTCTCCGGCGTCACCTCGTCACCGGCGTCGAAGCGTGCCTCGAGGTCGGCGAGGTTGACCGGCTGCGTCCGCGTGCGGAACATCTCGAACGGCATCGACTTCTTCATGTGCGGGCCGCGCAGCTTGCGCATCCGCATGTGGATCGGCATCTGGCCGCCCTCGAAGGCGGCACGCGACTTCGAGCCAGAGCGGGCGCCGGCACCCTTGTGCCCGCGGCCCGAGGTCTTGCCCATGCCCGAGCCGTGGCCGCGCCCGACGCGCTTGCGCGGCTTGCGCGAGCCCGGGGCGGGCTGGAGGTTGTGCAGGCCGATCGTCTCGTTGTCGGACATCAGGCGTCCTTCTCCTCGACCTTGAGCAGGTGGCGCACGCGATGCAGCA
>DASRHW010000089.1:0-6075 GCA_035650375.1 Solirubrobacteraceae bacterium | reverse complement strand
CGCGATCGTCGAGAAGGGCCTGCCCGACCAGGTCTTCCTGACCCGCAAGCCACTCGAGCCGGAGGTGGCGGGGCTATGAGTGGCCTCACCGACGCGGTCGAGCTGAGCCGGCTCGAGGACCTTCGCCGCCGGCTGCGCGGCACCTCGGGTCGCGGCCGCAAGCTGCGCGGGCTGCTGTTGCTGCTGCGCCCCTACCTGTGGCGCGTCCTGGCGATGTTCGCCGCGCTGATCGTCGGCACCGCCGCGTCGCTCGCGCCCGCGCCGCTGGCGGCGAAGGCGATCGACGACGGCATCACCCCCGGCGACGTCGGCACGCTGGAGCTGGTCGTCGTGCTGTTCCTGGCCTCGGCGCTGCTCGTCTGGCTCGGCACCTACCTGCAGACCTACCTCACCGGCTGGGTCGGGCAACGCGCGCTCGCGGACCTGCGCCAGCAGATCTTCCGCCACCTGCAGCGGATGCCGATCGGCTTTTACGAGCGCCGCCCCGCAGGCGTGCTGATCTCGCGCATGACCAACGACGTCGAGGCGCTCGACGCGCTCGTCACCGACAGCGTCGTGACCCTGTTCCAATCGTCGCTGACGCTGATCGGGACAATGGTGATCCTGCTGACGTTCGACGTCGAGCTGGCGCTGATCACGTTCGCGATCTTCCCCGTGATGCTGCTCGGCTCGCTCGCCTTCCGGATCGCCTCCGCCGACGCCTACCGCCGCACGCGCGAGACGATCGGCGCGATCACCGCCTACCTCCAGGAGTCGCTCTCCGGGATCCGCGTCGTGCGCTCGTTCGCCCAGGAGCCGCAGCACAGCGCGCGCTTCGCCGAGCGCAACCAGCGCAACCTCGAGGCGAACTGGCTGACGGTCAAGCTCAACGCCACCTACTTCCCCGCGGTCGAGTTCGTCAGCGCGCTGGCGACGGTGGTCGTGCTGGTGATCGGCGGCCGCGAGGTGATCCACGGCGACCTGATGATCGGCGTCCTCGTCGGCTTCTACGCGGCGCTGAACGGCTTCTTCGACCCGATCGGCCAGCTCTCGAACCTCTACACGACCTACCAGGCCGGGATGGCGGCGCTCGACAAGATCTTCGAGCTGCTCGACGAGCAGCCCGAGCTCGTCGAGCGCGCCGACGCGACCGAGCTCGACCGCCTGCGCGGCGAGATCCGCTTCGAGGACGTCACGTTCGCGTACCGCACCGAGGAGGGCAGCAAGAACGCGCTGACCGGCGTTGACCTGCTCATCCCGCCGGGCGAGACGGTGGCCCTCGTCGGCGCGACGGGCGCCGGCAAGTCGACGTTCGCGAAGCTCGTCGCGCGGTTCTACGACCCGACCGAGGGACGCGTCCTCGTCGACGGCCACGACCTGCGCGACGTCAGCGCCAGCTCGCTGCGCTCGCAGATGGGCATCGTGCCGCAGGAAGGGTTCCTCTTCAGCGGCAGCGTCGCCGACAACATCGGCTTCGGCCGGCCCGGCGCGACGCACGACGAGATCGTCGCCGCCGCCGAGGCCGTCGGCGCCGGCAGCTTCATCGCCGGCCTCTCCGAGGGCTACGACACGGAGGTCGGCGAGCGCGGCGTGCAACTGTCGGCCGGCCAGCGGCAGCTGCTCGCCTTCGCGCGGGCGCTGATCGCCGACCCACGTGTGCTGATCCTCGACGAGGCGACCTCGAACGTCGACATCCACACCGAGAGCCGGATCGAGGAAGGGCTGCGGCGACTGCTCGCCGACCGCACCTCGATCGTCATCGCGCACCGCCTGTCGACGATCCGCGAAGCCGGACGGATCGTCGTACTCGAAGGCGGCAAGCTGATCGAGCAGGGCACGCACGACGAGCTGATCGCGGCCCACGGCGCGTACTGGCGGCTATACCGCGACTGGGCCGAGCAGGCCGCCGCCTGAGCCTCGGCGAACGCCCGGCTAAACTGCCGTCGCGTCCTTTCCGGGATGGTGTAATCGGCAACACGCCTGCCTCTGGAGCAGGAATTTGGGGTTCGAGTCCCTGTCCCGGAGCTGGCCTGCGCCCCGCCCTCGCGGGGCGTTCGTCGTTCAGGGCACATGCGCGGCGGCCGAGCCCACGCACCGCGTCGCGTAGCGTTTCCGGCCCCACCGACAGGAGGCGTATGCAATGGACGACCCGTTGAGGTTTCACCGCGCGCACCGAAGCAGGGGCGCGTTCGGCGAGGGACTGGTCCCGCGCCTCGCCGAGAAGGTCGCGGACGCGATGGGCACGGTGCAGTTCGTCGTCGCGTCGACCGTCATCATCGTCGCGTGGGTGCTCGTCAACCACGTCGTCGACTTCCTCGACCACTCGTGGCAGGGCCTGCTGCACGGCCGCGGATTCGACCCGGCGCCGTTCATCCTGCTGAACCTCGTCTTCTCAGCCGTCGCGTACTACTCCGCGTCGATGGTGATGATCGCCCAGAAGACGCAGGCCCGCCGCGACCTCGCCCGGGAAGAGGCCGACGCCACGCATCGCGAGGCCCTGGCCCAGACCCAGGTCGAGCTGATCAGGCAGAACACGGCGCTGACCGAGCAGGTGCACAAGCTCACGCTCGAGATCCATGCCCATGTCACCCCGCGCTAGCGGCGGCCGCTACTTGACGACGAGCGTCATCTTCATCTCGGGCTGATGGATCGTGCAGATGATCTTGTACGAGCCCACCTTCGTGGGCTTGAACGAGTAGCTGCCCGAGGTCTGCGTCTTCGAGTGGAACTTCGCCGGGCCGCTCGCGGTGACGTTGTGCGGCGCGGAGCCGGCCCAGCGCCACTTCACGGTCGTGCCCTTCTTCACCGTCAGCTTCGGCGTCCCACTGCTCTTGATGAAGTAGTTGTCGCCGACCTTGACCGACGACGTCGCGGCGAAGGCGGGAACTGCGAGCATGGCGGCGGCGGTGACCGCCGTGATGAGGATCGGCACTTTTCTCATGGAATCGCCTTTCGAGTTCGAGATGTCGCTGCCCCGCTACGACAGCCGTCACATCGCAGGACGCCTCGGCGCGCCGATCCTTCCCGGCCTCTCAGCATCAGTACCACTTGCCCTTCGAGAAGCCGCCGAAGGCGATCAGGCCGATGAGCAGGATGATCAGGCCGAGCCAGAAGCTGCCGACGATCATGATGACGATGCCGACGATGGCGAGGATGCCACCCAGGCCGATCCCGCCGAGTCCACTGCGATTCTGCGCCATGTGCGCCTTTCGGTTGGTTGCACTGGCCTTACCCCGGTTGTGCGCCGGGCGAACCGCCCCCCGCCTACGACGGTGCGGGCACCTCGGCGGGAGCGTTCGCGATCGCGTCGCGCAGCTCACGCTGGATCGGCGAGAGCCGCTTGTTCGTGCGCTGGATGATCATCAGCGGCACTGACATCCGCGCGTCCTCGATCGCGATCTCGCGAAGCGTCCCGTCCCCGATCTCGCGCGCGACCGAGTTCTGGAACAGCAAGCACATGCCGAGCCCGTCGAGCGCCGCTCGCTTCATCGCCTCCGGGTGCCCGAGCTCGATGGCGATGTTGCGCGGGCGGACGCCGTTGGCGGCCAGCTGCGCGTCGATGACGCCGCGGCGAACGCCGCCGACCGGCGACGAGATCAGCGGCGTGTCGGTCAGCGCCGCCACCGGCAGCGACTCGACGTCCGGCTCGTAGTCGGCCGCCGCCACGAGCACGATCTCCTCGCGACCGACGACGTCGGCGTCGAGCGCGGGGTTGTCCGGCGGCGTGTCGACCGCGATCACGGCGAAATCCGCCTGGCCGGTCTCGACGGCGTTCACCGCGTGCTCGGGATCGGAGACCGAAAGCGTGATCGCCGCGGCGGGCCGCCGCAGGCGAAAGCCGGCGAGCACTGCCGGCAGCGTGTAGCTGCCGACGGTCATGCTGGCCGCGATGGCGACCGTGCCGCGGTCGCCCTCGTTGACGCCGTCGAGCTCGCGCATCAGCTCGCGGGTGCGCGACAGCGTCTCCGACGCCCAGGCGTAGACGCGCTCGCCGGCGTCGGTCATCCGCATCCGACGGCCCTCGCGGTAGAGCAACTTGACGCCGAGCCGGCGCTGGAGCGACTGGACGTGCGCGGTGACGACAGGCTGGGCGACGATCAGGTGGTCGGCCGCGCGCGAGATCCCACCGAGTTCGACGACGAGGCAGAAGACCTCAAGCTTCTGCAGGCTGATCCTGTTGTCGTAGGGGGTTGCCACGATGGCTAGCTATAGCTGAAGAGCTATTGCCAGCACAACTCTCAGAGGCGTTGCGCGCGCAATCATTTTGCCGCTAGGCTGCGCGGCATGACCGATCTACCCTCTGGAACCTGGAACCTCGACCCGGCGCACTCGGCGGCAACGCTTGACGTGCGCTACCTCACCGGCCACTTCCGCCGCGGCTTCAACAGCATCAGCGCCCAGCTCGTCGACGGCACGCTCAGCGGCTCGGCCGACGCCGACTCGCTCGACCTCCGGGTCGACATGTTCCGCGAGCACGTCCTCAACGGTGCCGCCTTCTTCGACGTCGGCAACCACCCCACGCTGACGTTCTCCTCCACCAGCCTCACCGTCAACGGCAACGACGCCGCGCTCGAGGGCGAGCTGACGATCAAGGGCATCACGAAGCCGATCAGCGCGACCGGCACGTTCGCCGGCCCGATTCAGGATCAGCAGGGCAACACGCGCATCGGCCTGTCCTTCACGACGACGATCGACCGCACCGACTTTGACGTCGGCACCGAGTTCCCCGTGCAGGCGATGGCGCACGAGGTCGAGCTCGACATCGATCTGTACCTCGTCGGCGCGTAGCCGGCGGGACGACCTGTCGCAGAGCTTGGCGGTGGCACCTGCCACCGCCAAGCCGGCGCGTCACGCGTCGTCGCGGCGGTGCAGCACGAGCATCCCGACGAGCCGCGACACGACCATCGCCATGTAGGCCAGCCCGGCGAGCTGCTCGATCATCACGAAGCTGCGCGCGAACGGCTTGACCGGCACGACGTCGCTGAGGCCGGTGCTGGAGAGCGTCGTGAAGCTGAGGAACAACAGCTCCATCCAGCTGCGCGGGTCGGTGGGGTCGAGCGCGGCGGTGAAGCTGCCCGGCTCGATCGCCTGACAGACCGTGTAGATGTAGGCGAACGCCCACGCCACGAGCGTGAACGTCGCGCCGACGGCGTACAGCTCGTCGCGCGTGACCTCGTGGTCGACGAGCATGTAGCTGATCAGCGCGCCTGCCGCGTAGAGGTAGAGCACCGCCTCGAACGCCGACGAGTACGGCAGCAGGTCGTCGCTGCCGCTGACCGCCTGGATCAGCAGCAGGATCGTCGCCGGAGCGCCCAGCAGCAGGCCGATCCAGGTGTGCCACGGCGAGCTTTGGACGGCCAGCACGACCAGCCCCAGGATCGCGATGCCGAAGACACTGAACAGCGCCCTGCCGGCGCCGTTGCCCTCCATGAACGGGTACAGCAGCACCGCCACGAGCTGGGCGGCGAGCAGGACGGCTGACGGCTGACGGCGGAGAAGCCCGAGCACGGGAGTTGCGCGACGGAGCGCGGCGCCTGTTACGAGGCGCCCTGTGCGACCGGCGCGAACTGCTCCATGATCGCGTCCTCGAGACCCGGGTCGAGCACGAGCAGCACCTCGTCACTCTCCTCGATCACCGTGTCGGCCTTCGGCACGAAGCCGTTGCCGCCGCGCAGCACGGAGATCACGAGGCTGCCCTCGGGCAGGCCGAGGTCGGCGACGGCCATGCCGGCGGCGGGCGCCCCGGGCGTGACCTCGACCTCGATGATCTCGAGCTGCTCGGCCGGCAGGTCGAGCAGGTGCACGAGCCCGTAGGACGGCACCTCGTGCTCGATCAGGCGCAGGATCAGGTCGGTCGCCGAGACCGCCGGCTGGACGCCGAGCAGCTCGAACCACTGAAGGTTCCGCGGGTTGTTGACGCGGGCGATGATGCGATCGCAGAGGTATTTCTCGCGCGCGATCTGGCAGACGAGCAGGTTGTCCTCGTCGTCGCCGGTGACCGCGATCACGAGGTCGGCGCGCTGGATCCCGGCACGCTCGAGCACCCACAGCTCGCTGGCGTCGCCGTACTGGACCGCGTGCTCGAGCTCCTCCTCG
>DASRHW010000088.1:0-29087 GCA_035650375.1 Solirubrobacteraceae bacterium | reverse complement strand
TCGCCGGCGACGCCGCGCCGACAGAGGCCGCGTACCGCTCGACGTTCCTGGTCGGCGCCGCGCTGTGCATGCTGGCGTCGCTCCTCGCATGGGCGCTGCCCGGCGGAGCGACGTTCGCTCGAGCGGGCGACCATGATCCGGGGCTCGGCGCGCTCGAGGCCGCCGACGGCGAGCTCGCGGCCTCCGGCCTGCGGCGCTGAGCGCACGCGTTGGGCTGGGCCCGGTCGGCCGAGTTTGCCGAACGCGCCAGGATCGGCGCGGACCGTGCTCGGAGTGAGCGCTTTCGATCAAGATGTCCTTGTGAGTGAGAGGACGGGCGAGTTGCCCGGCGGTGATCGGGTGCAGCCGCTTGACTTCGAGCTGCTGCTTCGCAAGATGCCCCTGATGGTGCACGTGATGTCGCCGGACTACACGAGCCTGGCCGCGAGCGATGTGTATCTGGAAGCGGCGATGAAGACCCCGGAGACGCTCTACGGGCGCAACGTCTTCGAAGCGTTCCCGGACGACCCCACCGATCCGGACGCGACCGGTGAAGCGGACCTGCGCGCCTCGCTCGATCGCGCGGCTCGCACGGGTGAGCCCGACTGGATGGCCGTCCAGCGCTACCCGGTGCAGCTGCCCGACGGCAGCTTCGAGGAGCGCTTCTGGAGCCCGTTCAACACGCCGATCCACGACAAGGACGGCCGGCTCAGGTACATCGTCCAGGTGGTCCAGGAGGTCACCGAGTTCGTCAGACAGCGCGAGGCAGCCGAGATGGCCGGCGACGACACCGACATCAGGACGATGGAGGCGGAGATCCTGCGCCGCTCCAGCGAGTTGCACGAGCTCAACCGCCGGCTCCACGCCGCGAGCGACGCGAAGAACACCTTCCTGTCGCGGATGAGCCACGAGCTGCGAACGCCGCTGACGGCGATCCTCGGGTTCGGCGAGCTGCTCTCGCTCGAGGAGCCTGACGCCGAGCGCGCGAGCTGGATCGTCGCGATCCGCAAGGCCGGCAGCCATCTGCTCGAGATCGTCAACGAGGTGCTCGACATCTCGCGCATCGAGTCCGGAGACCTGTCGCTCTCCGTCGAGCCGACCCCGCTCGACGACGTGCTGCGCGACGCACTCGAGCTGATGCGGCCGCTGGCCGAGGCGCACGCAGTCACTATCGCCTCACAGGCGCCGCGCGGTACGTACGTGCTGGCCGACAATCAGCGCCTCAAGCAGGTGCTGATCAACCTGCTCTCCAACGCGATCAAGTACAACGTCGAAGGCGGCCGCGTGGAGGTGGCGATCGCCCAGTCAGACGATCGCGTCCGGATCGACGTGATCGACACCGGGCGCGGCATCGATGACGCGGCGATGGCGAAGCTGTTCATGCCGTTCGAGCGGCTCGGTGCCTCGGCCGCCGGGATTGAGGGGACCGGCCTGGGCCTGGCGCTGTCGCACAACCTCGTCGAGGCGATGGGCGGCACGCTGACGGCGCAGAGCGTGGTCGGCGCCGGGTCGACGTTCAGCGTCGATCTCGTGCGCTCGACTCCCGTCGCCGTCGCGACCGGCTCCGACGAGGATCAGGACGTGCTGGCTCACCGCAGCTACGCCGGCCCGCGCCGGCTGCTCTACATCGAGGACACGGTTGCCAACGCTCGGCTCGTCGAGCAGATCCTGCTCCGCCGCCCGAGCATCACGGTGATGCCGGCGATGCTCGGGCAACTCGGCATCGAGCTCGCCCGCGGGCATCTGCCCGACATGGTGCTGCTCGACCTGCACCTGCCCGACCTGCACGGAGCGGAGGTGCTGGCCGAGCTGCGGGCCGATCCGCGGACCAGAGACGTGCCGGTGGTGATCCTCAGCGCCGACGCGACGGAGCGCCAGATCGCCGAGATGCGCGACCAGGGCGCAAGCGACTACGTGACCAAGCCGATCACCGTGACCCGGCTGCTCAGGGTTATCGACCGCTTCATCGAAGACGGCGCGCCGCCCGGCTGACCGCGGCGTCAGTCGCCGCGCAGCGCGGCGACCTTGGCAAGCAGGGCCTCCTGGTCGAACGGCTTCTGGAGGAACTCGCTGTTCCCCGGCAGGTCGCCGAAGTCGCTGACCGCCTTGGCCGAATAACCGGAGAGGAACAGCGTCGGCACACTCGCGAGCTCACCCCGGACGCGGCCGACGAATTCGAGCCCTGACATCCCTGGCAAGATCACGTCGGTGACGACGAGCGCAATCCGGTCGGCGTGCAGGCTGCCGAGCTCAAGCGCATCGCGTGGGTGTGCACTCGACAGGACCTCGTAGCCCGCGTCGATGAGGATCCGCTCGATCAACATTCGTACGTGGTCGTTGTCCTCGCACAGCAGCACGGCGTCGGCCGGCGGGTAGGACTGGGGCTCTACGGGGCTCATGCGCTGAGAACTGCGCTGCGGTGCGGCAGCCTCCGTGTTGCCACATCGTTCAGCTGTGGTTCGCACTACCCAGTTTGCCACGTTCATCACAAGGTTGTTGAACGATCGACGCGCGTCTCACGACGCTGGAGCAGCGTGGAGCGGCCGCCGCCGACCGGCGCTACTCGATCAGGCCGAGCCGCATCGCCGCCGCGACGGCCGCGGCGCGGTCGGAGACACCGAGCTTCTGATAGCCGTTCTGGATGTGGGTCCTGACGGTTGCGATGCTGAGGTGGAGTGCCTCCGCGATCGCCGCCGCACCCGATCCGGAGGCGGTCAGCCGCAGGATTTCGATCTCGCGCGGGCTCAGCAGCGGCCGCGTCTCGCGCGAGCGGATCTCCGAGGCCAGCGAGTCGTGCAGCTCGGGTGAGAAGGCCGTGTCCCCGCGCGCGCACGCGCGAATTGCGTCGCAGATCGTCTCGTGCTCGGCGGTCTTCAGCAGGTACCCCGCGGCTCCCGCGGCAATGACGCCGTAGGTGCCCTCGGCGTGGGTGGAGCCACTCAGCAGCAGCACGGCCGTCGGCCGTGCGTCGCGGCGAACGGCCTTCAGCACCTGGATGCCGTCGAGGCCGGGCATAGAGATGTCGAGCACGGCGACCGCGGGCGAGGTCTGCTCGATCAGTGCCAGCGCCGTGCGCCCGTCCTCAGCCTCGCCGGCCAGCTCGAGGTCTGGCCGGTCGGCGATCGCCCGCGCGAGACCACGCCGGTAGACGGGATGGTCGTCGGCAATGACGATCGTGACCCGCTTGTCGCTCATCGCTCGGCATCCACGTCGGCGGGCAGATGCACCCTGATCGTGGTTCCGGTTCCCCGCTCGGAGTCGAGGTCGATCCAGCCACCCGCCCGAGCGACGATGCCGTCGACGGTCGCGAGCCCGAGGCCGGTGCCCTGCCCCTTGGGCTTGGTCGTGAAGAACGGCTCGAACGCGCGCCGGCGGACTTCTTGGTCCATGCCGGTGCCACAGTCGCTGACCGTCAGCCGTACGTAGCGGCCCGGCGGTACATCGACGTGGCCGGCGGCGAAGCTCTGGTCGAGCAGCACGTTGGCCGTCTCGACGGTCAGCCGGCCGCCGTCTGGCATCGCGTCACGAGCGTTGACGGCGAGGTTGAGGAGCACACGCTCGAGCTGTCCGGGTTCGGCATCGACCGGCCACAGGTCGTCACCGAGGCGCGTCTCGAGCGGCGTGCGCTCACCGAGCGTGTCCCGCAACAGGTTGCCGAAGCCTTCGACGACCTCGTTGAGGTCGAGTACCTCGGACTCGGCGATCGGCCCGCGGCCGATCGTCAGCAGCTGACGGGTCAGGCTGGCCGCGCGTTGTGCCGCATCGCGGATCTCCTCGATGTCCTCGCGGGTTTGGCCCTGCTCGGGAAGCGCATCGGCGACGAAGTTGGCGTAGTTGATGATGATCCCCAGCAGGTTGTTGCAGTCGTGCGCGATGCCGCCTGCGAGCACGTCGGCGCCGTCGAGCCGCCGCGCCTGGTCGAGCTCCGCCGAGAGCACTCGCTTGCGTTCGCTCTCGGTGTGGTCGAGCGACAGCGCCAGGACCCACGTCAGCGGAAGCAGTACGACGACGAGCGAGATCGCGAAGAGCCAGGTGCCGACGCCGAACAGCCACCCGAGCAGGACGACGCAGCCGATCAAGCCGATCAGCGCGGTCGCCGCGGTCGTCGCCCGCAGCCGCGGCAGGCGCACACGTTCCGTCGCGGCCGGTTGGGCCGTTCGCGGTGCGAGCACAGTGGGGTGGGCGGTGGCCATGTCGTGCGACGACGAGGCGGCCATAGCCGGCCGCCCGTCTCCCCCAATATCGGCGGCTGGGCCTCGATCCTGAACGCCCGGCCGCCGGCTGGGCGCCCCCTGTGAGAGCGTTACCGCCGGTTCGTCGTCGCGGCCTCTGCGCGCAGCGCGCGCTTGCCGAAGTCCGTGACGTACGTGCTGCCGTGCCCGTCTGGGTTGCCGTTGGCGGGGGCGCCGCCGGCCGCGATCCCGATGCCCACCTCGGTGAACTGCGGCGCCAGCAGGTTGGCGCGATGGGGCGGCGACTTCATCCACGACTGCACGGCCGCTCGCGGCGTCGAGAGCTCGTCGCTGGCCCAGGCGATGTTCTCGGCGAGGCTCCAGCTGACGGCGCCGCGCAGATACCCCGTGCTCTTGACGCGGGACAGCAGCGTTGAGCCGCCCGGCGAGACGTGGTCGAAGAAGTGCTGGTCGGCCATCTGCTTGGCGAAGGCGCTGGCGGCCCTGGTCAGCGTTGGCTGCGCCCGCAGGCCGCGCAGGCCGCGAGCGGTCCGCTGCGCGTTCATCACGCACAACGTGGTCGCCTGCGCCTGTGTGGGGTCGAGCTGGCCGGGCAGGCTGTCGGCCCCGGGGCAGAGGTTGGCGGCGGTCCGGGCGCGAGCTCCGGTGGAGGTCGCGGCGGCGGCGGATGGGGCTGCGAGCGCCGTGATGGCTCCGATCACGGCGAGGACCTGCGAACCACGGCGGCACGCGGTGGGCATGCGTGTGTTGTCGGTTCGCCGGCCTCCGTGCCGGATCGCACAGCCGAGCGATTCAACTGATGATCCCCGCTCATCAGTTCTGACGATGGTGGCATCCTCAACTCTGATCATTCGCCCACGAACGATCGCGCCGGGGCCTGCGCTGGCCCCGCGCCGGGCCTCAGTTCCGCTCGGACATCGACGGCGCCGGTGGCGCGGGTGCCGCGCTGTGCATCGCCGTGCGCCGCTTGCGCGCCGACAGGTCCAGGAAGCGAGCGGGGGTGCGTGAGCCCGATCCCGACGACCGGAGAATGAAGTCCGGGAGTCCGCCCCCAGCGGGCTAGATTGGCCCGAGCCGCGCGTCCAGTCCGTCCCAACTCGGTTCCGGCGATCCCAATTGACCAGAACACCGTCCTCCGCCGCCGTGACCCGAGCGCGTGACGGCGCGGTCGTCGCATCGCGCTGCGCGGTCGCCGATCGGCCGTGGTCGCGCTTGCGTGGACTGCTGGGCCGGCGGTCGCTCGAGCCCGGAGAAGGCCTGCTGATCGAGCCGTGCTCATCGGTTCACATGTTCGGCATGCGCTTCGCGATCGACGTCGTGTTCCTCGATCGCGCGGACACCGTTACGCGCGTAGTGGAGGACCTCCGCCCGTGGCGCCTGGCGGCGGCCAAAGGGTCACGGAAGGTCGTGGAGCTCCCAGCCGGCCGGGCGCGAGACGTCGATCTGGCAGTCGGTGACGAGCTTCGCTTCGACGCCGCGGACGGCGCCTGACGGTCACCGACAAGGCGACGAGGCTCATGTCAAGGCCTCGCATTCGTACGAGGTCAAGATCATGGGCGTGACGTTCTGGTCGGGCCCGACGGTCTCCGGCTCCGTTGCGAGGATCGAATGATGCTGCGTCGGCGTCCGTCCGATGACCGCCGCGGCGAGCGCGGCCAGGTGCTGCCGCTGATCGCGGTCGCGATGTGGCCCTGATCGGCGTCACCGCGCCGACGATCGACGCCGGCAACGCGATGCCGCACAAGCGCCGCCCGCAGGCCGCCGCCGCCTCACGGCGTTCTCCGCGTCGCAGACGTCGACGATGAGCGCGATGGGATCGGACGCCGATCACTTCTTGTCGTCGAGTAGGCAGGTCTCAGCTGACCGTCAGCCGAACGACCGTCTGGTCGTTCACGCTGCGGATCTGCACCAGGTCGCAGAGCTGATGCATGATCCACACCCCGCGCCCCGAGAGCTGGTCGGGCACGGGGCGGCGACGGCCGACGAGCACGTCTCCGACTTCGCCAAGGTTGCTCGCCTCGCAGGTCACGACGCCGGGAGCGCTCCAGATCGTCAGCGTTCGTGGCGGCTGTCCGTGGCGAATGGCGTTGCACGCCATCTCGCCGATCGAGAGCGTCAGGTCGTCGACTCGTTCTGCCGTTAGACCGGCGCTCGTCGCGACTCGTCGGGCGAGCGCGCGCAGATCCGGAAGGTCGTCGATGCCGAACCTGATCGTGGTCGCGTCGGCGGGAACAGGCGAGAGTGGTCGCTCCAGCGCGGCGAAGGCGGACGGCCCATCGATCGGCCGCGATGTGCAGCTGCCGGACTCGTGGACCGTCGGATGCGTCAGCCGGGCGTCGTCGACGACCGACGGATCGAGGCCGTCGACGTCGTAGGGGCAGATCAACCGCCACGCCGGATCGGCGTCGAAGGCGACGTTGATCAGTGCTTCGTGGCGGTGACACTCGTCGAGCTCGGCGGCGCTGCGGCCCGCCCAGATCGGCTCGCCGATGCCGAGGAACGGCCCGCCGGTGGCGTGGGCGCGGTCGGCCAAGTCGCGCCATGCTGGGATGATCCGAGCCGGGTTCCCGCCGACTGCCGGCATGTCGATCAGTTCCATTCGGTCCGTGGTGCCGAACTCCGAAGCGAGGCGCACGAGGCGATCGGACGGCGCCGCGACGACGACGCTCCCGCCCGCGTCGAGGGTCGTCGCGATCAGCGGCCCGAGCCTGTCTGCGAAGCCGGCGAGCCCACCCTCGTAGAACAGCGCCTCATGACAAAACGCCGTGGTCGGCGGATTGGTCACCTGCGAGGTGCCCGGGCCAGGGTCACGAGACCTGCGTCGCTCACGCCTCGGTTCTACCCGGCTCACCGGAAACATGCTGCGTTCATCGCGCCAACGTTCGGACGCGGCGCCCCAACGAAGATCGTTGCGTCTGCAATCACGGTACGCTCGGCTGATGATGCACGTCGAGATCTGGTCGGATGTCGTGTGCCCGTGGTGCTATATCGGCAAGCGGAACTTCGAGGTCGCGCTCGCCGCGTTCGAGGATCGCGACGACGTTCAGGTCACGTACCGCAGCTTCCAGCTCGATCCCGGCGCGCCGCGGGAGAGCGAAGGCGATCTCGCCGACCACATGAGCGCCCGCGTCGGCCGCCCCCGCGAGGAGTCGCTCGCGCGTCTCGAGGAGATGACCGAGCGGATGCGCGGCGCCGGGATCGAGAGCCGGTTCGATCGTGCCCGCGTCGGCAACACGCGCGACGCGCATCGTCTGTTGCATCTCGCCGCGCAGCACGGCATCCAGGATGCGGTGCAGGAGCGGTTCCTGAAGGCCTACTTCAGCGAGGGCGAGGCGATCGGCAACACCGAGACGCTGCAGCGCCTCGCCGCCGAGGCCGGGTTGCCCGCCGCCGAAGCCGCCGACGTGCTCGCCGGCGACCGCTTCGCGACCGAGGTCGAGGACGACCAGCAGGTTGCCCGCGGCTTCGGCATCGGCGGCGTGCCGTTCTTCGTCGTCGACCGCGCGTACGGCGCCTCGGGCGCGCAGCCGCCGGAAGCGCTGTTGGAGCTGTTGCGGCAGGCGAGGGCGGAGTCTGCGTGCGACGGCGTTTCCGAGGGCTGACTCGGCGCCCGGTATCGGCGGGCCTCTAGGCGTCGCTATGTTCGATTCGCGTAAGACCGACGTTCGTCCCCGATGCGCAGTCGTCGTTTCGCGTCTGACGGCGGCGTCCAGCAGGACGACCGGGACTTCAGAATCCGCGGCGATTGGCCGATCAAACGGGCGTGCGCGGTGAGTCAAGATCAACCAGACGGGAGCGCGGCTTCGCTGCGCTCGGATTCGGCGCATACGCGGCGCTGGTCCTCGGCGTCCTGACGACGGGGATCGTGTCCGCCGTCGCGCTGCTCGCTCTGGGCATCGCGGCCGGCATCTACATCCACCGGCTGCGCCTCCGCGTGCGCCGCCTTCGCACGATCGCCGACGAGCTGCGTGCCTCGCAGATCGAGCGCGCCGAGCTGATCTCCGACTTCGAGCGCGCCCGCCGGACCGACTCCGTGACGGGCCTCGGCAACCACAACCACCTCGACAGCGCGCTGCCGCGCCTGGTCACCGAGGCCGGGTCGTCGATGTCGTCGCTGGCCGTGCTCGTCCTCGACCTCGAAGGCCTTGGCGCTTACGGTGACAAGTACGGAGAGGACGCGACAGACCGTGCATTGAAGTCGCTCGCGGCGGACTGGCAGGGGCACATGCGCATCAACGACGTACTCGTCCGTGTCTCAGCCGCAGAGTTCGTCGCCGTGCTCCCGGCGTGCTCGCCGCAGAACGCGCGACGTGTCGCCGGGCGCCTCCTTTCGGCATCGCGCCGTGAGCTCGGCTGCGCGGTCGGAGTCGCGTCGTGGGACGGTGGCGAGAGCCACGAGGAGCTCCTGGCGCGGGCCGGGGCGGCGACGCGTGTCGCCGAGCCTGAGCCTGAGCCTGCGGCCGATGACGGCCGTGAGGCTGCGCTCATCGCCGACTGACCGCCGGCAGATCTGCGCGCCGATCGCGGCAGGCGATGCCGTACATTTCGAGGCGTGGACCTCGAGACCATGCGTGTCGGCGCTCGGATGGCGCTCGTCGTGATGTTGCTGGTCGTCGCAGCGCTGACGGTTGGCTACGCGACCGCCGGGAAAGCCCACGTCCCGACGCCTGTCGAGGCGGTGCGGCTCAGTCCCGTGCGCGTGCACAGCGCTCGCGAGGTCACGCTCGCGAAGCTGACGCTGACGAGCCGGCTGGAGTCCCCGGCCCGGCCCGCGCGGACGGTCGCCACGGAGGAGCCTGCGACGACGACCACGCAGACGCCGACGGTCACCCAGCCGGTCACGCCGGCGCCGACGCGCACGCAGACGCCGTCGGCCGGCGGCTCGAAGACGTTCGATTCGAGTGGCTAGCCCGAGCAGCCATATCCGCGCTCGCGTCGATCTGTGGGCAGGCTCATGGCAGCACCGACGCGAGCGAGCGAGACGCCGCAACAGGGTGTTGCGTCAAGAGCTGCTGCAACCCAGGCGCATGATCATCGGCTTCGCGATGCTGCTGACGGTGGTGGCGGCGGTAGCGGTCGGCCGATCGCTGGGACGTGACGACACGCCTCGTCCCGCGAGCCTCGGCGTGCCGTTGGTCGACGGCGGGCGGTTGGCGCTTGCCGGCTGGTCGGGGTGGGTGTCCGCCAAGACGCCGGCGCCGGTGCGCGGGTTGTTGACCGACGAGGCGGCGGCGACGCCGCTGCTGATCGACGGCTCCACGGTCGTCCTGGGCAACGTTCGTGACGGTGAGGTGCCGCGACTGCTGGACGCGGTGCGCTCGACCGATCCGAACGGCACGGAGATGGCGGCCGGCAATCTGCGCGTGCGCGTCGTCAACGGAGATCTCGCCGGTCACGCGCCGCTCACGGCGATGCTGATGCTCGTGCCGACGCAAACCGGCACCTCGGCGGCAATCTGCGTCGGCGACCCGCGTGCAAGCGTGACCGCGACCGACGACTGCCGGTCGCTGCTGCCGTCGACCGTGGCGCTGCGGACGTCAACGCCGGTGGCCGCGAGCCCCCGTGTCGCTGACGCCGCGTCGGTCTCGACCGCGGTGAGGCGGCTCGATCGCGTGCGCCGAAGCGCGGTACCGGCGCTCGCCTCCGAACCGACCAGCGGCCGCCAGGCGCGAGCGGCGAGGCGGTTGAGCTCGGCATACGCCGACGCCGCGCAAACCGTTCGCGGGGTCACGTTCACGACGCTCGCGGCAACGTCGGGGGCCGCGCTCGGCGCCGGCCTGTCGGCAGGCGCCCGCGGATACGCGGCGCTCGCCGCTGCGGCGAGCGAGAACTCGACGGCGGCGTTCGGCGAGGCCCGCGGGCGGGTGACGGCCGCCGATGCCGCGATCTCCCGCGCCCTCGCGCAACTGAACGCGCTCGGGTACGCACGGCGCTCATAGCGCCGGCGGCCATCGCGCCCGCGCCAAGTCGTTGGAAACCGGTATGCCTGAGGGCTTTTTCCGGACCGCGCAGGTACTGTTATGAACGTGCCGACCCGCCGCCAGCGGCATGGGACGCGTCTGTCCCTGCGTGGGCAGCGTCCAGCCCGCCGCACATCGCTGCGCCTGCTCGCCGTGCTCGGCGTGGCGGCTGCGATTACGTGGGTCGGCGTCGCCTCAGCCGATCCTCCCGCTACCTTCACCGTCTCGGGCTCGCAGACGGCGCTCCAGCAGCTGACCTTCACGGCGACCGGTGCGGGCGCGTGTACCGGCACCGCGGAGTGCACGTGGTCGTTCGGTGATCTCGGCGGGGCAGCCGGTTCACCGGTGACCCACACGTACCTGCTGCCGGGCACGTACACGGTGACGCTGACGGTCAGCGATCCGCTGGATCTGGGGGCCGACGAGACAACGTCGCAGCAGGTGACGATCTCGCCGGTGCCGAACGTGGCTCCGTCGGTCACCGTGAACTCGCCCGCCGGCACGATCTTCAGAACCGGGTCCACGTTCTCGATGACGGCCGGCGACGCGGACGGCAGCATCACCGGCCGGGAGTGGAGGGTCGACGCGGGCGCCTACAGCAGCGGCGGAACGACGTTCAGCCCGACGTTCACGAGCGCCGGCGTGCACACGGTGTATGCGCGTGTCACCGACAACGACGGTGCCCAGACCGTCGGCTCTGCGCCCGTCACCGTCGCGCCTCGCGCGCCGACCACGTCGATTGCCGGACCCGCGACGCTCAACATCGGTGTTCAGGGACAGTTCTCGATGACGGCCATCGACCCGGACGGTGTCGGCACGATCACGACGAGGGAATGGCGCGTCGACAGTGGCGCCTATTCCGGCAACTCAGCCAACTTCAGCCATGCGTTCACCACTGCCGGAGCCCATACGGTCTCGGCTCGCGTCACCGACGACGACGGCAGCCAGGGGACGGCCTCGGTCCCTGTGACGGTGCTCAACCAGCTGCCGACTGTCGACTTCTCGTGGTCGCCGAAGGTCGTCGACAAGGACGATCTCGTCACGTTCACGTCCAACTCGGTCGACCCGGACGGCAAGGCGCTGTCGAAGCAGGAATGGGATCTCGACGGCGACGGTGAGTACGACGACGCGTTCGGCGACACCGCCACGCGCACGTACACGACGAGCGGCTCGCGCACGATCGGCCTCAGAGTGACGGACGCGGACGGCGGCGTGGCGGTCGGGCACCTCGTGCTCGTGCCCGGCAACCGGCCGCCAACGGCGTCGTTCACGGCCGCGCCGGTCTCGCCGCTCGTCGGCCAGACCGTCACGTTCACGTCGACGTCACGGGATAGCGACGGCCGCGTCGCGTCGCTCGCTTGGGATCTCAACGGCGACAACGTCTTCAACGAGGGCAACGGCGGCACCGCGTCGCGTAAGGTCACGGCGGTCGGCACGCAGCGCGTCGGCCTCAAGGTCACCGACGACGACGGAAGCACCGACGTCACGTTCATCAACGTCGTCGTCAAGCCGGCGAGCGGCGTCGCCGGTTCCTCGGCCGTCAAGAGCCTGAAGATCCTCAGCCCCTTCCCGAAGGTTCGTTTCGCCGGTGCGCTCACTCGGCACGGCGCGCTGATCAAGCTGCTGACGGTCAAGGCACCGAAGGGCGCGAAGATCTCGATCACCTGCAAGAAGGGCTGCCCGCGCTCGAAGCTCGCGCGCGTCGCCCGCGACGTCAAGCTCAAGAGCATGCTGGGCAGCTACCGCGCCGGCGCCGTGCTGGTGATCACGGTCACGAAGTCGAACGCGATCGGCAAGTACACCCGGATCACGGTCGTCAAGGGCAAGGCACCGAAGCGCATCGATCGCTGCCTGTGGCCGAAGAGCAAGAAGCCACGTACCTGCCCGCCCGGCGTCGGTCTCACCTGACACTGAGCTGATCGGCCGGCTTCCCGACGTGGTGGGCGCCCGGTTGCAGTCCGTCTCAGTCGCTGTCTACGGTGGCTGAGTGCTCAGGGAGATCAAGGACGCCGGCTGGTCGACGCAGGGGATGTGGCTGTTCAAGCGCCACGTCTTCGTCGCCGGCCGAGTGCGTGCCGCGTCCGGAATACGCCCGGCGGCGCTGGCGCTGATGCACGAGCGGCAACGGTCGGAGGCGATCGCGGTGCTTACCGTGGATCGCCGCAGCTACTGGTGGTGTCTCGACCGCTTCTACTGGGAGGACGACGCGCTCTCGGCTGAGGACGTCTACGCGCTCGCCTACGAGCGACAGCTGCGTGCCGAGCGCAAGCTCGCGCGCGCTCACTCGACGCTCGCGGCCGGCCAGGAGCCGCCGGCGAGCCGCCGCTCGCCGATCCCGCACGAGACACGCCGCGCCGTGTTCGAGCGTGACGGCGGCCGCTGCGTCGAGTGCGAGGCGACGTTCGATCTGCAGTTCGACCACGTGATCCCGGTCGCGATGGGGGGCGCCACGAGCGAGCAGAACCTGCAACTGCTGTGCGGTCCCTGCAACCGCGACAAGGGCGCCTCGCTGGGATAGGGTCGGCCGATGGCCATGGCACTGATCATCCGCTGGGCGTGCAACGGCATCGCGCTGTTCGTCGCCGCATGGGTCCTCGACGGTGTGACCTACGGCGACAGCTGGTGGACGCTGCTGATCGCGGCCGCAGTCTTCACCGTGGTCAACATCTGGGTCAAGCCGGTGCTGGCGATTCTGTCGATCCCGTTCATCGTCGTCACGGCGGGCTTGTTCTACTTCCTGATCAACGTCCTGATGCTCTACGTGACCGACTGGGTCGTGCCCGACTTCGAGCTGAGCACGTTCTGGTGGGCGGTGCTCGGGGCGATCATCGTCAGCATCGTCAACGGCCTGATCAACATGCTGCTGCCCGAGCGCTGACGCCGCGCGAGGCGCTCAGGGCGCGAGATCGAGCGGCTCGTGCCGTGCCTTCGCGGCGCCGCTCTCCGGCTCGATCGACACGAGGTCGGCCGCGAGCGGCAGGAACGTCGGCTCGAGCCGGTAGCTGACGATCGCCAGGCCGATGTCCTGGTCCTCGGTCAGGTTGCCGGTGCCGCCCCCGCCGGCGGTTCCTCCGTTGATCTCGACGACGTTGTCCGCGGTGGCGAGCGACTGCTTGTGCGTGTGCCCGACGAGCAGGATCAGCGGGCGCTTCGGTGGGTACGCGCGCAGATAGCGCCGGGCGATGCGCGTCAGGTCGGGCTCGTGGACCATCACGACGTCGACGGCACCGAGCCCGTTCAGCCAGGTCGCGAACGCGAGCCGCTGGGCCTCGGTGATCTTGGCGGTGGGCACGTAGCGGCGCCCGGCGCGGCGCGCGAACGGATCGTCGTAGCCGGCGACGCGCAGGCCGCCGACGCGCACGACGCGGTCGCCGTAGCGCCCGTCGGGCAACAGCTGGCCGTGGCGGGTCAGGACGATCGCGCCGGCCTTCGCCAGCCGCAGCTCGAGCGTGTCGGAGTCGTGGTTGCCGGACACGAACACGAGCGGGTGGCCGGCGTCGGCGACTCGCTCGGTGACGTCCGTCTCGACGGGTGAGCCACGGTCGGTCAGGTCGCCGGCGAGGAACAGCGGCAGGCCGTCGGCGGCGCGTGCCAGGGACGGCAGCACGGCGACGTTGTTGTGGATGTCGGACGCGAGCACGAACTGGCGTGCACGGGAGACAGGGTTGCGCGCTCCCGGCGCGATCACCAGCCGCGCCAGGCCGACGAGCTGGGCGTTGAGCTCTTCGCTGAGGTTGCGCTGCGTGCGGCTGACCGACTCGACCGCCTCGAGCGCCTTCGGGATGTCGGCTCCGTGCGCGAAGTACTCGGGCTCGTCGAGCGCCCCGCGGGGCGGCAGCGTCACCGCCAGCAGCGCCGTGCCGAGCACCGCCGTGACGACGGCGGACCCGACGAGCCGGCGCACCGATGGGCCGGAGCGGCTGCGGACGGCCAGCGCCACGACCACGCCGGCGAGCAGCCCGCTGACGAGCACGACCAGCAGCAGTTTGCGGAGATACGAAGCGATCGCGTCGCGCGCCTCGCTGCGGACGCGAGCGACGTCGATCCGCTGGTTCTGCGCCACGCGCTGCGCGGCGCCGCGGTCGATGCTGCGCACGTCGACGCGCAGCTCGGCGGGCAGGCGGACGGCGTCGTAGCGCACGCCCCAGTCGACGAGTGGGACGTAGAGGGCCAGCGCGCCGTGTTGGCCCGGGCTGACCGACAGCCGGATCGTCGCGACCGAGAGGTGGGCCGCCTGTCGAAACGTCGACAGCGCCACCAACTGTCCGGCCAGCGTCGCGACGACACACAGCGCGATCGCAGCGACGCTGCGGTGACGGACGCCCGGTCGGAACGCGAAGCGGCTCACGCGGCCCTCATCGGGCGACGATAGCCCGCGACGTGTGAGCTACGCGGCGAAACGCCGCGACGAGCGCTCGCGCGCCTTCGCGGCCTCGACCTCGCGGTCACGCGGGGGCGCCGTCGTGACGAGCTCGGCGAGCAGCTGCGTCGTCGCCGCCACGACAGACTCGACGGCGCGATCGAACGCGTCGGCGTTGGCCAGCGAGGGCTTCGTCGAGCCGCTGATCTTGCGCACGTACTGCAGCGCCGAGGCGCGGATCTCGTCGTCCGTGGCGGGCGGTTTGAAGTTGTGCAGTGTCCTGATGTTCCGGCACATATGGGCGAGGCTACCGGCGCTCCGGCGCGGGGGCGAGCCCGTTCGCGCCAAGCCTGCGGCTCAGCGCGAGGCGCGCTCGTCCTCGGCGACGAGCCGCTTCCACTCCGCCTTGTCCTCGCGCCAGCCCTCGTCGGTCCGTGAGCGTTTCCAGTACCCCGACGCCGACATCTGCTCGGCGGCGATGCCGCGGTCGACGACGAGGTGACGGCGCACGCCGCGCACCATCTCGGCCTCGCCGTGGAGGAAGACGTGGACGCGGCCCTCGGGGAAGGCGAGCGCCGTCACGGCCTCGAGCAGCAGGTCGTCGGCGCCGGGGCGGTCGCCACGGCGCAGCCACGTGAGGTGAAGGTCGCCCTCGGTCTCGAGCGCGAGCTCCTCGCCGGCGTCCTCCACCTCGATCAACGCATGCACGAGCGCGTTCGCCGGGACGCGTGCGAGTGAGGCCGCGATCGCCGGTAGGACGCTGGCGTCGCCGATCATCAGATGCCAGTCGGCGCTTGGATCGGGTGTGTAGCCACCGCCGGCCCCGCGAACCTGGATCAGGTCGCCCGGCCGGGCCGACGCGGCCCACGGCCCCACGATGCCGGAGTCCCCGTGGTCGACGAAGTCGATCGTCATCCGGTGCTGTTCGGCGTCCCAGGACCGGACGGTGAGCGTGCGCGTGCGCGGCCATTGCTCGCGCGGAAGCTCGGCGCGGATCTGTTCGACGTCGAACGGCGGGCCGTAGGGCGCACCGGCCGGTGGGAGCTGCAGCTTGACGTAGTGGTCGCTGAACTCGCTGGCGGAGAACTCCCGCAGGTCGTCGCCGCCGAGCACGACGCGAACCATCCTCGGCGTCAGGCGGGTCGCCTGCTCGACCGTCGCCACGAGCGGGCGGCGGGAAGGAGGTCGCTCGGAGGGTCCCGTCTCGGAAGCCGTCATACCGCGAAGCCTAGGCACGACGCGTGGGCGCTGCGGCATCGGCCGCCGCGCCCACGCTGCAAACGTCAGCCTGCCTGCGCCTTCGCGATCAGGCCGGTGCGCGGCGTGAAGAACTGCGTCGTCGCGGCAGTCCAGCCACCGAAGTTGTTGATCGTGAACAGCCCCTTCGGCTTCGGGTACGTCTTCTTGTCGACCAGCGACGGGATCACCGAGCGGAACCCGACCTTGGCGAACTCCTTCTGCGCGGCCGGCGTATAGAGGAACTTGACGAAGGCGCGAGCGCCCGGGCCGGACCCCTTCGTGACGGCGACTGGCGTCTGGATCAGGATGTTGTTCGACGGAATGATCCAGTCGAAGTTCTCACCGTGGTTGTTGGCGTAGATCGCTTCGCTCTCGTACGTCACGAGGACGTCGCCGTAGCCGCGGCTGAACAGCGTCAGCGCGTCACGAGCCGAGGACGGCTTCGTCGGCGCGTTCTTGTACAGCTGCTTGAGGTAGGTGAGCGCCTTGTTCGTGTCACGGCCGCTGGCACGCAGCGCCGCGCCGTACGCCGCGAGGGCGTTCCAGCGCGCGCCGCCGGACGAGATCGGGTCGGCGGTCACGACGGTGGTGCCGGACTTGAGGAGGTCGTTCCAGCCCTTGATCTTCTTCGGGTTGCCCTTGCGGACGACGAGCGCGACGACCGAGTCGGCGACGACGCCCTTCGTCTTGGTCTGGTTCCAGTTCGGCGCCAGGAACTTCGGCACGAGGCGCGTCAGGTCCGGCTCGAGCGCGAGGTGCAGCACGTTCGCCGGCTGGCCCGCTGCGACGGCGCGCGACTGGTCGCCCGAGGCGCCGTAGGACTGGGTGAACGTGACACCCTTGCCCTCCTTGGTCTTCTGGAACAGCGGGATGATCCGCTTGTAGGCATCCTGCGGTGTCGAGTACGCCACGAGGTTGACGGTCTCGGCCTGTGCCGACGCGGCGAACGCGAACAGCGCGAGGCTTGCGACCAAGCCGGCGAACAGCGCCGGCAGCTTGCGTTGAAAGGTCATGTGTGTCGGGCTCCTTGAGAGGTTCGTGCGGCGCGCGCCGCGCCGTCTGCGGCCGGTCGACCACTAAGTCGACCAAGTGCATCGAGAAGGCAGACTAGCAAAACACCACTATCCCGATGCGATTAGCAGGGTTTTGCTACTGTGCCGGTCGCGGGGCGCCCGTCCCGTATGCCTCCATGCGCCTCGTGATGCCCCCAACGATCGCCGTCTCCGATGGCCGCTGAGCAGCTCGCGCACCCGCCGGGTCTCGAGACGTCCCGAGACCGCCACACTTCGTTCGGCGCGCCGGGGCCGCTCGGCACGGGCATCGCGCTGCTGTGGCTGAGCCTGATCGTCCTCGTCCCGCTCGCGTTCCTGTTCGCCAAGGCGCTCGAGGCGAGCCCGAGCCAGATGTGGGACGAGGTCAGCAACGGCCCGGCCCTCGCGGCGCTGCTGCTGACCGTCGGCGCCGCGCTGATCGTCGCGCTGATCAACGCCGTCGTCGGCACGATCACCGCCTGGGTGCTGGTCCGCGACGACTTTTTCGGCAAGCCGGTGATCAACGCGCTGATCGATCTGCCGTTCGCGATTCCGACGGTCGTGGCGGGCCTGGTCCTGCTCGTGATCTACGGGCCGGACAGCCCGGTCGGCATCAACGTCTCGTTCACGCGCTGGGCCGTCCTGCTGGCGTTGCTGTTCGTGACGCTGCCGTTCGTGGTCCGCGCCGTCCAGCCGGTGCTGATCGAGCTTGACCGCGAGATGGAGGAGGCGGCGGCGTCGCTTGGCGCCTCGTCCGGCGCGACGTTCCGCCGGATCGTCCTGCCGAACCTGCTGCCGGCGATCGCCTCGGGCGCGGCGCTCGCGTTCGCCCGCGCCGTCGGCGAGTTCGGCTCGCTGGTCCTGATCACCGGCAGCATCCCGAACAAGACCGAGGTGATGTCGGTCCTGATCTTCAAGAACATCGAGAACGACCTGCCCGAGGCGGCGGCGGTGCTGTCGGTCGAGCTGCTGCTGATCTCGATCCTCGTGCTACTCGCGCTGCGGCTCCTGGGGAGGAAGCGCCGATGATCGTCCCCAGCTGGGCGCGGCTGTCACTGCGCACGTTCGTCTTGATCTATCTGGCGATCCTGTTGCTGGCGCCGGTCGGGCTGATCTTCTACCGGACGTTCGAGCCCGGGCTCGGCGCCGTCTGGGACAGCATCACGACGCCGGAGGCGAAGAGCGCCTTCTGGCTGACGATCAAGATCACGCTGATCGCGGTGCCGCTGAACACGATCTTCGGCGTGCTGCTGGCGCTGATCCTCGAGCGCAAGCAGTTCCGCGGCAAGGCGCTGCTGAACACGATCATCGACCTGCCGTTCGCGATCTCGCCGGTCGTCATCGGCCTCTCGCTGCTGCTCGTCTACAGCATCAACGAGCCCGTCGGCGGCTGGCTCGCCGACCGCGGCATCCGCGTGATGTTCTCGATGCCGGGCATGGTGCTGGCGACGATGTTCGTGATCGTGCCGTTCGTCGTCCGCGAGGTCGCGCCCGTGCTCGACGAGGTCGGCGACGAGCAGGAGCAGGCGGCCGCGACGCTCGGGGCGAGCGGCTGGCAGAGCTTCTGGCGGATCACGCTGCCGTCGATCCGCTGGGGCGTCGCGTACGGCGTCGTGCTGTCGACCGCCCGCGCGATCGGTGAGTTCGGCGCCGTATCCGTCGTCTCCGGAAAGCTCGTCGGTAAGACGCAGACGCTCACGCTGCTGGTCGGTGAGCGCTACGGCAACTTCGACGTCCACGGGGCCTACGTCGCCTCTGGTCTGCTGGCGCTGATCGCGCTCGTGACGCTGCTGGCGATGACCTTGATCAACCCACGTAGGGAGCACGCGTGATTCGCGTAAGCGGCCTGACCAAGCAATTCGGCGACTTCCAGGCGCTCGCCGAGATCGACCTCGAGATCCCCGAGGGCTCGCTGACCGCGCTGCTCGGGCCGAGCGGCTCCGGCAAGTCGACGCTGCTGCGGATCATCGCCGGGCTCGAGACTCCCGACGGCGGGCGCGTCGAGATCGACGGCGCCGACGCCACGGGGGTGCCGCCGCAGAGGCGCGGCATCGGCTTCGTCTTCCAGCACTACGCGGCGTTCAAGCACATGACCGTCTACGACAACGTCGCCTTCGGGCTGAAGATCCGCAAGACGCCGAAGGCCGACACGCAGCGGCGCGTCGACGAGCTGCTGGGAATCGTCGGGCTCGCCGGCTACTCCGCGCGCTACCCGTCACAGCTCAGCGGCGGCCAGCGCCAGCGGATGGCGCTCGCTCGCGCGCTCGCCGTCGAGCCGCGCGTGTTGCTGCTCGACGAGCCGTTCGGCGCGCTTGACGCGACGGTGCGCGAGGAGCTGCGCCAGTGGCTGCGGCGGCTGCACGACGAGGTCGGCGTGACGACGGTGCTGGTCACGCACGATCAGCAGGAGGCGATGGACGTCGCCGACCGGCTCGTCGTCCTCAACGGCGGGCGGATCGAGCAGATCGGCACTCCGCGCGAGATCTACGAGCGCCCCGCGACGCCGTTCACGATGGGCTTCCTCGGCCCGACCGCTGACCTCGGTGGCGAGGTCGTGCGGCCGCACGACATCACGCTCTCGCGCGAGCCGGTCTCGGGTGGTCACGAGGCGATGGTGCGCAGGGTCCACTACCTCGGCTTCGAGGTCCGCGTCGAGCTCGAGCTCGCCGAGGGCGGCAGCGTCTTCGTCCAGATCACGCGCCGCGAGCTGGCCGAGCTCGAGCTGCACGACGGCGACGTCATCTGGGCGCGCTCCGAGACGCTGCGGGCGCCCGAGCCGCGGCCGCCGGCGGGCGCCGAGCAGGTCTCGTAGCCGGATCCGGACCGGGCTCCGCGAGCGGCGAACACTCAAGGCCGGGTCGCCCGCCGCCGATACCTGACCAGGCGGTGCGGCGCATTTCGCGCCGCCCATGGGATAGGAGCATCTGTGCACGTCGATCGCGGTCTTGCCGCGGCAGAAGACCGCGAGCCCCGAGGCGATACTTCGCGTCCGAACCGTTCCCGGCTCGTGACGATCGCCATCTGGCTGCTGCTCGCGATCTGCGTCGCCGCCGCGTTCGCGGCGGCGTTCGCGTGGCGCTCGTCGGTGCGCGCCGACCATCGCCATCAGGCCGAGGCGACGACCGCCGCGGTCGCCGCATCGATGGCGTCGGCGCTGCGGCGGGACACCGACTTCATGGCGTCACTGCGGGCGACGGTCGCCACACGACCGCGGATGACCAACAGCGAGTTTCTGCGCTGGATCGCCGAGGTCGGAGCGCAGAAGCGCTATCCCGGCGGGCTGGGGTTCGTCTTCACCGCCTACGTGCCTCGGCGTGAGCTCGCCGCCTACGAGAAGACGGTCCTCGCGGACCCGCCGCTGGCCGCCGCGCCGACCGGTCGTCTCACCGTGCTTCCGGCCGGCCGCCGCTCGGCGTACTGCCTGCTGCGGTTCGCTCCCCCGCTGCCGGCCTCGCGACAGCTGCCGCTGGGGCTGGACTACTGCGCCGCGGCCGAGGTCAAGGGCTTCACGAGCGTCCGGCCGGCTCGCGCGCTCGACTCAGCAGCGCGGAGCGGGCAGCTGACCGTCAATCCACCGGACTCGGTCGTCGACGGTGTCTTCTTCATGCTCGCGCCGGCGTACCGCGGCGCGACCGCTCCGACGAGCGTGACGCAGCGCCGCAGAGCGCTGATGGGCTGGGTGACGGGGACGTTCAGCGGCAAGGCGATCGTCGCCGCCGGAGGGGGAGTGCGGCCGGGCATGCAGGTCGAGATCTTGCATCGCAATCCCGGTGCGCCGCCAGAGGTCGTGGCGCGCGTCGGTGCCGCGGAGACCGGCAGCGCCGTGCGCGAGCTTCAGGTCGATGCCGACGGACCCTGGACCGTGCGGGTCGCCGGCGCTCCCGCCGTCGCGGGGTGGTCCGCGACGACGCAGTTCTGGTTCGTGCTCGTCGCCGGGCTGGCACTCGGTGCGCTGATGTTCACGCTGACACGGGTACTCGCCCGAAGCCGCGGCAACGCGCTGGCGATGGTTGCCGCGAAGACCGGCGAACTCGAGCACCTCGCGCTCCACGACGGCCTGACGGACCTGCCGAACCGGGCGCTGATCCTCGATCGGATCGAGCAGGCGCTCGCGCGGGCACGGCGCCAGGGCTCGGCGATCGCGGTGATGTTCATCGACCTCGACGGCTTCAAGCGCGTCAACGACACGTTCGGCCACGCGATCGGCGACGAGCTGCTGCGCGCGGTCGGCTCGCGGCTGACGGGTCTGCTGCGCGAGAGCGATACGGTCGGCCGGCTCGGCGGCGACGAGTTCATCGTCGTCGTCGAGGGCGACGCGCTCGACGGTGGCCCGGAGGTGGTCGCCGACCGCATCCGCGACGTGCTCGCGGAGCCGTTCGTGCTCGGTCCCACCGGAGACGTGACCGTGGTGACGCATTCGAGTATCGGGATCGCGAGCGGCTTCGGCGCGACGGCGGAGGAGACGCTGCGAGCCGCCGACGTCGCGATGTACGAGGCGAAGCAGCGCGGCAAGGATCGCTACGTCGTCTTCGCGCCGGAGATGCAGGCCGCGCTCGAGGCCCGGGTCGAGCTCGAGGTCGACCTGCGCGCGGCGGCCGAGACGCTCGACTGCTTCTCGCTCGTCTACCAGCCGACGTTCGACCTCGCGACGAGCGAGATCAAGGGCGTCGAAGCGCTGTTGCGCTGGCATCACCCGCGGCACGGCGTCGTGATGCCCGAGGAGTTCATACCCGTCGCGGAGTCGACGGGACTGATCGTCCCGATCGGTCGCTGGGTGCTCGAGGAGGCGTGCCGCGAGGCCGGGCTGTGGGCGCGCCGAGGCCACCCGTTGCCGATCGCGGTCAACGTCAGCGGCCGCCAGCTCGATACCGGCGCCGAGTTCGTCGCCGACGTGCTCGGAGCGCTCGATGCCGGCGGTCTCGATCCGAGCCGGCTCGTGCTCGAGATCACGGAGACGACGCTCATGCGGGACATCGGCGCCAGCGCCCGGCACCTGGAGGGCCTGAAGGCGCTCGGTGTGCGGATCGCGATCGACGACTTCGGGACCGGCTACTCGTCGATGGGCTCGCTGCAGCAGCTCCCGATCGACGCGCTGAAGATCGATCGCAGCTTCGTCAGCGGGCTCGCCGACGGCAGCGACTCCGGCGCCTTGATCCGGACCCTCGTCCAACTCGGCAAGAGCCTCGGCATCGAGACGCTCGCGGAGGGCATCGAGGACTCCGCGCAGCTGCACGAGCTGCAGCGTGAGCAGTGCGACAGCGGCCAGGGCTACCTGTTGGCGCGACCGCTGACCGCCGAGGGGCTCGAGCAGCTGCTCAGCGCCGCGCCGACGCCGGCGCGCCGCGCCTGACGCTCGGCGTGCGGTTCATGGAGCGACCGGCGTCGTCAGCCCGGACGCGAGGTATGCGCGCCAGCCGCCGAAGGCGGTGATGTCGACAGCGTCGGTGACGGCGGTCGTCTCGCAGAGGAACCCTTTGACGGCGCGGCCGTCGGCGAGGACCACGGTGCCGATCGCCAGCGGCGCCGGCACCGTGGCGAGCAACGAGCCGAGTGCGTGCGGATCGAGATCCCACAGCTCGACTTCGATGCCCTCGCCCGCGTCGCCCGCGGTCCGCACCAGCCCGGGCTTCGGTGGCGTCGTGCCCGGCAGCGCGTAGAGCCGATACTCCGCGCCCGTCAGCGTCGTCTCGCGCAGCTGAGCTCCGAGGCCGACGAGCTGGTGGTTGAGCGGCTCGCCGCTGAGATGCGCTCCGCAGACCGCGACGGTGGTGGCGTCGGCCGGTTGGGTGACCGTGGCCAGCACGGAGCCCGTCCACGTGGCCCCGAGCTCGGCGAGCCTGCGATCGGATCCGCGTTGCGCCAGGAGCTGGACCCCGAACGGCAGCGCGTCCGAGCGCATCCCGGCGGGAACGGCGATCGCCGCCATGTCGAGCAGGTTCGTGGACATCGTGAACACGCCGAGATGGGCGTTGCGCCCGATCGGGTCCTCCGCGATCTCGGCGTGGGTGAACGTCGTCGGCGCCGTCGGCAACAGGAGCGCGTCGAGCTCGTCGAGCGAGTGCTCGACGGCCCGCCTGAGCTCCTCGAGCCTGTGCATCGCGGCGAACACGTCTCCCGCCGAGTACGCCGAGCCACGCTCGACGACCTCGCGCACGGCGGCATCGACCGGATCATCACCCTGCAGCTGTCGCCGCAGCGCGAGGTGGCGCTCGGCCACCCACGGGCCGCTGTAGAGCAGCTCGCCGGCCTCGAGGAACGGCTCGAGCGCGACCGGGACGAGCTGCCAGCCGATCGTCCGTGCGTGCTCGAGCGCGGCGTTCCAGGCGGCTCTGGCCGGCGCGTCGAGCATGTTCAGCGTCCCGGGCTCGGGCACGCCGATCACCGGGCTCGTGGGCGCGGCCTGCTCGGGCGTGCGCCGGCGCGAGTACGGATCGGTGGCGTCGAACGCGGTCGCGACGCTCGCGACCAGCTCGGCGTCGGCGACCGTGCGGGCGATGATCGAGACGCAGTCGAGGCTGCGGCACGCGGGGACCACGCCGGAGCTGCTGAGCAGGCCGCGCGTGGGCTTCAGCCCGACGACGCCGTTGAGCGCCGCGGGCACTCGGCCCGAGCCGGCCGTGTCGGTCGCGAGCGCGAACGGCACGGTGCCGTCGGCGACGACGACCGCCGAGCCCGAGCTCGACCCGCCGGAGATCGTTCGCCCGTCGTAGACCGAGGAGCAGGCGCCGAACGGCGTCCGCGTGCCGGTCAGCCCGGTGGCGAACTGATCGAGGTTGGTCTTGCCGATCGGGATCGCGCCCGCGGCGAGCAGGCGCTCGACGACGAACGCGCTGCGGATCGATGCCGCGGTCCGGCGGTGTGCGACCGTCGTCGGCACGCCGGCGAGGTCGATGTTGTCCTTGATCGCGAACGGGATGCCGTAGAGCGGCAGGTCGGCGGGCATGCGGCGAAGCCGTTCGAGCGCGGCGCGGACGTCCTCCCGGGGAACGAGCGTGATCCACGCCGGCTGCACGGCGGCGACGGCCCGCTCGTACGCGGCGCCGACGACCTCCTCGGGATCGAGCGTCGAGGCGCGGTACCCGCGCAGCAGGTCCGCGATCGAAGCGGCGGGAGTGCCGCTCACAGCCCTGCGGCGAGCAGCTCGCTCGACGACGTGACCCAGCCGAAGATCCCGCCCTGGGCTTCGATCATCCGCAACCCGACCTCGTGGAACTCGGGGATGTAGGAGCCGACGCAATCCTCGAGCACGAGGCACTCGAAGCCGCGGTCATTCGCCTCGCGGACCGTCGTGTGGACGCAGACCTCGGTCGTCACGCCGGTGACGACGAGGCTCTCGATGTCGCGGTTGCGCAGCAGCAGCTCGAGGTCGGTCGCGTAGAACGCGCCCTTGCCCGGCTTGTCGAGCACGACCTCGCCGTCGATCGGCGCCAGCTCCTCGACGATCCCGTGGCCGTCCTCGCCGCGGACGAGCAGTCGGCCAAGCGGGCCCGGGTCGCCGATGCCGATCTCGAGCCGGGCGCGGCCGAGCTTCGCCGGCGGGCAGTCGGTCAGGTCGGGACGATGGCCCTCGCGCGTGTGGATGACCAGCATTCCCGCCTCACGCGCGGCAGCGAGCACGCGCTGGAGCGGCGCGATCGTGCGTGTCAGCTGGCTGACGTCGTTGCCGAGCATCGCGCCGAAGCCGCCGGGATCGAGGAAGTCGCGCTGCATGTCGATGACGACGAGCGCTGTGTGCTCGGGCACGAACGAGAAGGCATAAGGGCGGGCGGCGACGTCGGTCATCCGGGTTCCTCCTGCATCGGCAGCGTCGAAACGTGGGCGTTGACGATCCGCCAGCCTTCGGCGAAGCGGATCCAGGTCTGGGTCTGGCGGCCGATGTCGAGGCCGCCGGGGTAGCGAAACTCGGTGCTGACGCAGGCGGCGTCCGTGCCGAACGTCGTCACCACAGTCGGCCCGAGACTGCGGCCCGCGGGGACGGGCTCGGCGACGGCGCGCCAGGCGGCGATCGCCTCGGCGCCGTACTGGCATTCGGCGAGCCCGTAGCGCACGGCGCCGCCGAAGAAGGCTGCGTTCATCGCCGCGACGTCGTTGTCCATCAGCGCCTGTTCGTAGGCCGTGAAGGCCGAGGTCACCTCGGCGACGACCTCGGGCCGGTCGACGTCCACCGCTGCGGGGGGCGGCGCGTCGCGCCGCCCCCCGTTCGCGATGCTCTTGCTGACAGGCGTCACTTGGGGATGTTGCCCACGACGCCCTTGACCAGGTACGACATGCTGCTGATCTGCTTCGCCGTCGCCTTCTTGCCCTTGGCGACCTGGACCTTGCCCTTCTGGTCGTAGATCGGGCCCGTGAACGGCGACGCCCCGGCGAGGATCTTCTTCTGCGCCGTGGCGATCTTGCTCTTCGTCGCCGGCTTGACCGACGGCCCGTACGGCGCCAGTCGCATCGGAGACGGGATCGCCTTGCTGGCGAAACCGAGCGTGTAGTTGGTGTTGAACGCGCCGCCGCTGAACTTGCCGCTCTCGATGTTCGAGAACATCGCGCCGTACAGCGGGCCCCAGTTCCACTCGGAGCCGGTCAACCAGCCCTTCGGAGCGAGCGCCGCGGCGTTGGAGTGGTAGCCGACCGAGTACTTCTTGGCGGCCTCGGTCGCCTTGATCACCGTGCTCGTGCAGTCCTGGTGCTGGGTCAGCACGTCGGCGCCGCTCGACAGCAGGCTCTTGGCCGCGGACGCCTGCTTGCCCGGGTCGCACCAGTTGCCGGTGAAGACCGTGTAGGTCTTGACCTTCGGGTTCACGGACTGTGCGCCGAGCTCGAAGGCGTTGATGTTGAGCAGCGTCTGCGGGATCGGGAACGCCGCCACGAAGCCGAGCTTGTTCGACTTCGTCGCCTTGCCCGCGGCGATGCCGGCGAGGTAGACCGTCTCGTAGACGTTGCCGAAGTAGGTGTTCGCGTTCTCCGGCACCGGGGGCGTGATGAAGTTGCCCTGCTGCAGGAAGACGACGTCCTTGTGCTTCTTGGCGAGGCCGACGGCGAAGTCCTTGTAGCCGTAGCTCGTCGAGAAGATCACCTTCGCGCCCTGGCCGATCATCTGCTCGGCCGCGCGCGTCATGTCAGACGTCTCGGGAACCGTGTCGGCCTCGAGGATCTTGATCTTCGGGCATTGCTTCTGCAGTGCCTTGGCGCCGGCGGCCGCCGCCTGGTTGTAGCCGTAGTCGGTCTTCGAGCCGACGTAGATGAAGCCGACGACCTTGGCGTTCGTGCCGGGGCCCTTGGCACCGCCGGGTGAGGCGCACGTCGTCGCCGCACTCGCCGCGTGGGTCGTCATCGCGAACGCGATCAGGCCCGCGACGCCGGCCAGTGCCAGCGCCCATCGGTACAGCCGCGCACCGCGGCTCGTTGTTTGCAGGTGTGTCATCTGTTCTCCTGTTGAGGTGTGACGGAGTAAGAGAGGGCCGGCCGCTGACTCACAGCGGCTGGCCGAGCGCCTCTGGCGCGTACTGCCGCTGTCGTCTGACGAGCACGACGAGGACGACGATCGTGAGCACGTAGGGGAGGGCGTCGAGGAAGAACTGGTTGACCTCGACGCCGTTGACCTGGAGCACCGAGCCGAGCGTGATCGACGCGCCGAACAGGTAGGCGCCGGCCATCACCTGCAGCGGCCGCCAGGCGCCGAAGATCACCAGTGCGACGGCGATGAAGCCACGCCCGGCGGTCATGCCCTCCGACCACGACAGCGCGAGCGCGAGGGCGAGCTGCGCGCCACCGACGCCGGCGAACGCGCCGCCGGTGATCACGGCGACCGTGCGCACGCGGGCGGGGGAGACGCCGTAGGCGAGCAGCGTCTCTGGGCGCTCGCCCGCGGTGCGCAGCAGCAGGCCCCAGCGGCTGCGGAACAGCAGCCACCAGACCGCCGGCACGACCGCGTAGGAGATGTAGACGAGGACGTCGTGGCGGAACAGCACCTTGCCGAGGACCGGCAGGCTGCCCAGCAGCGGCAGCTTGACCTCGTCGAAGCCGTCGACGTTGCCGCCGACGTACGAAGCGCCGTACAGCGACGTCAGGCCGAGCGCGAGGAACATCAGCGCCAGACCGGCGGCGAGCTGGTTGCCGCCGCGCCAGATCGTGACGATCGCGAAGACGCCGGCGAGCGCGGCGCCGGCGCCGGCGCCGGCGAGTACGCCGAGCCAGGCGTTGCCGGTCTCGACGGTCACCGCGACGGAGGCCAGGGCGCCGACGAGCATCGTGCCCTCCGTGCCGACGTTGATCACGCCGGCGCGCTCGGAGATCGTCTCGCCGAGCGCGGCGTAGAGGATCGAGGTGCCGCCGGCGACCGCACCGGCGAGGATCGTGATCAGCATTGCGGGGTCCTTGCGGCGGAGGTTCGTTCGGAGCGCATCAGGCGGCCTTCACGGTGCGCCGCTGCGAGAGGACGACGAGCAGGACCACGGCCATCAGCACGTTGACCGCGGCGCCCGGCAGGTTCGAGCTGATCTGCAGCGAGTCGCCGGCGACCGCGATCAGCGCCAACAGCAGCGCCGCGAGGACGACCTTGCCCGGCTGGTGGCGGGCGAGCCAGCTGGCGAGGAACGCGGTGTAGCCGAAGGTCGCGGCGATTCCGGGCCGCAGCTGACCCTCCATGCCGCTGAACTGGATCATCCCGCCGAGCCCGGCGAGCGCCCCGCCGACGAGCATCGCGCTGAGCATCAGCAGGCCGACGCTGAGCCCGGCGCGCCGCGCCGCCTCACGGTTGCCGCCGACGCAGCGCAGCTGGAAGCCCCACTTCGTCCGTGCCAGCGCGAAGCTGACGAGCGCGGCGACGACGAGCGCGATGATGATCCCGATGTGGCCGTTGATCGCGCTCCAGGTGGGCAGCGTCTGGGCCTCGGTCAGTGGCTTGGCGTTCGGCTGTCCGTTGCCGGCCGCGTCCTTCCACGGGCCATAGACGAAGTAGCTGAGGACGTTCGCCCCGACGTAGTTGAGCAGCAGCGTCGAGATCGCCTCGTCGACGTTGCCCTTGAGCTTCAGCACCCCGGCGAGCCCCGACCAGAGCGCTCCCGCGACGGCCGCGGCGAGGCCCATCAGGACCAGCGACTCGACGTGGCCGCCGCTGGTACCGAGCGCGAGCGCGACGCCGCCGGCGGCGGTGGCGCCGATGATGATCTGGCCCTCGCCGCCGATGTTGACGAGGCCGGCCCGGGCCGGGACGGCGACGGCGAGGCCGGCGAGGATGAACGGAGCGGCGCGGTTGAGGACTTGGCCTGGTCCGTAGCTGCCGGTCAGCGTCGAGTTCCACATCGCGCGGTACATCTCGATCGGGTCGACGCTGCGCGTCGCGACGAAGGCGCCGAAGATCACGAGCGCCGCCACGTACATCCCGATCCAGATCAGCGTGCCCTTGGCCAGCCGCCAGGCGTCGATGCGCTGCAGCAGGGAGGGGCGGCCCGCGTCGACGGTTCCGGCGCTCATGCCGCCTCTACCTCGAGCGCGGCGCCGGCCGTCCCGATCATCAGCTCGCCGATCTCGGCGGCGCTCGCGCCGGGGTCGGCGTAGCCGGCGACGTGGCCGTCGTGGAGGACGGCGATGCGGTCCGAGAGCTGGCGCAGCTCGTCGAGATCCTCCGAGATCAGGATCACGGCGGCGCCCTCGGCACGGCGCTGCAGCATCAGCTCGTGTACTTGCCGGCACGAGGCGATGTCGAGCCCGCGGTTGGGGTAACAGAGCAGGTACACGGACGCCTGCCCGGCGAGCACGTGCGTCAGCACGACGCGCTGGATGTTGCCGCCGGAGAGGGTCGAGATCTGACGGTCGGGCGCGGCCATCCGCAGCTGTGCGCGCTCGTCGAGTCCGCTCGCCTGGGCGCGCAGCTTCGACCAATCCATGCCCGAGCGGCGCGAGCCGTTGCTGCCGTTGACCTCACCGTGGCCGTTGGTCCGCTTCATCGCGGCCAGCGCCATGTTCTCGACGATCGTCAGCCCGGGAACGATCCACTCCGCGACCGGGTCCTCCGGCACACAGGCGATCCCCGCGCGCAACGCCACGAGCGGGTCGGCGCGCTTGAGCTCGACGCCGTTGACGGCGATCGTGCCCTGGGTCCAGTCGATCGCTCCGGCGACGGCTTCGGAGAGCTCGCGTTGGCCGCTGCCGGCGACGCCGGCGACGCCGAGGATCTCGCCCTCGTGGACGTCGAGGTGCAGTCCGCGCAGGCCGATGCGGCCGCTCTCGCCCGGGACGTGGAGGTCGCGGATCGTCAGCGTCGCACGGTCGCGGCTGGTGTCGGCGCGCTCCGACGGCAGCGGCGGCACGGCGCGACCGACCATCGCCTCGA
>DASRHW010000087.1:0-7999 GCA_035650375.1 Solirubrobacteraceae bacterium | reverse complement strand
GGCCGCGTCAGCATCAAGATGGCCCCCGTCGTGCGCCGCATCTGGGACCAGATGCTGGAGCCGAAGTGGGCGATCGCGATGGGCGCCTGCTCGTCGTCGATGGGCGTCTTCAACAACTACGCGATCGTGCCGGCCGACAAGTTCATGCCGGTCGCCGTCCACGTCCCCGGCTGTCCACCGCGCCCCGAGGCGCTGATGCACGGAATCCTCAAGCTTCGCCAGCAGATCGTCTCCGGCACCGAGGACGGCTGGCGCGAGCGCTATCAGGCCGTCGGCACCGAGGAAATCGTTCGGATCGAGGGCCCCACCTCCGGCACCTCCAGGGCGATCGAGGGACCTGCTGATGGCAATCCCGGGGGCGAAGTTGCCTGACGCGACCGGCCTCGAGCTGCTCGCGAATGAGCTTCGCGACGCACAGGAGGGCAGCGTCGTCGACACCCTGCACTTCCGCGGCAAGGGAACGATCGAGGTCGCTCCGGCGCACGTCCGCTCGACGCTGCAGCGGCTGCGCGAGAAGGGCTACGGCTTCCTCTGCTCGGTCCACGGGGTCGACTACTACCCCGAGGAGCCGCGGCTCGGCGTCCACTACGAGCTGCTCGACATGGAGCGCGTCGACCGCCTGACGGTGAAGCTTCGCGTCAGCACCGAGACGCCGCAGGTCGAGTCCGTGACACCCGACTGGCCGACCGCGAACCACCAGGAGCGCGAGATCTGGGACATGTTCGGCGTCGTCTTCGAGGGCCACCCCGACCCGCGCCGGATCCTGATGCCCGAGGACTACGAGGGCCACCCGCAGCGTCGTGACTTCCCGATCGGCGGCGAGCCGATCCTGTTCACGATCGACGAGGCGCAGGGGACGCACTACCCGACATGAGCGCGACGGACTACGACTACCGCGCGATCGAGGAGTCGATCACGATGGGCTCCCTCGGGCGCCAGGTGTCCGAGAACCTCCACGACGAGCTGCTGACGCTCAACTTCGGGCCGCACCACCCGGCGACGCACGGCGTCCTGCGGATCCTCGTCACGCTCGACGGCGAGGTCGTCCGCGAGCTCAAGCCGATCATCGGCTACGTCCACACGGGCATCGAGAAGACCGCCGAGCAGAAGAGCTACTGGAAGGTGATCCCCGTCATCGAGCGGATGGATTACCTCGCGTACTACTTCAACGCGATGGCCTTCTGCGGGTCGGTCGAGACGCTGCTGGACTGCGAGGTCCCGAAGCGCGCCCAGTACCTGCGCGTGATCCACATGGAGCTCAACCGGATCATGAGCCACCTCGTGTGGCTCGGGACGAGCTGCCTCGACCTCGGCGCGATCTCGATGTTCTGGTACGGCTTCCGCGAGCGCGAGCGGATCCTCGACCTGTTCGAGCAGTCCTCCGGCCAGCGCATGCACACGCGCTACTTCCAGGTCGGCGGCGTGATGGAGGACATCCCCGTCGGCTTCGCCGAGAAGCTGCGCCAGTTCCTGGCGATCATGCCGGAGCGCGTCGATCAGTACGAAGCGATCCTGAACAAGAACGAGATCGTCCTCCAGCGGCTGCGCCACGTCTGCCCGCTCGACGCCGAGTCGCTGATGGATCTCGGCGTCACCGGGCCACTGCTGCGCGCCGCGGGCGTGCCGTGGGACCTGCGCAAGCATGCGCCGTACTCGTCCTACGAGGACTTCGACTTCCTCGTCCCGGTCGGTGAGGCGGGCGACAACTACGACCGCTTCATGGTCCGCATCCGCGAGATGCGCCAGAGCGTGCGGATCATCGAGCAGGCGCTCGACGGCCTGCCCGAGGGGCCGTGGATCACCGAGGACCGCAAGGTCGCGCTGCCGCCACGACACGAACTGGCGACCTCGATGGAGGCGCTGATCCACCACTTCAAGCTCGTCACCGAGGGCTTCCGCGTACCGCCGGGCGAGTCGTACTACCCGATCGAGTCGCCGCGCGGCGAGCTCGGCTGCTTCGTCCGCTCGGACGGCTCGAGCAAGCCGGCGCGCGTGCACATGCGCGACCCCAGCTTCGTCAATCTGCAGGCGACCGAGGCGATGTGCCAGGGCTCCTACATCGCTGACATGATCGCGACGCTCGCCGCGCTGGACCCCGTCCTCGGCGGCATCGACCGATGACATTGATTCCGCGCGATAAGCCGATCCCGCGAACGCCCGTGGGTGCCGGAGGCGGCCACGTGGCCGCCGGAGGCGGGCCCCACGTCGGGTACTCGCGTGTGCCCGGTTGGGACGACGCCACCGACCTGACGAAGGACCCCGCGGGGGTTCCCGACCTCGCGACGACGCCCGTGCCCGACGATCTGCGGGCCGAGATCGAGGCGCACATCGCCAAGTACCCGGACGTGCGCAGCGCGGCGATCCCGGCGCTCGCGGCCGTCCAGCGGCGCTACGGCTGGTGCACACCCGAGGGCGTCGAGCAGGCCGCCGCCGTGATGCGCCTGACGCCGGCCTACCTGATGGCCGTCGCGACCTTCTACGACATGCTCGAGACGCGGCCCGTCGGCCGCAACACGGTCTACGTCTGCACCAACATCTCGTGCTCGCTGCTCGGCGCCGACGCGCTGCTCGAGCGCGTCCGCGGCGAGGTCGGCGAGGACCCCGAGTTCAACGTTCGCGGCTTCGAGTGCCTCGGCGCCTGCGACATCGCGCCGATGGCGTCGGTCAACGGCACCTACGTCGGCCCGATCGCGCTCGACGAGGTCGCGGAGCTCGTCGGCCAAGTCCGCGCCGGCGACGAGCCGCTGCCGGCCAAGCAGCTGCGCAAGCGCCCCAGCACCGACTCCGCCGGAAGCCAGGAGCCGCGCCGATGAGCGTCAAGCTGCTGCTCGAGGGCATCGACGAGCCCGACCTCAGGACGATCGCGGTCTACCGCCGCCGCGGCGGCTACGAGCAGGCGCCGCTGGCGCTGCAGACACCGCGCGACGTGCTCGTCGACGAGCTGAAGAAGTCCGGCCTGCGCGGACGCGGCGGTGCCGGCTTCTCGATGGGCACGAAGGCCTCGTTCCTGCCCCAGGGCGACATGGACAAGTACCTCGTCTGCAACGCGGACGAGTCCGAGCCGGGGACCTTCAAGGACCGCGAGCTGATGTTCAAGAACCCGCACGCGCTGATCGAGGGCATGATCATCGCCGCCTACGCGGCGGGCGCGAACCGGTCGTTCATCTACATCCGCGGCGAGTACTCCGAGGTCGCCGACGTGCTCGACGCGGCACTCCTCGAGGCGCGCGACGCGGGCGTCCTCGGCGACCTCGAGCTGCATGTCCACCGTGGCGCCGGCGCGTACATCTGCGGCGAGGAGACGGGCCTGCTCGACTCGCTCGAGGGCAAGCGCGGCAACCCGCGGCTGAAGCCGCCGTTCCCCGCCAACCAGGGCCTCTACCAGGGCCCGACGCTGATCAACAACGTCGAGACGCTGATGACGGTGCCCTACATCCTGCGGATGGGTGCCGAGGAGTACGCGAAGATCGGTGTCGCCAACTCGTCGGGCACGAAGGTCGTCTCCGTCTCGGGCAACGTGCAACGGCCCGGCAACTACGAGATCGAGCTCGGCGTCTCGTCGCGCGAGATCATCTACGGCCTCGCCGGTGGCCCGCCCGAGGGCCGCAGCGTCAAGTTCTGGTTCCCGGGTGGGTCGAGCTCGCCGGTGCTGACCGCCGACGACCTCGACATCCCCTACGACTTCGACTCGCTGGCGAAGGCGAAGACGATGCTCGGCTCCGGCGCGATCATCGTCGTCGACGACTCGAACTCGGTCGTCGACGTCTGTCTCAAGCTCGCGAACTTCTACCGCCACGAGTCGTGCGGCAAGTGCACGCCCTGTCGTGAGGGCACGAATTGGACCGTGAAGATGCTCGAGCGGATCCGCGACGGCCTCGCGACGCCGATGGACCTCGACATCATGGCCTCGGTCCAGGAGCAGATCATCGGCCACTGCCTCTGTGTGCTGGGCGACGCGATGGCGATGCCGGTCGGCTCGATGATCGACAAGTTCCGCGACGAGTTCGAGCAGTACATGGAGGACATCCGCCTCTCACGCCTCGAGCCTGCCACCGGCGAGTCCGCCACCGTTTTTGAAGGGGCTCACGCCTGATGCCGCGCCCCGAGATCCGCGAGATCACCTTCAGCATCGACGGCCGCGAAGTCACCGCGCCGGAGAACACGATGCTCGTCGACGCCGCCAAGCTCGGCGACGTCGAGATCCCCGTCTTCTGCTACGAGCCGAAGCTCGGCGCGCCCGTCGGCGCCTGCCGCATGTGCCTGGTCGAGATCGAGGGCATCCCGAAGCTCCAGACCGGCTGCTCGACGCCGGTCAAGGACGGCATGGTCGTGACGACGCAGTCGGCGCGCGTGCAGGAGGCGCAGCAGTCGGTCGTCGAGTTCCTGCTGATCAACCACCCGCTCGACTGCCCCGTCTGCGACAAGGGCGGCGAGTGCCCGCTGCAGGACATCTCGTTCGGCTGGGGCGGCGGCAAGTCGCGCTTCATCGAGCCCAAGCGCCACTTCGTCAAGCCGCTCGAGCTGTCGCCGGTGATCGCGATCGACCGCGAGCGCTGCATCCTCTGCTACCGCTGCGTGCGCTTCAGCCAGGAGATCTCCGAGGACTACCAGCTGGTCCTGCTCGAGCGCGGCGCGCACTCCTACGTCGGCACCTTCGACGGCCACCCGTACGTGGCGCCGTTCTCCGGCAACATCATCGAGCTCTGCCCCGTCGGCGCGCTGACGTCGCAGCCCTACCGCTTCCGCGCCCGGCCATGGGACATCGAGGGCTCGGGCTCTGTCTGCACGCTCTGCCCGGGCCAGTGCAACGTCACTTTCACGGTCCGCGACGACAAGGTTCTGCGCGTGCTCTCGCGGCAGAACGACGGCGTCGACGACGGCTGGCTCTGTGACAAGGGCCGCTTCGCGTACCAGTCGATCCACGCCGACGAGCGCGTCACGTCGCCGATGCTGCGTGACGGCGGCGAGCTGCGGCCGGTCAGCTGGGAGCGCGCGCTCGAAGCCGCCGCGTCCGGGCTCCGCCGCGCCAAGGGCAGCGTGCGCGCGGTCGCGGGCGGCGGCGCCACGAACGAGGAGGGCTTCCTGCTCAAGGGGCTGCTCGAAGGCGCACTTGACGGCAGCGCGCCCGAGACGCGGCTCGACGGCGGGCCGTCCGGCGCCCTCGTCGCCGCGCTCGCGCACCCGTCGCTGCAGGCGTCCGTCCCCGACATCGAGTTCGCGCACGCCGTGCTCGTGCTCGACGTCGAGCCGGTCGACGACATGGCGGCGCTCGACCTGCGCGTCCGCAAGGGCGTCCGCCGCAACCGCGTCAAGCTCGCGATCGCGACCAGCAGGCCGTCGTCGCTCGACGCCAACGCCGACGCCGTCGCGCGCTTCGCGCCCGGCAGCGGCGAGGCGTTCACGGCCGCGCTCAACGCCGCGCTCGACGCCACGCGGCCGGCACACGTGCTCGACGAGCTCGCCGCCGCGGCCGGGACGACCGCCGCCGAGGTTCGTGGGATCGCCGAGGTGCTCGGTGCCGGCAGCGACGTCGTCGTCGTCTGGGGCTCGCGTCTCGCCGGCGGGCCGCGCGCCGATCACGGCGCCCGCGCACTGCTCAACGTCGCCGGCCGTCTTGGCCTCGGCGACCAGGCCGGCGCCGGGCTGCTCGAGGTTCCCGCCCACGGCCAGGCCAACGCGCGCGGCCTGCGCGAGGTCACGACGGGCGGAGACACCGAGGGAGACTCCGCCCCGCTCGACGCGCCGACCGCCGTCTACCTGCTCGATGTCGACCCGCTGCTCGACGCGCCCGACCGCAGTGCCTGGGACCGGCGGCTCGAGCGCGCCTCGACGGTCGTCGCCCACGCCGCGTTCCTGACCGAGGGCATCCGCGAGCACGCCACGGTCGTCTTCCCGGCCGAGTCCTACGCGGAGAAGGACGGCACCGTCACGCACCCCGACGGGCGCGTCCAGCGCCTGCGCCCGGCGATCAGCCTGCGCGACGACTGCCGCTACAGCTGGCAGGTGCTCGCCGAACTCTCCGAGCGGCTCGGATCGCCGACCGGCGTCCTCACCGCGGGTATGGCGTGGCAGCAGATCACCGCGGCGGTTCCCGCCTACGCCGGCATCACGCTCGACGAAATCGGCGGCCGCGGCGTCCGCTGGCCCGAGCGCCACGAATCGGCAACCGCGGACCCCGGCAACCCGGACCCCGACCTCGGGCCGTTCGGCCTCGACACGCCGCCCTCGGCCGCTGCGATGGGATCCCACCCACCCGTCCTGCGCCTCGGCACCTACCGCTCGATCTGGGACTCGCCCGAGGTCGACGCATCGCCGGCGCTGCAGTACGTGATCGGCGATCGCCACGTCGAGCTGTCTCCCGCCGATGCTCAGCGGCTCGGCCTGCACCACGGCGAGCGCGTCGTCGTCGCCGCCAACGGCGACAGCACCGAGGCGACCGTGGCGCTGCGCCAGGCGGTGCCCACGGGCAGCGCATTCCTCGCCGGCAACGCGCTGCACGGGCCGACCGCGACGATCAGCAAGAAGCAGTCCTGATGCTCGCCAACGCCGCCTACTTCGAGCCGTGGTACGTCCAGATCATCAAGGGCATCGTGATCTTCCTCGTCGGCCTCCAGCTGGTGCCGCTCGTGCTCGTCGCCGAGCGCAAGGTCCTGGGCCGGATGCAGAACCGCTACGGCCCCAACCGCGTCGGCCCCTATGGCGCCCTGCAGCCGATGGCCGACATCATCAAGCTGCTGACGAAGGAGCAGTTCCGGCCGCGCACGTCGATCGGCTTCCTGTTCACGATCGCGCCGATCATTTCGGTGCTCACCGCCGGCGCGGCATTCGCGCTGATCCCGTTCGGCGACACGCAGGACATCTTCGGCACCCAGGTCGGCTTCTACGGCGTCGACCTGTCGATCGGCGTGCTGTACCTGTTCGCGTTCAGCGCCATCGCCTTCTACGGCATCGTCCTCGGCGGCTGGGCCAGCGGCTCGAAGTACTCGTTCCTCGGCGCGATGCGCGGCGCCGCGCAGCTGATCTCCTACGAGGTCTCGCAGGGCCTGTCGCTGGTCGGCGTGGTGATCACCGCCGGCACGCTGTCGATGACCGGCATCGTCCACGCCCAGGCCGGGATGTGGTTCATCGTCCCGCAGCTCGTCGGCTTCCTGGTCTTCATGATCGCCAGCTTCGCCGAGACGAACCGGACGCCGTTCGACCTCGTCGAGGCCGACGGCGAGCTCGTCGGCGGCTACAACACCGAGTACGGCGGCGGGCGCTTCGCCAGCTACTACTTCGCCGAGTACCTCAACGTGATCGTCGTCAGCGGCATCGCGACGACGATCTTCCTCGGCGGCTGGATGCTGCCGTTCGGGATCGACCAGCCCGGCTGGCTCGACCCGTTCGTCGTCCTCGGCAAGATGTCGGTCTTCGTCTTCTTCTTCATCTGGGTCCGCGCGACGCTGCCGCGGCTGCGCTACGACCAGCTGATGTCGTTCGGCTGGAAGGTGCTGCTGCCGATCGCGACACTCAACGTCCTGATCACCGCGATCATCGTGGTGGTGACCGACTGATGCAGCGATTCGTCCCTTCCCTACCCGAGGATCAGCTCGAGCGCGTCGCGGTGCCCGCACCCGGCGCCGCCGGCGGCCTCTACCGCGGCTTCGGCGAGACGCTGCGCGGGCTCAAGACGACGTTCGCGCGGATGGTCGAGGGGCCGACGACGCTGCAGTACCCGGAGGAGAAGGTGCCGGTCTACCCGCGCTTCCGCGGCCGCCACAAGCTGCACCGGTTCGAGGACACGAAGCTCGAGAAGTGCGTCGGCTGCTCGCTCTGCGCCGCCGCCTGCCCGGCGGACTGCATCCGCGTCGTCGCGACGGAGAACACGCCGGAGAACCGCGTCAGCGCCGGCGAGCGCTACGCCGCGGTCTACGAGATCAACATGTCGCGCTGCATCTTCTGCGGCTACTGCGAGGTCGCGTGCCCGTTCGACGCGATCACGATGGGCCACGACTTCGAG
>DASRHW010000086.1:0-8318 GCA_035650375.1 Solirubrobacteraceae bacterium | reverse complement strand
GACGAAGTAGATCTCGCAGCCGAGGATCGGCTTGACGTTGTGCTTGGCGGCGGCCTTGGCCATCTCCACGGCGCCGTTCATGACGCCGTGGTCGGTCAGGCCGATCGCGGGCTGCCCGAGCTCCGCCGCACGCGCCGCGAGGGCGTCGATCCGGCACGCGCCGTCGAGCAGCGAGTACTCGGAATGCACATGAAGATGAGCGCAGGAAGGAACGGACACGCAGGCCGGACTCTACGGCCAGGTCCGGACGCCGCAGGCACCTCGCGAAGGGCGGTTCCCGCACCTTGCGGAAGTCTCAGGCGCGGCCCTGCACGCGGTCGAACCACTCGCGCAGGAGCGTGACCGCGGCCGCATCGCCGACGACGCTCGCGGCGTCGCCGGCGGGCAGCTCGAGGTTGCCGAGCAGCGGGATCAGCCCGCCCTCGGTGACGTAGACGATGGCCGTCGCCGGCTCCGGTGGCATCCCCGATGAGATCGCCGGGACACGCCCCGGCTGCACCGTGGTGTGCCAGATGCCGGCGTGCCCGCCGCTGACCTTCCAGACGACGGTGAAGCGATGGCCGACGGTCCAATCGGGCTCGATGCCCGCCGACAGCGCCGCGAGCAGCAGCCCCGGATCGACGGTGAGGCCGGCGGCATGGACCTCGGCGAGCCCGAGCGGACGCTGCAGTTGCTTGGCGAGCTTGCGGAAGCGACGCTTGCGCCCGGAGACGCGGACATCCTTCGGCCGCCGCCGCAGGCCGCCGCCGGCGAGCGGCGCGAGCGCGTTCGTCGCACCCGACAGCCGGAAGTCGACGCTGCCGGCGGCGCCCGGAGCCTCGAGCGCCTCGACGGTCGTCGCCTCCTTGCCGATCACGACGCGGTGGACGCCGAGCTCTTCGAGCTCCAGCTCGAACGAGCACTCGAGCCGCTCCGGACGCAGCGCCGGCAGCAGTGCCAGCACGAGACGCTCCGCCACGAGCTCGTCGCTGCTCGCGATCCGTGCGATCGCGGGCGCCAGCCAGGCCGTCGGCTCACGCGAGGCGTCGACGGCACGCGGCGGCAACGGCGCCGCCGTGTCCTCTTCGTCCGCGGGGTCCGTAACGAGCGGCGGCGCCTGCGGGGACGCGGGCTTCGCGAGCGTCGGTGCCAGCGACGGCTCGCTGGGCACGTCGTCGCCGAGCGGCACCACCTGCTCGCGCAGGCGCGACGCGGCGGCGTCGAGTCCCCCGATCACCGCCTGCGTGGGGTTCACCCCACCGGGCGCCTGCTGCGCCTCTGTCAGCGTGCGCACGCGGGCGATCTCCGAACGCAGGCTCTCGGCCTCAGCGCGCAGGCTGAACGTGAGGTCGCGCCCGGCGCGGACGTCGTCGGCCGTCAGGACGCGGGCCTGGAGATCGGCGATCTGGCGCTGCGCGGCCTCCTGCTGCTCGGCAGCCTCGGCACGCTCGCTGACGAGGCGGTCGGTCATCCGCTTCTCGAGCTCGCGGATCTCGACCTCGAAGCGCGTCCGCAGGCTTGCCGACGTCCGCAACACGTCGGCGACCAGGCGCTGCAGCTCCGCTTCGCGATGTTCGCGGGCGACCAGCTGGCGTTCGAGCTCGGCGCGCGCGCCGTCGTCGGAGTCGGCAGACGGGCGAAGCGCCGTGATCACGTCGAGCAGCTGCTGGCGCAACTCCATCCGCGATCGCTCGAGCTCGTGCGTGCGCGCGTCGAGGAGCTCGCGCAGCAGCGACGTGTCCCGCACCGCGAGCTCACGCCGCTGCTCGAGTACGGCAAGACGCTGCTCGAGCGCGGCGACGCGCAGCTCGATCGCGGTGTCGGCCGGGGCGGCAGGCGCCGCGGGACTCATGGCGACCGGCGCGGCGCCATCCGCTGCCCGCAGCTGCTGGAGCGCCTCATGCGCCCCGGCGAGCTCGGCGAGGATCCCGGCGTGGACCTCACGGCGGGCCGAGAGCTCGTGCTCAAGCCGCTTGAGCTCGGCGGTGGCGCCGGTGCGGCTCTGCTCGAGCAGCTGCTCGAGCCGCTCGCGCTCGTCGCGCTCACCGGCCAGCGCCGCGTCGAGCGCTTCGGTCTGTGCGCGCAGCTCGGCGACCGCCGCGCTGTCGTCGACCGTCTCGCCGATCGCCACCTCGGCGCGGCGCAGGGCGCCGCGGTCGGCCTCGCCGCGCTGCACCGCCTCGGCCGTCGCCCGCCGTGCGCGCTCGACGTCGCGCGCGAGCTCCTCGGCACGGCGTGTGACGCTCTCGAGCCGCTCGCGCAGGTCGGCGATCTCGGCCTCGTGGGCGCGGCGCACGAGCCCGAGGTCGTCCTGAGCCTCGATTCGCAGCTGCTGCTCGGCGTGCTCGCGCTGCTCGGCGGCGCGTAGACGGCGCTCGGACTCCGCGATCTGGGCCTCAAGCTCGGCGCGCTCGTCGCCGGCCAGGCTGAGCCGCTGCTCGAGGTTGCCCAGCTGTGCGGTCAGCGTCGCGGTCGTGCGCTCGGCGGTCTCGGCGCGCCGTGCGACCACGTCCTCGCTCAGCTCGGCCCGGCGCGCGCGGCGCTCGGCGAGCACGGCGCGGTCGATCACCTCGCCGGTCGTCTCGTCGGCATCGTCGATCGATCCGGCGACCGCGGCAGGCAACGAGATCTCGCGGCTGCCGAGCTGCAGGGCGAGGTCGCGCTCGAGTGCCTGGCGCAGCTCGTTGGGAACGTCGAACGCGAACAGCACACCCGCGGGCGCCTCGGCAAGCGGCGAGAAGCCGTGGCGGCGGTTGCCGTCGCCGACGAGCAGCAGCGGCGAGCCGGCGATCGGGCGGTCGCCCCAGCGGCCGAGCAGATGCACCTGCAGCCCGTGCGCGGACGCAGGGAGCCATTCGACGCGATCGACCTCGAGCGGCGACGGGTCAGGGGGGAACGCGGGGTGCACCGAGGGCAAGCCTACGTAGATATGCGGACGGCCGTCAGCTCAGTGTGCTCGACGCGCCGCTCAGCCGGCCGAAGGCTCGCCGAGCCGGCGCGTGGCACCCGCCACGACGCCGACGAGAAGCAGGCCGAACAGACCGGCGAGCGCGGCACGACGAGACGGGACGAGGCCGCCGTACCGGCGCCGCAGATAGAGCTTGCCGGCCTTGAAGACGACCATCCCGAGGAGTTTGTAGCCGAGGCCGCTCACGACCCGCCCTGGCCCTCCCGCAGCCGCCACGCGAGCCGCGACTGCAGCGACCACAGCTCGATGAACCCGGGCGACGCCTGCTGGCTGAACAGCGCCTCGGGCGCCTCGCCCTCGGACTCGAACGTCGCCAGCTGCGCGTCGTAGACGGCGTTGGGCGACTCGCGCGTGATCGGGCGGACGTGACCCTTGTAGAGCTTGAGCCCGATCGTGCCGGTGACGCGCTCGGAGACGGACTCCATGTACGCGTCGAGGTGCAGACGCAGCGGCTCCCACCAGAGGCCGGCGTAGACGAGGTATGCCCACTGCTGGTCGAGCTGGGACTTGAAGCGGTTCTCGTGGATCGTGCCGACGAGGCGCTCGAGCTCGGCGTGCGCGGGCAGGATGATCGCCGCCGCTGGGACCTCGTAGATGTCGCGGACCTTGAGGCCGACGATCCGGTCCTCGATGTGGTCGACGATGCCGACGCCGTGGCGACAGCCGATCTCGGCCGTGCGCTCGATCAGCTCGACGAGGCCGAGGCGCTCGCCGTTGAGCGCGACGGGAACGCCGCGCTCGAACGACAGCTTCACGATCTCCGGCTCGTCCGGTGCGTCCTCGGGGCGCGTGACGAGATCGAAGACGTCGTCCTCGGGTGCTTGACCGAGATCCTCGATCCAGCGGCCCTCGGACGAGCGACCCCAGAGGTTGTCGTCGATCGAGTACGGCGGCGTCTCGGAGCCGCCCTTGACCGGGATCCCGTGACGGCGCGCGTACTCGAGCTCCTCATCGCGGCCCATCGCCCATCCGCGCACCGGAGCGATCACCTTGAGGTCGGGCGCGAGCGTCGCGATCGTCGCCTCGATCCGCACCTGGTCGTTGCCCTTGCCGGTGCAGCCGTGGGCGATCGTGTCGCAGCCGAGCTCGCGGGCGACGTCGACAGCGAGCTTCGCGATCAGCGGACGCCCGAGCGCGGTGAACAGCGGGTAGCCGAGCCCGTAGATCGCGTTGGCCTTGATCGCCCGCTGGACGTACTCGGTGGCGAACTCCTCGCGAGCGTCGATCAGGCGCGTGTCGACCGCGCCGAGCATCTTCGCCTTGCCCTCGACGACGTCGTAGTCCTCGCCGGGCTGGCCGAGGTTGACGGTCAGCGTGACGACCTCGGCGTCGTACTCGTCCTGGATCCACTTGAGCATGACGCTGGTGTCCAGCCCTCCCGAGTAGAGGAGGCAGACGCGGTGGACCTCGCCCTTCTCGGCGAGGTAGGACGCCGTACGGGTGTGCTCTGTGCGCTCGGTGATCTCGGCCATGGAGGCCGGAAGCCTAGATGGTCGCGAGCCCCGGGCGACCGCCGTCGGTCAGACGGCGATGGCGCCCGCCCATGATGGGCGGGCGCATCAGGCCCGTCGACCGCAACCGAGCATGTGGGCGCGGGCGCTGGCCCGCGCCCCCGGCGCATCGGCTACGGGTTGAGCTCCTTCTTCAACGCCGAGGCCGCGGAGAACTTCGCCGCGTTGCTCGCCGCGATCTGGATCCGCTCGCCCGTTGCGGGGTTGCGACCCTCGCGTGCTGAGCGCTTCGACACGCTGAACTTCCCGAAGCCCGAGACGGCGACCTCGCCGCCGCCGCTGAGCTCGCCGGCGATCGTGTCGAACACAGCGTCGACGGCCTTGCGGGCGTCGCCGCTTCCCAGGTCAGCGCTCGCGGCGACTTTCTGGGCCAGCTCCTGCTTGGTCAAAGACATACGTTGCTCTCCCTGGTTGCGGGGGTGGACCGCAAAATTCGTATCCCATTCATCGGACGACAACGGGATTTTTGCCCGCCCGCCCTAGGAAATCACCCCAAAATGCGGCCCAAACGAGCAATGGCGTCGTCAATTTCGGCCCCCGAAACGGTCAACGGAGGCAGAAAACGCAGTGTCGACGGGCCTGTCGCGTTGATCACGAGCCGCTCCTCGAGCAGCGCGCGACGCGCGATCGCGGGCGCGTCGCCGGTGATGTCACAGCCGATCATCAGCCCCAATCCACGCACCGAGACGACCTCCGCGAACTGCTCCAACAGGCCTCGCAGCCGCTCTCCGGCGTCGCGCACGGCGAGCATCAGGTCGGCGTCGTCGATGACGTCGAAGGACGCCAGCGCGGCCGCAGCGACGACCGGCCCGCCGGCGAACGTCGAGCCATGATCGCCCGGCGCGAGGACATCGCGCAGCGCCGGCGTGGTGACGAGAGCGCCGATCGGCAGCCCGCCGCCGAGTGCCTTCGCCGTCGTCATCGCGTCGGGAACGACGCCGAGCTGTTCGTACGCCCAGAGCGAGCCGGTGCGCCCCATCCCGGTCTGGACCTCGTCGAAGATCAGCAGCGCGCCGGCGCGGTCGCACGCCTCGCGCGTGGCGCGGAGGACCTCTGGAGCGACCGGATGCACGCCCGTCTCGGCACGGATCGGCTCGACGATGACGGCGGCGGTCCGCTCGTCGACGGCACCGGGCAGCGCCTCGTCTGCGACGGCTCGAAAACCCGGCACGAGCGGCGCGAACGGCGCCTGCTTGCTCTCCTGCGGCGTCGCGCTGAGCGCGCCGTAGGTGCGGCCATGGAAGCCGCCGTGGACGGAGACGATGTCGCCGCCCGTGCGCCGTTTGCGGGCGAGCTTGATCGCGGCCTCGTTGGCCTCGGCGCCGGAGTTGGTGAAGAAGACGCCGCCGCCCAGCGAGCTCTCGACGAGCCGCTCCGCCAGCGCGACACCGGGCTCGTTCGAGAACAGATTGCCGGTGTGCATCAGCAGCCCGGCCTGCTCGCGCACCGCCGCGACGACGTCCGGGTGGCAGTGGCCGAGGCTCGTCACCGACAGGCCGCAGAGGAAGTCGAGGTACTCGTTGCCCTCGTCGTCCCACAGCCGCGATCCCTCGCCGCGAACGAACGTGACGGGGTAGCGGGCGTACGTCGGTAGGAACGGGTCAGCCGGCGGCACGGATCTTGGTGCCGACGCCGGCGTCGGTGAAGAGCTCGAGCAGCAGCGAGTGCGGCACGCGGCCGTCGATGATGTGGGCGAACGAGACGCCGCCGTGGATCGCGTCGACGCAGGCCTGCAGCTTCGGGCGCATGCCGCCGTCGACTCCCGCCAGTGCGTCGGAGACCTCGTCCGCCCCGACTTCCGAGACGACGGTGCTCGGGTCGCGCGGGTCGCGCAGCCAGCCGACGACGTCGGTCAGGAAGATCACCTTGTACGCGCGCAGCGCCCGCGCGACGGCGCCGGCGGCGTCGTCGGCGTTGACGTTGTAGGACTGTCCGTCGCGGTCGGCTCCGACCGAGGCGACGACCGGGATGTAGTCGCGCGAGATGTGGTCGAGGACGTCCGTGTTGACGCGCTCGATGTCGCCGACGAAGCCGATGTCCTCTCCCCCCGGCGCCGTCGCGCGAACGACGCGGAAGAGCGAGCCGTCGTCGCCGCAGAGGCCGACGGCGGGCTGGCCGTGACGGTTGAGCCGCAGCACGATGTCCTTGTTGACCTTGCCGACGAGGACCATCTTCGCGACCTCGACCGTCGCCTCGTCGGAGACGCGCAGGCCGCTGATGAACTCGACCGGCATCCCCAGCCGCTCCATGTAGCTGGTGATCTCCGGGCCGCCGCCGTGGACGACCACCGGGTTCATCCCGACGTACTTGAGCAACACGACGTCGCGGGCGAACTCCTCGCGCAGCGCCGGGTCCTCCATCGCCGCCCCGCCGTACTTGATCACCACGGTCTTGCCGTGGAAGTCGCGGATGTAGGGAAGCGCCTGGAGGAGTGTCGCGACGTCGGGCGCCGGCACGGGAGCGTGCATATGGGCCAATCCTAGGTTGTGTACTCGGCGTTGATGCGGACGTAGTCGTAGCCGAGGTCGGAGAAGAAGACCTCAGTCTCGAAGCCGTCGCCGGGCAGGTCGACGACGTACTCGACCTCCTCGCGGCTGACGGCCTGCTCGAGCGCGGCGATGTCGGCAGCGACGCCGAGCCCGCCCTCGCAGACGGTGGTGCCCTCGATCGCGATGTCGAAGTCGAGTGGGTCGCTGCCGGGAAGCGCGGCGCCGATCGCCTGGGCGATCCGGCCCCAGTTCGGGTCGGCGCCGTAGAGCGCCGTCTTGACGAGCGGCGAGTTCGCGATCGCGCGGGCGACGGCGTCGACGGGCTCCGCGGCGCCGCCACGGACGACGACGCGGCCGACGCGGCGCGCGCCCTCGCCGTCGACGACGATGTCGAGCGCGAGCTGGCGCAGCAGCGCGTCGAGCGCCTCGCCGAAGCGCAGCTCGGCCTCGCTCTCCGGCGCGACCTCGACGCCGCTGGCGCCCGAGCAGAGCAGCACGACGGTGTCGTTGGTCGACAGCTGGCCGTCGACCGAGATGCGGTCGAACGAGCGCTTGACGGTCACCCCGAGCAGCAGGTCGGCGGTCTCGGCGCTGAGCGCGGCGTCGGTCTCGACGAAGCAGAGCATCGTCGCGAAGTTCGGCGAGATCATGCCGGCGCCCTTCGCCTGCGCTGCCAGCATGACGACGCCGCCGGGAAGCTCGACCGCGAGCGTCGCGCGCTTCTCGAACGCGTCGGTGGTCATGATCGCCGCGGCGAAGTCGGCGTCGCCGTCGCGGCGCAACTCGCGCGCGGCGGCGTCAAGGCCGGCGGCGACGACTCCCGCGTCGAGCTCGACGCCGATGACGCCGGTCGAGGCGACGGCCACGCGCTCCGCGTCGACGCCGGCCAGGACCGCGGCGTCGCGCTGCATCCGCCGCGCCGCCTCGAGCCCCGCCTCGCCTGTGGCGGCGTTGGCGTTGCCGGAGTTCGCCGCGACGGCGCGCAGCGCGTCGACTTGGCAGTCGTCACGCGTGACGAGCACCGGCGCCGCGAGCACGCCCGAGGCGGTGAAGCGCACGGCGCTCGTCGTCGCGGGCTCGTCTGAGACCAGCAGCCCGACGTCGAACACCGGATCCGCGGTCGGCTTGACGCCGGCAGCCGCGGCGGCGGCGCGAAAGCCCGCCGGCAGGCCGCCCTCGGGAAGCTCGCGCACATGCGGCGCGACCTCGATCCAGCGCGAGCGGAAGAACGGGCCTTCCCTGCGGATCACGCTCACTGCAAACCCGCGGTCTCGTCGAGCCCCAGCATCAGGTTGAGGTTCTGGATCGCCTGCGACGACGTCCCCTTCCACAGGTTGTCGATCGCCGCGAAGACGAGCGCGCGGCCCGTGG
>DASRHW010000085.1:0-2820 GCA_035650375.1 Solirubrobacteraceae bacterium | reverse complement strand
GAACATCCTGGGCGCCAGCCTTTCCATCCGCGCCGCCCTCCCCCACTTCCGCGAGCAGAACCGCGGGCACCTGATCCTGACGAGCTCGGTCGCCGGCCGGCGGGCGCTGCCCGGCTCGCTCTACTCGGCCACGAAGCACGCGGTGACCGCCATGGGCGAGGCGCTCCGCCAGGAGATCGCCGAGACCGGCGTCAAGATGACCCTGATCGAGCCCGGGATGGTCGAGACGCCGTTCTTCGACAACCCGGTGAGCGGCGGGCTCCAGGCCGACGACATCGCTCGCGCGGTCATGTTCGCGCTCACACAGCCGCCGCACGTGGACGTGAACGAGATCCTGGTCCGACCCATCCACCAGCCCACGTAACCTCGTCCGCGTGAGGATCGCTCACGTGGACATGGATGCCTTCTACGTCAGCGTCGAGCTTCAGCGGCGGCCGGAGCTGCGCGGGCTGCCGGTCGTCGTGGCGGGCAGCGGGCCGCGGGCCGTCGTGACCACGGCGTCGTACGAGGCGCGGAGGTTCGGCGTGTTCTCCGCCACGCCGGCCGAACGGGCGCGTCGGCTGTGCCCCGACGCCGTCTTCATCCCGCCCGACTTCGAGCTCTACCGCGCCCGCTCCAAGGAGGTCATGGGCGTCCTCAAGAGCCATGTGGAGCGCGTCGAGGTGGTCGGTCTCGACGAGGCGTACCTCGACCTCACCGGCCTCGACCGCTACCGCTCGGCTGCCCGCCGCGTCAAGGAGGCCGTGAAGAGCGAGACCGGGCTCACCTGCTCGGTCGGCATCGGGCCGAACAAGCTCGTCGCGAAGGTCGCGTCCGACGCCGAGAAGCCGCGCGGCTTCGTCGTCCTCTCCCGAGAGCAGGCGCGGGAGCGTTTCGCGGCCTCGCCGCCGGTCATGGTGCCCGGGATCGGGCCGAAGACCGCCGAGCGGCTCGACGCGCTGGGGATCGCGACGCTGGCAGAGCTCGCGGCCGCCGGCGAGCAGCGACTGGCGGCCGCGTTCGGGGAAAATCACGGGCGCGAGCTGCGGCGCCGGGCACTGTTCGAGCACGACGGCGCCGTGACGACCGTGCGGGTCGCGAAGTCCGAGTCGCGAGAGCGCACGTTCGATGTCGACGTCGGTGAGCGTGAGGAGCAGGATGAGATCATCGTCCGGCTCGCGGCTGAGCTCTGCGAGCGGCTCGAGCGCCAGCAACGCCGCGGCCGCACCGTCTCGATCAAGGTCCGGCTCGACGACTGGACGACCGTGACCCGCGCGCGCACGGTCGATCAGCCGACCAACGACAGCGCGACCGTCCAGGGCGTCGCGCTGGAGCTTCTGCGGGCATACGCGCCGGCACGGCCGGTACGGCTGCTCGGCGTCGGCGTCTCGGGGCTCGACATCGGCGAAAGCCGAGCAACCGACGAACAATTGGCCCTGCCGCTGTAGCGTATGGCGGAGATGAACCTGCATCACGTCCGTCGAGGGGCCGGTGAGCCCCTGCTGCTGATCCAGGGGATGAGCGGCAATCACGAGCACTGGGGAGAGCGATTCCTCGAGTTGCTCGAGCGCGATTTCGACGTGATCGCCTACGACCACCGCGGGGTCGGCTGGAGCCCGGGCATCGAGAAGTCGTTCACGATCGCCGAGCTCGCCGACGACGCCGCGGTGCTGCTCGATCGGCTCGGCGTCGATCGCGCGCATGTGCTCGGGATCTCGATGGGAGGGATGGTCGCGCAGGAGCTTGCGCTGAATCACCCCGAGCGGGTCAGGACGCTGACCTTGGGCTGTACATACGCCGGCGGGCCGGAGGGCATTCTGGCCGACGCCGAGGTCTTCGCACCGATGGTCAACGCCTTGCGCGACGGCGATCGTGACGGCGCGATCCGCGCCAGCTGGGAGGCGAACGTCTCCGCGGCGTTCTCCGCCGACGCCGAGGCCTACGCGCTCTTTCACGCGACCGCGCTGCGCAAGCCGACCGCGTTGCGCGTGCTGATGCTGCAGATGCGGGCGATCGCGGCACACGACACGCATCTGCAGCTGGCAGAGATCACGGCGCCGACGCTGATCATTCACGGCAGCGAGGACCGGATGCTGCCGGTGGTCAACGGCGAGGCGATCTCGCGGGCGATGCCCGAGGCTCGGTTCGTGCGCTACGACGGCGTCGGCCACATGTTCTGGATCGAACAGCCCGACCGCACGGCCGAGCTCGTTCGCGAGCACGCGCTCGCCGGCGCCGCCGCGTAGCGCGCGTCCACTATCGCCAGCGGGACTCGATCCCGCCGACGATCTGCCACGCCGACGGGATGATCGCGGCGGCGATCGCGGCCTTGATCAGCCCGCCGGCGATGAACACGGTGAAGCCGTTGTGGACCGTCCACGACCAACTCTCGCCGACGGCCAGCTTGAGCCCGGCAAGCCCGAAGCCGAAGACGACGAGCTGCCCGGCGACAAAGGCGGCGAACGCGCCCGCGACGCGGCGGTCGCCGCCGCGCTCGGCGATCGCACCGACGACGAAGGCGGCGAGGACGAAGCCGAGCAGATAGCCACCGCTCGGGCCCCAGACGACCGACGTGCCTGAACCACCGTCGGCGTAGAACGGCAGGAACAGCCCGAGAAGCAGGTAGAGCGTCAGCGCCGCCGCGCCACGGCGAGCGCCGAGACCGGCGCCGACGAGCACGACTGCCAACGTCTGGCCGGTTATCGGGACCGGGGAGGGGGGAACGTGGAGCGCGACCTGCGCCAGCGCGGCCGTCAGCAGCGCGCCGCCGGTGACGAACGCGGCGTCGCGGGCGTGCCTGCCCGGAACGGCGTCCGCGAGGACGAGCGGGCGGCGCTGCAA
>DASRHW010000084.1:0-11621 GCA_035650375.1 Solirubrobacteraceae bacterium | reverse complement strand
GGCGATGAACGCCTTGCCGATGTCCGACAGGAAGTACGCGTCGTCAGGGTCGTACATCGCGTTGGAGCCGTCCTTGAACAGCGACATGTGCGTGTGCATGCCGGAGCCGTTCTCGCCCATCAGCGGCTTCGGCATGAAGGTCGCGTGCCAGCCGTACTTCATCGCGTATTCCTTGACCGTGATGCGGTACGTCATGCAGTCGTCGGCCATCTTCAGCGCGTCGGCGTAGCGCATGTCGACCTCGTGCTGCGACGGGCCGACCTCGTGGTGTGAGTACTCGACGTGGATCCCGAGCTGCTCGAGCGCGAGCACGGTCTCGCGGCGCACGTCTGAGCCCGCGTCGAGCGTCGTCAGGTCGAAGTAGCCGCCCTCGTCGAGCACCTCGGTGCCGTTCTTGTCCTTGAAGAGGAAGTACTCGAGCTCGGGGCCGACGTTGAAGGTGTCGAAGCCCATCCCCTTCATCCGCTCGATCGCGCGCCGCAGCACGTGGCGCGGATCGCCCTCGTAGGGCGTGCGCTCCGGGGTCAGGATGTCGCAGAACATCCTCGCGACGCCCTGCTCCTCGGGCCGCCACGGCAAGATCGCGAACGTCGACGGATCGGGCATCGCGACCATGTCGGACTCCTCGATCGCGTTGAAGCCCGTGATCGACGACCCATCGAAGCCCATTCCGTTCTCGAATGCGTCGGGCAGCTCGGCGGCGTTGATCGAGAACGACTTCAGCTGGCCCAGGACGTCGGTGAACCAGAAACGGATGAAGCGGATCTGGCGCTCTTCGACGATCGCCTGGACATCCGCGGGAAGCAACGACTTGTCGGACATGCACGGCAGCTTGCCGTATTCGGCCGAAAACCGTCATTGGCCCTGGCGTCGGCGATGGCGGAAGCGAATTCGACCGGCGTACAAAGACCGTTTCGCGGACCATCGCCATGCTCGTCTCGCGGTCCCGATGATCACCGACGAGCCAGCCCGACTCCACGAGCTCCATGCGCGGATGGTCGACGCCGTCCTCAGCGGCGACGGCATGCGCGAGGTCGCCCAGATCGCCGCGGCGCACATGGGCGCGCCGGTCGCCGTCGTGATCCCGCCGCTCGGGCATCAGCTGATCGAGCCGACGAGCGACAGTGCCGAGGCGGTGCTGGCCAAGCTGCGGCCGTGGGTCGACGAGCGCGTGCGCGGCAACGCCGGGACGCAGCCGGCGCAGGTCCGGCACGAGGTTCCCGTCGCCAGCGGCGAGGAGACGCTCGGCTCGATCGTCGTCCTCACCGGCGGCAAGGAGATGCCCGAGTCCGAGAGCCACGGCGTCCTGCACCTCGCGGCGATGGCGGCGGTCACCGAGCTGGCGCTGGTCGAGTCGCGCCAGCAGCTCGAGGACGAGCTGCGCGGGTCGTTCCTCGAGGAGCTTCGCGCCGGCGGCGAGCTCGATGCGGCCGAGGTCGTCCGCCGCGCCCAGCGGATGCGCTGCGACATCTCGCGCGGGGCGGTGATCCTCGCCGCCGACCCGCCGCCCGAGCGCACGCACCGGCTGATGGCGGCGATCAAGTCCGACTCGCCGGACGCCTTCGTCCAGCGCCTCGGCGGCCGCGTCTACGCGGTCGTTCCCGCGGCCGACCGCGAGGACGCGCGCGATCACGCGACCGCGATCGCGGCGGCGCTCGCCCGCCGGCTGCGCGCGCACGCGCCGGTTGGGCTGTCGTCCTTCTACGCCAACCCAGGCGAGCTCGGGCGGGCGATCAAGGAGGCCGACCTGATCGCCGACGTCGTCGGTCGCGCCGACCTGCCACCGGAGAGCATGGCCGACGGCACCTACCGGCTGCTGCTGCAGCTGCTGGCCTCGGATCGCTCGCACCTCGACGAGTACTACGAGAGCACGATCATGCCGATCGCCCGCTACGACGAGCAGTACCGGACCGAGCTCGTCGGCACGCTCGCCGCCTACCTCGACCACGACTGCAACATGAACGCGACCGCTGCCGCGCTCTACGCCCACCGCCACACGATCGCCTACCGGCTCGAGCGGATCAAGGAGCTGACGGGACTCGACACCGCCCGCCACGAGGACCGCGAGCGGCTCAGCCTCGGCGTCAAGATCCACCGCCTCACCGGCCAGGCGCCGCTGTCGTAACGGCGACGTGGACGGTCGGCGGCCAGGCGCCGCTGTCCTAGCGGCGACCCATCAGGCTGCCTTCAAGTGACGCGCCTCCTCGACGGATCCGTCGATCGGAACGTCACCGGCGACGTTGACCATCGCGATCAGCTGCTCCATCGCGACGAACGCGATCGCCTCGAGCAGCTGCTCGTCCGACCAGCCGGCCTCGCGCGCCTCCTCGACGAGGTGCGCCGGCGTCGGCCCGCCGGCGACGAGCCGGCGCAGCACCGCCAGCATCGCCTGCTCGAGCGCGTCACTGGACTCGAACCGCTGAGCCCGAGCGACCTCGTCGACGCCGATCCCAGCCTGGCGCGCCGCGCGCTCGTGCAGCGCCATGCCGGGCTCGGACCCGTAGTGCTTGGCGACGGCGAGCGCGATCCGCTCCTTCGTCGCGAGGCTCAGCGTGCTGTCGCGAAGCTCGAAGCGAGCGCGGACGTATGCGCGTAAGGCCGCCGGCGAGCCGGCGAGGACGCCGAGCACGTTCGGTGGCTGGCCGCCCTTGGAGAGGCTGCGCAGCACCGCGACGGAGTCCTCCGGAGCGGTGAGATCGTCGTGGATCTGAAAGCGGCTGGATTTCGTCTTCATCGCAGTTGCAACCCTCGTTTCGAGGAGAAAGACGCACCCATGAGCACGATGCTTCCCGAGCACGGCGGCTGATGTCTCGGCCCTCTGCGAAGGACGGCTCAACCGCACGTGGAAGCGTAGGTAGCGCTTCGTAAGCGTTGCCGAAGAAACGCTGGAGGGGTTTCGCGCTAGTGCGCCGTCAGCGCCGCGGCGAGCGCGAGCGAGAGACCGAGCGCGAAGGCCCAGAACGCGGCGCGATCGGGGCGCGATGCGATTACGGCCCCGATCGACCCGGCGGCACGCCGGCGTGACTCGCGGGCGATCTCGGCCCCGGGCAGGCCGAGCGGCGGCCGCGGAGCGTCGTGGGCGACCATCTGGCCGCGGATCTCGACCGTGCGGCGCGGTGCGGCGGCACGTGCGCGGACGGCCGCGACGGAATCGCCGAAGGCCTCCTCGGCAAGCCAGATCGGCACAGGACGGCGCGGTCGCGGCGCACGCTCGTCGAGCGTGACGGCACGCCGTGCGCTGAGCTCGTCGACCTGCCCGTCGCCGGCCTGCTGGACCCGGGCGACCGCGCGGGCGCGGGCGCGGGCGGCGGGCTCGGCCTCTTCGTCGCGAGCGCGACGGGCGCGATCAGCGGCGCGGCGATTGCTCCCACGCTCCTCCGCCTGGCGCCGCTCGGCCGCCTCGCGGAGGTGTTCGACGTCAGCCCACCAGGAGCGGGCTTCAGCGTGCGACATGGCTTCCGAAGGGCTTCATCAGGTGGTGTGCGTTCGAGCCTACGGGACCGCCCCGATGGAGCGACCTCTTACGCCGGGATGTTGCGAATCGCGCCAAAACAGTGGTTCCGCACCCAAGAAGCCAGGTGCGGCAGCGGCCGAGCGGCATCGTACCAAGCCCGCATTACCCTGCAAACATGCAATCTTATGGAAACCTCGCGGTGGCCATAAGAAGCACCAAACAGCGAGCTTTCCCTGCGATCCGGCTGGTCGCTTCCGGGGCAGGGCGCCTGCGCGTCGCGCCGAGCGGCGGCGCGCGGCGCTAGCGACCCGCGGCGGCGGCCACGAACGCGGCGACGTCGCGCGCGTCCTGGCCGGTCAGCAGCAGCGCCGGCATCTGGCCCTGTCCGCGTGCGCGACCCTGCGCGATGGCGTTGGTCACGAGCGCGCTCGGGGGCCGCATCTGGTCGAGGTTCGGCCCCACCTTGCCGACGGCGTTCGCGCCGCCGAGCGTGTGGCAGGTCGCGCAGTTCTCGGCGAAGAGATGGCGCCCGCGGATCTCGCTCGCCGTGAGGTTGACGCCGCCAGGCCCCTGCTTCTCCTGCGCGCCACTGTTGTGAGCGAGGATCAGCGCCGGGATGCCGAGCCCGACGATCGCCGCGAAGACGCCGATGCCCCAGGAAACGGCCGAGCCGCGCGGCGACGCGCCGGCGTGCAGAGCGTTGCGGGCACCCTTCGGCCCGCCGCCCATGGCGATGAACAGCGTCGTCAGGCCGAGGGCGACGAACGCGAGGACGAAGGCAGTGGTTGCGACCATCGCCGCGGAACCCTACCGGGCATCGCGGCAGGCGGGCCACTCATCGTCGCCTGCCCTGCGCGAAGCTCATCGCCGGCGGTGCGACGGCGCGGAAGTCGTCGGTACCGGTGGCGGCCGTGGCGGGCGCCGCATCGGCGATCGCGGGCTCGCTTCGGAGCGCCAGCCGTGCGACGACGGCGTCGGTACCCGGCGCGTCGAGTCGGCGCAGCTGGGTGACGAGGACGTTGATCGCGCCACCACCGGACGGGTGGCGCTCGAGCCGGCCGTGAGCGATCACGAGCGGCTCGGTCCGCACGGCCAGGCGATCGCGCTCGTAGACGCGGGGCGGGACGATCAGGTTGACCGTGCCCTGCTCGTCCTCGAGCAGCAGGAAGACGACGCCCTTGGCGGTCCCGGGGCGCTGGCGAGCGACGACGAGCCCGCCGATCCGCACGGTCGCGCCGTGCTCGGTACGGCCAAGCTCGCCGCTGTCGATCGCCCCGCCGCGCCGCAGCTCGTCGCGCAGCAGCGCCAGCGGGTGATCCGTGGTCGTCAGGCTCGTCGTCGCGTAGTCGGCGATCATCGCCGCCCAGCGATCGAGCGGCCGCAGCTCGGGAGCCGCCGGCAGCGTCAGCGGCAACGCCAGCTGCGCCCCCTCCCTGCCGCCGGCGCCGACGCGCTGCGCGGGCGCCGCGGCACCGAGCCGCCACAGCGCGATCCGTCGTGCCACCAGCGGCGCCAGCTCGTGACCGGCGCGCGCGGCCTCGGCGAGGACGAGCCCGTCGCAGGCGCCCGACCAGGCGAGCTGCTCGAGCGCCGGCCGGCCGGCCCCGGCGCGCGCGGCGAGCTCGTCGAGCGTCGCGAACGGGCCGTCGGCCTCGCGCGCGGCGACCAGCGCCGCTACGTCCTCGGCGCGCACGCCGAGGACGTAGCCGAGCCCGAGCCTCACGGCACCGCAGATGCCCGCGCGGTCGTCGCCGGCCACAGATGGCTCGGTGACCGTGCAGATGACCTGGCTCGCGTTGACGTCCGGCGGAAGCACCTCGATCCGGCGCCGCTGGGCCTCGTGCACCAGCGCGTCGGGCGGGTAGAAGCCCATCGGCTGCTCGTCGAGCAGCGAGCAGAGGAACTCGGCCGCATGGTGCTCGCGCAGCCAGGCCGACTGGTAAGCGAGCAGCCCGAAGGCCGCGCCGTGGGCCTTGGGGAAGCCGAAGCCCGCGAAGCCGGAAACCATCGTCCAGACGCGCTCGGCCAGCGCCTCGTCGATCTCGGGATGCTTACGCAGCGCGCCGGCGACGAAGCGGTCGTGGAAGGCGGCCATCGCCGCCTCGGAGCGCTTGCGCGACATCGCTCGGCGCAGCCCCGCCGCCTGCGCCGGTGACAGGCCGGCGAACGCCTGCGCGACCTCGATCACCTGGTCCTGGAAGATGATCGTTCCGAGCGTCTCGCTCAGCGCCGGCTGCAGCGACGGATGCTCGTAGGGCACGCGGTAGCCCGGATCGGCGCGCAGCCGCCGCAGCCGCTCGATGTAGGGGTTGACCGCTCCGCCGACGATCGGCCCCGGGCGCACGATCGCGACCTGGATCGCGAGCTCGGTGAGGTTGCGCGGCCGCGTGCGCCGCAGCGAGCCCATCTGCGCGCGGCTCTCGATCTGGAAGACGCCGGTCGTCTCGGCGCGCTGGATCGACCGGAACGTCGGCGCGTCGTCGAAGGGGATCCGTGAGAGGTCGACCGGATCCTCCTCGGGGTGGCGGGCGTGGATCAGCTCGACGCAGCGCTCGACCGACGACAGCATCCCCAGCCCGAGCAGGTCGATCTTGAGAAAGCCCGCGTCCGCGCACGAGTCCTTGTCCCACATCACCATCTGGCGGCCTTCCATCGCCGCCGGGACGACGGCGCAGCAGTCGATCAGCGGCCGCGTCGAGATGATCATCCCGCCGGAGTGCTGGGAGAGGTGGCGGGGCAGGCCGTAGGCCTCGTTCGAGAGCTCGGCCAGCCACTGCCAGCGGCCGGCGCGCCGGCCCTCGCCTAGGGCGACGTCGATGTCACTGCCGACCGAGCGCGCTCCCCACATCTCCGAGCCGCGCGCGACGCGCTCGATCTCCCCCGGCGGCAGCCCCAGCGACGCGCCGATCTCGCGGATCGCGCCGCGCGCCTTGAAGGTCGGGAACGCCGCGACGAGCGCCGCGTGCTCACGCCCGTAGCGCTCGTGCACGCGCGGGATCAGCTTCGCGCGCACGTCGCGCGGGAAGTCGAGGTCGATGTCGGGCACCGACTCCATCTCCTCGTTGAGGAAGCGCCCGAGCTGGAGCCCGTTCTCGATCGGGTCGATGTGCGAGAGGCCGGTCAGGTAGCAGACGATCGACGACACCGACGAGCCCCGCCCCCGCCCCGGTGGCAGCAGCGCCCGCGCGACGGCCGGCCCGCGCACCTCCACCGCCACCTCGCGCGCGAGCTCGAGGACCTCGTGATGCAGCAGGAAGAAGCCCGACAGGCGCTGCCCGGCGATCACCCGCAGCTCCTCGCGCAGCCGCTCCTCGGCGACGGCGCGCAGCGCGCTGCCGGACGGGTAGCGGATGTCGAACGCGTGCAGGCAGATGCCGCGCAGCTCGCCGTCCGATCCGGCGTCCTCGGCGCGGGGGTAGCGGTAACCGAGGTTCTGCTTGAGGTCGAACTCGAGCGTCTCGGCGAGCCGCACACTCTCGGCGACGGCCTCGGGGTGGTCGGCGAAGCGTGCCGCCATCGCCGCCGGCGGCGCCAGCACGTGGCTGTGGTTGCCGCGCCGCAGCGGCTCGGAGGCGTCGATCGTGCTGTGTTCGCGGATCGTCACGAAGACGTCCTGCAGGCGCGCACGAGCAGCCGTGTGCGCATGCACGTTGCCGGTCGCCACGCAGGCCACGCCGAGCCGCTCGGCCAGCGCCGCGAGTGCCCTGTTGCGCGCGCGGTCGTCGCGCTCGAACGGCCGCTGCAGCTCGACGCGAAAGGCGTCGCGGCCGAAGGCCCACAGCAGCGTGCGCAGCGCCGGCTCGTCGCGGACGCCGTGCGCGGCGCAGCCGCTCAGGCAGACGAGCCCATCGGCATGATCGGCGACGTCTTGCAGCGAGACGCGTGGCCGCGCCACGATGGGTGACGTCCGCCCACGCAGCGCATCGGCGGTGCCCTTGTATTCCCGTGTCTGCGCATGAGCGCGGGTGAGCAGGCGGCAGAGGTTGCGCCAGCCGCCGCCGTCGCGGACCAGCAGCGTCAGGTGGCGACCGTCGCCGAGCGTGACCTCGGCGCCGTGGATCGCCTTCAGGCCGAGGCTCTCCGCCGCCTCCGCGTGCTCCATCGAACCGGAGACGGTGTCGTGGTCGGTCAGCGCGAGCGCCGCATGCCCCTGCTCGGCCGCCTTCGCCAGCAGCTCGTGCGGCAACGACGCTCCGTCGAGAAACGAGAAGGCCGAATGGGCGTGCAGCTCGACATACTCCATATACGAACACATGTTCGCATGAGCACCAAACCGTCCCGTCTACACGTAACGAGTCAAACGCAGTCGTCGCGGCTGCGCCAGGCACCGTCGTAGCCGCGCGACGCCGCCGCCAGCAGCGTCAGCCGTTCCCAGCTCACGCTCGAGCCGGCGCCGAGCGCCTCAGGGCTGCCGAGCGTCTCGCGCTCGACGGCGAAGGCCCGCGCCTCGACCGTCCCCTCGGTCGCGATCCGGTCGCGCAGCAGCTGCGCCGGTGCGAGCACCGAGCCGACGCGGATGTGTGGATGGCGGACCTGCTCGACGAAGTCGCGTGCGATCGCGGCGCTGACGGGGTCGCCGAGATCGAGATGGGCCTCGACGACGTAGGAGCGCTGCCGCGCCGGCGAGGCCACCAGCAGCGCGGCGGCGGCCGGCGCGACCGGCGCCGGCAGGTCGGCCGCGCCCGTCAGCTCGCCACCGGTGCTGACGACGAGCTCGAGCGGGCGGCCGCTGGGATCGAAGCGCACGGCGTAGCTCTCCTGGCGGTCCCGCGCGGCGATCGGCATCCCGAGCACACCGGCGTCCCAGCCCTCGCCATGCTCGTAGACAACGGTGCGGCTGCCGTCGGCGGCGACGCGTGTGCCGTCGCGGTCGCGCGCGTGGAAGCCGGCGTCGGCGACCGCCTGTTCGCCGATCGAGCCGCCGGCGCCGTAGTCGCGGATCGTCTGCGTCTCCCCGAACCGCTCGGCCGGAGCCGGCAGATCGTCGCCGGCCGCGATCGCGCGCTGGAGGCGGTCGGCCTCGCGCTGCGAACCGGCGACGTAGGTCGCGCCCGACCCGTGCCGAGCCAGCAGCGACAGGCTCACCTCGCCGCCGAGCTCGATTCCGACGAAGCGGATCGTGCCGCCCTTGCTCCCTCCCACGCTGCCGCGAACGGCGTGGAAGTCGGTGATCGCGATCGTGCCGTCCGAGCGGCGCTCGCGCAGCAGGTAACGGTCCTTGCCGATGCTGGCGACGACGAGGTTGACGTGACGCTCGCGCGAGAGCTTCTCCGACGCGACGACGCACGGCTGCCGGTCAGCCTCGCAGCTGCCGCCGCGGACGACACAGATGCCGCGGGCGAACGCGCGATCGATCGTGCCGGCGAGCGCCGCAGGCTCGACACGGACGGCGACGGCGATCGCGAAGACGACGGCGAGGACGGCGAGCAGCCCGATGTAGTCGACGACCGCTTGGCCCTCGTCGCAGCGCACCGGCCGACGATGCCGGCGCTCGCGTCACACGACGCGCGCTGTCTGCGACGGCTCACGCACTCGCGCGCAGCTAGGAGCGGCGGCGCAACGGCTTCGTGACCGTGAGGGTGCGCGTCACCGCGGGAGCGGCGTTACGAGCCGCGTCGGTGACCGTCAGCACGAGCCGGTAGTGGCCGGCGACGAGCGCACGGGTGCTGATCGACAGGGCGTTCGCCCCGGCCCGGACAGTGGCGGTGGTGGTCTTGATGCGCACGTACCGCACGCACGGCCGGGCCTTGCGGAGCTTGCGCGTGGGCGCGACGCACGACTTCCCGCGACGCCGGCCCTTGGCCTGTCGCGACACGACGAGCTTGGCGGAGGCCGCCTCGGAGGACGTGAAGCTCAGGATCACCGACCGGGTACCGGCACGCACACGACTACGCGAGAGCTTCACCTTGCCGACGGACGGGCGCGTGCTGTCCGCGGCCGGCGGCGCTCCCCCGGCGGCGGTCTCCTCAACGCCCGTGATCCGAGCGATCTTCGAGTTCGCCGAGTCACCCGGCTTGTCGAGCGTCGCCCACAGCGTCTTGTTCGGCCCGGCGACGATCTGGCGAGGACCCATGCCGTTGACGGCAGGGAACCCGCCGAGCGTCGTCAGCTGGCCGGTTGTGGTGACGCGAGCAAGCCGATTGCCCGCGAACTCGGCGACCCAGTAGGCGCCGTCGGCACCGAAGGCGACACCGAACGGGTCGCTCCCGTTCGGCCGGTCGATCGTCAGCGCCGTCGCTCCCGGCGACAGCCTGCCGATCTGCTGCGGCGTCGTCGTGGGATTGCCGAAGACGACCTGGCCAGCGGGCCCGGCGCCCAAGAACTGCGGCTGCCCGCCCACCGTGTAGGGAGTGACGACACCCGCGGTCGTGACGTTCAGCAGCCGGCCGCCGTTGGCGGTGTCGGTGACCCACATCGTGCCGTCGCTCGCCGCGGTGATCGCCTTCGGCGCGAGCCCGGTGACGGGATAGGTCGTCGCACCCGCCGGGTTCGCCGGCGAGAACTTCACGATCTTGCCGGCGACCGCGACCCAGATGTCGCCACCCGGCCCGGCAGCCATCGCGGTCGCCCCGGTGGTGATCCCGGTGCCGGCGACGCCGGTGGCGGCGCTCGGGTTGGCGACCGGGACCTTGACGATCGGCTCCTTGCCGGCACTCGGCGTCTGCGCGATCCAGACGAACCCGCTGGTCGACGCGATGCCGCCGGTCGGCGAGCCCAGCGTGTTGCCCAGCGCGGCGGATGCGATCGCGGTGGTCGTGCCGCTCGGCGTCACCCGGCCGAGCGCCTGCTCGAGCGCCACGTAGACGTTGCCGTCCGAGCCGACGGTCAGCTGGCCGTTGGTCATCACGCCCGGCAGGTTGAACACCCCGTCGACCTGGGGAGCCGCCAGCGCCGAGCTCACGGGCAACGCGGCGACGGAGACGACGGCGAGCACCAAGCGGCGGAGTGCGCCCATGGAGCCACAGCCTACGCCTCAACGTCACCGCTGCGAGTACCACGAGCCGCTCTCGAGATCACGAAAGACGACGAGGTTGCGCCCGGCCGTCGTGACGACCTCCCAGTAGCGGCGCCGCAGCGGCACACCCGTCCACCAGCGATCCTCGACGAGCCACGTCTCGCGCACGGCGTCGATTGCGTGGCCGTCGACGATCTGCGGGCGCCCACCGCTTCCCGCACGCACACGCGCGCGCGAGGGACCGGCGAGACGCTGCGGGCCGGGAGGCGGAGCCACGTCAGGTCTCGAACGGCGCGAGCACGATCCGGCGCTCGGGAATGCGCGAGTCGGGATCGACGAGCAGCGCCCGCAGCGCCGCGTTCGGCCCGGCGGCCGCGCGTGCCTGGCGAACCGCCTCGCGCAGGCGCTCGCGGCGCTCAGCCGCGCCGTCGTCGAACAGCGCCCGTGCCTGCGGATGCGGCGGGCCGAAGCCGTCGACCTCGAGCCGCAGCGCGTCGGCCGGCGCCGGCAGCAGCCCCAGGCGGCTCGCCAGCGCATCGCGCACACGCGCCGGATCGGCGACCGCGGCGCGGAAGACGAAGCGATCGCGCCAGGTCCCGCCCTCGACGAGCCGAGCCGAGAGCACGACCGAGCGCAGCGTGCGCGCGCGGCGCTCGCGCCGCGCCAGCAGGCGATCGACGAGCATCCCGAGCGCGCGCTCGAGTTGCGGCCCCGAGCCCGGGTCCGGCAGCTCGAGCGTCACCGCCAGACGCTCGCCCGGCTGCCGCGGGCGCAGCGGCGTGTCGCGGCCCGAGACGAGATCGTGGGCGAGCAGCCCCGCTCGCCCGAAGCGGTCGGCGAGCGAGTCGCGCGGCAGCGCCGCGAGCTCGCCGAGCGTCGCGATCCCCAGCTGCTCAAGCGGCGCGACGAGCCCGGCGGTCGCCTCGCACAGCACCAGCAGGCCGACCGGGGCCGCGGCCAGCTCACGTGCCTCGCGAACGACCTCCGGCCGGCGCTGGCGTGCTCGCGTCGCGGCCGCAACCGCAACGAAGCGCGTCGGCCCGGCACCGAGGCGCACCGGGCCGCGCAGCGCCGCGCGCGTCCGCCGCAGCGTGCCGTCGAGCCCGCCGTGCAGCCGCAGCAGGCCGTCGACGACGAAGCACGCGAGCCCCGCCCGTGCCGGCTCGACCGCCGCGCCGATGCCCTCGAGCGCAACCAGCGCCGCTTCCCAGG
>DASRHW010000083.1:0-3220 GCA_035650375.1 Solirubrobacteraceae bacterium | reverse complement strand
ACGCCCTTGGCCTGGACGCCGATGTGCATGTCGGTCGGCTCGCCGGTGATCGCGAAGTCGCCGTGAATCGCCTTCGACGCGATCAGCGCGTCGAGCGATCGGTCGTCGACGTCGTCGGACTCCTCGTCCGGCACGCAGACGAAGCGCACGCGAACGCGGTCCTGTGCCGCGACGTCGACGACGGCGCAGAGCATCGCGGCCAGCGCGCCCTTCATGTCGTAGGCGCCGCGACCGATCAGGCGGTCGCCCTCGACGCGCGGCTGGAACTGCTCCGCGTGCGCGGGAACGACGTCGATGTGCGCGTGAAAGACGATCGCCGGCGCGTCGGCGGCGGTCGCGCCGACCTCGGCGATCAGCACCGGCAGGCCGTTGTGATGGGACTCGGCGACGTCGACGCCGTGCGAGCCGAGCCAGCCCTTGATGAAGCCCGCGGCGGCCGCCAGCTCCTCCTCTTCGGAGGTGTCGTAGCCGATGAGGCGCTCGGCGAGTGCCCGCTCGTCCATGCCTGTCAGGGTATTGATGTGCCTACACCGCCACCTCCAGCGCTTCGAACCGCCGCCGCCGTCGCGGCCTTCCCCGCCGGTTGGGCCGTGCGCGAGGCGACGAGCGGCGGCCTCGGCGGCATCGTCGTCCTGGCGCTGATCGGGATCGCCGCAGCGGGACTCCCGCGCCGCCAGGCGGCGCTGGTCGTCGCGCTGGGGATCGGCTGCTTCGTCGCCGTCCACGTGATCGCCGCGCTGACGGCGATCTACGTCGGGCTCGCAGTCGGCGCATTGGCGTTCGCGGCGCTAGGGTCCGCCGCGTGGCGAACGTCCTCTCCGGCGTGACCGCGCGGGGGCGCCGGGTGCGTCGCGCCACCGCGCTCCTGACCCTCGCGGTGATCGCCGCAGGCGTGCTCGGCTGCGGCGGCGGCGACACCGCGACACCGCGCCCGTTGTCGGTCGCGCTCGACTTCACACCGAACGCCGTGCACGCACCGATCTACGCCGCCGTCGGCCGCAGCCTCGACCGCCGCGAGGGCGTACGGATGCGGATCGTCGCGCCGGGCTCGTCACCGGACTCGCTCAAGAGCGTGCTGACGGGCCGTGCCGACGTCGGCGTCCTCGACATCCACGACTTCGGCTTGGCGCTGACCCGCGGCCGCGATCTCGTCGCCGTCGGCGCCCTCGTCGAGCGCCCTCTCGCGGCGATCATCACGCGGGCGTCGATTCGCCGCCCTCGTGACCTCGAGGGCCACCGCGTCGGCGTCTCGGGACTGCCGTCGGATCCGGCTGTGCTGCGTGCCGTGATGTCGAACGACGGCGGCCGTCTCTCGCGCGTCAAGCAGGTCACGATCGGCTTCGCCGCCGTGCAGAGCCTGTCGTCTGGCCGGATCGACGGCGTACCCGCGTTCTGGAACGCCGAGGGTGTCGCCCTCCGCCGGCGCAACGTGCCGATCCGCGAGTTCCGCGTCGACGACTACGGCGCGCCACGCTACCCCGAGGTCGTGCTCGTCGTGACGCGCGCGACGATCGACGAGCGCGGCAGCGCCGTGCGCGCGGCGGTCCGCGCGATCAACGCGGGCATGGCCGAGGTGCGCGCCGACCCGGCGACCGCCGCTGCCGAGATCGCCCAGGCGAGTGGTTCGAGCGTCGCCGTCGCGCGGGCGCAGATCGACGCCGTCGCGCCGATCTACGGGACCACGCTGCGGCGGCCGGTGCTTGACGCCTGGAACCGGTGGGACGTCCGCTTCGGGATCCTGCCGCGGCGCGTCGACGTCGCCCGGGCGTTCGTCACCGGCTGACGGGCGCTCCCGGCGGGGAACAAATAGCCTCGCCGGATGAGCGTCAACCTGCACCGGCCCGAGTTCGACCAGATCCGCGACCGGCCCGGATTCCGGGTGCGGCGGGCGTTCCTCGGGCGACAACTCGGGACGGACAAGCTCGGCGTCAGCCTGTGGGAGGTCCCGCCCGGCGAAGCCGCGTACCCGTACCACGCACATCTCGGCGCCGACGAGCTGCTCGTCGTCCTCGAGGGATCGCCGTCGCTGCGCACGGCGGAGGGCTGGCGCGAGCTCGAACGGGGTGACGTGCTCTCGTTCCTCACCGGCGAGGACGGCGCGCACCAGCTCGTCAACAGGACCGATGCCGCGGTGCGGTTCCTGGCGGTCAGCTCACAGGACGGACCTGACATCGTGCTCTATCCGGACGCCGGCACGGTCGGCGTCAGCGAGCGGCGGCCCGACGGGAGCGGCTTCTACGGGATGTTCCGCGAGACCGACACGGTCGGCTACGCGCAGGCGGAGACGCCGCACACGTAACGTCGCGGCGGCGCCGCGGAGATCGACGGTTCGCCCGCCGGTCGCCGCTACGCGTCGAGAACGAGGGTTTCGCCCGCCGGTCGCCGCTACGCGTCGACCTCTGGGCGACGTTACTCAGGGGAAGCGATCGCCAGGAACGCTTCGGCGCGGCGCTTGTCGCGCTCGGCGACGCGTGCCTGCTCGGAGTCCGCCTCGGCCGCGGCGAGCTGCTGCTCCGCGGTCGCGACGCGCTCGCGCAGATCGGCCGGATCGAGCTCGTCGACGGAGAAGGCCTCCTCGACGAGGATCAGGACGTGGTCCTTCGCGACCTGCACGTAGCCCTCGCCCTGGGCGAAGCGGACGATGTCGGTCTCGCTGCGATACAGCCGCAGCTCGGTCGGGTCGAGCATCCCGAGCAGCGGCTGATGGTTGGCGAGGATGCCGATCGAGCCCACGGACGTCCGCGTCGAGATCATCTCGACCTCGTCCTTGAAGACCGCCCCCTCGGGCGTCAGGACCTCAGCGGTGAAGGTGCTGCGAGCCACGGCGCGTTACTTGACCGACGCGATGACGTCGTCGATCGAGCCCTTGAGCAGGAAGGCGCTCTCGGGGATGTCGTCGTGCAGGCCCTCGATGACTTCCTTGAACGAGCGCACCGTCTCGGCGATCGGGACGTACTGGCCCGGGGTGCCGGTGAACTGCTCGGCGACGTGGAACGGCTGCGACAGGAAGCGCTCGATCTTGCGGGCGCGCTGGACCGTGACCTTGTCCTCGTCGGACAGCTCGTCGATGCCGAGGATCGCGATGATGTCCTGCAGCTCCTTGTAGCGCTGGAGGATCTCCTTGACCTGGTTGGCGACCGCGAAGTGCTCGTCGCCGACGACGTCGGGCTTGAGGATCGTCGACGTCGAGTCGAGCGGATCGACCGCCGGGTAGATGCCC
>DASRHW010000082.1:0-37704 GCA_035650375.1 Solirubrobacteraceae bacterium | reverse complement strand
CGTAGCGCGGCGTCAAGCCACTCCAGGAAGGCCGGGACCCAGCCGACGGTTCGATCCAGAATTAGTCGCAGAACGTCAAGCCAGCCACGGAGCGCGGCGGCCGCCCGGAGTAGCGGGCTCCCGTCGGGGTTACGCAGAGTGTCGATGGGCCACAGGCGCTGGGCCTCAGACAGCCAGCGGTGATCGTTTCCGAGCACCGAGACCGTGTCGGCAGGATCATTTGCGCGGGCCTTGAGATGGTGGTCCTCGACGGCGCTTCGTCCTTGCTCCCGCTGGAGGCACTCGTAGCAGCTGATGTCTGGAGCGGTGCCGCATAGTGCCGCCGGATCGGCTTCGCCGCAGCCGCATCGAGGGTTTCGGGTGCCGAGCTGTCGCAGTCGTTGCTCGAGCTGCTCACTGCGGGCGTCGACCCAGTCGTCGAGCTCTCCCATCACGACGCCTGCTCGTAGATCTCGCGGACGTCGACGTAGCCGAATTGCTCGTCGAACTCCTCGATCAGCCCAGGGTCGGTCATGACCGGCAGCCCGTTGACGAGCTCGCCTTCAAATGGCTTCAGCCGATCGACGTTGCCCGTACCGAGGAATGCTTGGTGGCCGCTTGACCAGTACGAGCCGAGCAGCGACGCGTCGATATCGTTGACTTCGACGATCGTGAGTTCGGCCCAGTCGGATCCGTCGTCGTCGATCGGCGCTTTGATGTCGCCGCGGGCGACAAGTACGCGGCCGGACGTGAGTAGCGGCATGCGTTTCATGACCGCACTCCTGGGTTGGTCGCGTCGAGGAGGCTGGCTGCGATCGCGCCGATGTGCTCGAGGTCGTCGAGGCGGCGTCCGATCTCGGCGAGCTCGGCCGATGATGCGCTCGCCTGGGTATCGATGACCCTGGTTGCGTCGCCCAGTAGCGCCGTGGAAAGTCGCGAATACGCGCGGACGAATGCCGCACTCTGAGCTTGGTGATTCCGTGATCTGTACTGAGAGCCAGTCTTGTCGAGATGATCGTATGGGCGGGTCATGGGCGCCCACCGTAGGGACGGTGTGTCTTGGCGTCTAGGGACCAGTTTGATGTAAGCTGTAAAGGTGCCTTCTAGACAGGGCGAATCGGATGGTCGCTACACCGCGGAGCAGCTGCTGCGGTCCGCGCGAGCCGCCGGGCACAACGACGTGTCGCGCAGGCTGATCACCGATTGGGTCGCGATCGGGCTCCTCGACAAGGCAACCGACCGGGGTCGGGGCCAAGGCCGCGGAAAGACCTATACGTGGCCCAAAACACAGCGCGACCTCTTCGTTGCCCTGCTCAACCAGCGAGAGGTCACAGACGTCAAACGGGCCACCCTGACCAATGTCCCAGTGGTCACCTGGCTGTTGTGGGGCGACGCCTACGTGCCGCTTCGGCAGGTCCGGCGAGCGCTCGGCACCTGGACCGAGCAGTACGGCGGCGCTCGCAACCAGAAACAGTCCCTAGCGGGCGCCCGCGAGGTGCTCGAGGGTCTTGCGCATCGCGACGCCACCAAAGCCGACCGCCAACAACTCGAGACAGCTATTGCTCAGGCCGCCGGCCGCGCAACCGTTGACCCTGAAACGCTCGCGCCACTGGTCCGGCGTGTGTTCGATCCGCACGAAACTGGGCTGACGCGAGGCCCGCTCGGCCTAAGAGATGCCGACGGCTACATCAAGCTGGTAGTCGCGCGTATGCGCGGCCTTATGCGGACCAAGATTGCTGCCGATCGCGACTACTACGCAGCTCGAGACACCTACCAGCGGTTCGGTCCAGCATCTACGCCAACGCCTCTGCGAATTGGAGGTCAGATCGTCACGGCCCAAGCCCTCGGCGCAGAGACCCCGTCCTTCGAGCAGATCGCGAACAGTGCCTGCCTGGACCTCATCACAGTGCTTGGCGCTCAGGCTCTCGCGGAGGATGCATGACGTCTACGGACCCCACGAACCAAGGATCCGGCGTCGTCGTCGCGGCGGGCTACGGGCTCAAGATCTATGTCGAGCGTGGCCACCTGATCATCGTCGACGGGGCCGGGCGCGATCGGATCACCCGGCGATATCACCGCGCGACAAGCAAGCTGCGACGTGTTGTTGTGATCGGTCACGACGGCTACATCACCCTTGAAGCCATGCGATGGATCCGCGACATCGGCGCTGCGTTCGTCCAGGTTGATACCGACGGCAACCTGATCGCGCTCAGCGCCGCAGCGAGACATCACGAGTCGAAGCTCCGTCGCGCCCAGGTCCTCGCCGCAACAAGCGAGACTGGCCGAGCCGCGATCGTCAATCTCCTTCGAGCCAAGCTCGAAGGGCAGGCGGCCATCGCCGAGCGTCTGGCCCACCTCAAGGCCACCGTCCGCGTAAAAGACGCGACGCCGGTCACCGTTGCAGCTGCGATCCGCGAGTCCGCCGCGGCGATGAATCCCGGGCTGAGCTTCACCGGGCTCCGCCAGCTCGAGTCCTCGGCCGGTCGCAACTACTGGCAAACCTGGGCGCGCGTCTCCGTCACGTTCGACGCGAGCTGGCGCCGCACCATCCCCGACCATTGGCACGTGGCCGGTCCGCGTACCTCAGCCGCTGAGGAGAAGAAGCGTGCCCGCAAGGCCACCACACCGGTTCACGCGATGCTCAACTACACCTACGCCATCCTCGAAACGGAAGCGACCATCGCAGGCCACAAACTCGGTTTCGACCCCAGCCTGGGTCTCATGCACGTGGACCAGCGCTATCGCTCAAGCCTCGCGAGCGACCTCATGGAGCCCGCACGCCCAGTCGCTGACGGACTCGTACTAGACCTAGTTGGCAATCGGCGACTTCAACGCGGGGACATCCAAGAGACCCGCGAAGGCGTCTGCCGCGTCGGGCCTAAGCTGGCGCGGTATCTCGCACAACTTTCGCCGAGCCTGCGCGCGGCTGTCGCACCGCACACAGAACAACTCGCCAGGACCCTGCTTGCGGAGCCAGACCACCCGACGCCCCTGACTCGGACGCGGCATCGAGCGGTCACTCAGCGCACGAGGACGCTGTGAGTGAGTCAGGCTTCTGGCCTCTTGGTCTCAAGGTTCGCCTGAAGCGTCGACTTGAAGTCGCCGACTGTCCCGTCGCGTAGGGCCTCAAAGAACCGGTCGTAGTCGACCGGCGACAGGAAGTGGAACGAGTAGCGACGCTCGGACGCTTGTTTCTTCAACAGATCGTTGACGACCTTGAAGTGCGCGATCGAAGATTGTGCCTTGCCGACGTTCTGCCACGAGTCGTCGGCGTCCATCTTGGTTTCGACGACCACCGCAAGGTCTGCGTCCTTGGCCAACAAGAAGAAGTCCGGGTTGAACCTGCCTCGCTTGCTCCGCCCGATCCCACCTTCCTGCCACGTGTACTCGATCTCGTAGAAGCTCGTGTCGGGCGCCTTGACCCACGACTTCAAGACGGCGGCGTTTTTCGCCTGCATGAGCTTGCGCACGAACCGCAACTCTGGCCGGTGAGAGGTTAGGACGACGTTGGTCGGGGATTTGAAGTCGAAGCTGTTCGGGATCTCGTCGATGTTGGTGGGCGCGTCGATGTCGAGCGCCTTGTCGAGCGCGACCACGTCATCGTCCTCCGAGAGCCCACGGCTTTCCTCGTCATAGAACAGGCCCGTGGCATTCGTCAATCCGGAGATCCGCTCGTAGACGACGCGCATGTCCTGCGTCGAAATCGTCTTCAGACCGGTGGGCTTGGCGACGATCTTTGCCTTCGGGACTGCCGTGCGCTGGCGAAGCCCCCCAAAGCTGTTGAGGATGATCTGACGGTTCTCTTGGTTGACCTGTCTCCCATCGCCGCCTCGGCTCTTGAGCGCTCGAACGACAAGGTCGGAGACTTTCTTGCGTGTGTATTCCTTGGCAAGCGTGCCGCCTGTTCGAGCATCCGCGTCAAGCAACTTGCGCCGGACCTCCTCGATCACATCGTCGACCGGATAGAGGCGGTGAATCACCTTGGTGGTGAGGACTTCCGAGCGGGTCTCATCCGTAGCCGAGACGAACTTGGTCTCCTCGGTCGCGTCGAGCTGAGGGTGCAGGTTGAGCTTGGTCAGCTTCTTATTGACCTCGAGCTTCTTGCCGGTCTCGCCGGTGGTCACAGCGGCGTACTCGGGAAGATGAAGGTCGAAGTGAGGCGCCCCGTCGCGCTGTACCGGCCGCTGACCCATGGTGGTCTCGACGTCGAGTATCTCGGCGACGAACTTGTCGATCTCCGGTCCCCACCGCTGGTGGTTGAAGACCCAGACGATCGGCTGTCCGGACACGCCTTTCGGGATCCGCAGTCCCCGTCCGAGTACCTGCGAGATCAGGAGCTTTGAGTTGAACGCGCGCTTCTCGTGTGGATAGATCTGAAAGACGTTCTTAACGTCCCAACCTTCGCTCAGCATTGACACTGAGACGATCCACTCCGTGGAGTCATCAGCGTCGTCGACCGTGGCAAGCTTCTTGACGGCCGCCTTGTGCTTCGCCGATGACGTGACAAGTAGGACGCGCTGCTCAGCGAGCTTCTTGGTGTAGCCCTTCTGCGTGGCGAGGAACTCGCGAAGCTGCTCGGCGAGCTTCTCGGCCGCATTGATATTGGCGGTAACCGCGATCGTTAGAGGCTTGTTTGGCTTGTGGGTCTTGCGGTTCTTCTCGTGATTGTTCAGCAGCTTGAGGAACCGCTCCTCTTCGGTAGTCGATTCGTCCTCTTCTAGGTAATAGACCTCCTTGACCCAGCGCTCGTTGATCGCGTCACGGATTGCGTACCGATCCACGACGTCAGCGAAGTATTCGTTGCCGACGTAGCACGTGCCGGAGACGCCGAGGTGGTAGCGAAAGCCGAAGCGCTCAGCAGCAATGAAGTCATGCCACCTTCGACGGTCAGCTACGCCGCCGGCGATCACATGGTGGGCCTCGTCCGAGATGACGAGCGTCCTCTCGCCAAGGCCCGTGAACGAGTCGTCGAGAGACGACCCGCTCCGTTCGTACGTCGCGTGGATGTTCTCAACGCAGATTTCCCCCGGCTTGATCGTCGATCCCGCATCGACGATGGTCGGGATGGGAATCCCGGAACGGACGGGCAGCACGTTGGTCAGGTCCGCGTTCGACGTCAATTCGTTGAACTTGGACTTGAGGCCGCTCTCGATCGTGAGCGACGGGCAGAGCACAAGCACCCGGTCGACGATGCCCTCATTGAGCATGACGCGGGCAACCGCGTACATGACGTAGCTCTTGCCGGTTCCGGTCGCGAGGTCGAGGCTGCAAGACAGTATGTCCGGGAAGGCGAGGCGCTCGATCAGGGCCTCCTCGGACCCGTACCGGCGCTTGAGATCCGGCAGAGCAGCAAACGACTTGCGGGACAGCTCAGCGGTGTCCTTGTATTGACCGCCACAGAACAGGCGAAGGACGCTCCGGGACGCACGACCCTGGTAGTCGCGGTTATTGCTGATCTCGTCGAGGAACTGGTCGTAAAGGTCGAGTGGGAACTTGTCGCGGTCATAGCTCTCGGAAACTGCAAGAACGAGCTGATCCGGCGAGAACACCTCGCCAGTGACCCTGGCTTTCGCGTTCACTTCTTGCCCTTAGTCAGCTCGATGGTCTGGCGGAGCTCGTTACCGAAGGTGTCGATGAGGACGAGCCGGAGCTTGTCGCCGCAGTCGTCCACTGGGATATCCCACTTCCAGTCGTTCGCTCGGAGGTCCTCGCCGAACCGATGCTGGTCGAGCTGGAATCCGTTGTCGCCATACGCCAAGTCGACCATCGCGACCGATAGGTCGTCGCGTCCCTGATTCTCCAGTTCGGCGAACACGTCGGGATCAAGTCCACCGCGGCGGAACTCCTTGATCGAGATGCGGACCGAGTCCTTCAGGCGGCGCGCGGTGAGCTTGGCCTCGGGCAGGTCCATGAAGTCAAAGCCGTAGGCATCGAGTGCGTCGTTGACCTCCTCGACAGAGAACGGCTGACCGATCGGACGGAACTCCTCATCATGCAGCGCCTCTATGACCGAGTACGGAACGCGCAGAACGAAGTAAGTCAGCCGGTCTAGGGTGATCATGTTCTCGAAGAGATATGGGTCGCATCGGGAGTCCGGGGCTATTACATAGACGACTGAGTTCACCTGCGCGGCGATACGTTCGTGCAGGGTCTGGACGTACTCGATCCCCATCTCCGCTTCGGTCTCGTCGAACGGGAAGATGTGCACTGGATCCCCACCTCGCGTACCGCTGATCGCGATGTCTTTGATCGAGCTCGGGCTAGCAGCACACCCGAACAGCTCTAACGCAAACTTCTCGAATTCGGCGAAGGAGAGGTCGTTCAGCCGGTTGTTGTCATAGAGGCCGGCGTGGACCACGTCGAATGGAGCCGGTGGCACGGCCTTCTTCTTCCGACCCTTGCCCTCAGTCATCGACAGCAACCGCTGCTGCGTTGTGTAGATCGCGAGCTTGCCGCAATCGACCGCGATCCAGCGACGCCCGAGGCGTTCCGCTGCGATGGCGGCCGTACCCGAGCCGGCAAAGGCGTCCAGCACAAGATCCCCCGGCTTCGAGGAGGCGGCGATGGCCAGCTGCAACAGCGACAGGGGCTTCTGGGTCGGGTAGTCCACCTTTTCAGTGCGGTCAGCAGGCTGGAGCATCGAGAGCCGCCACACGTCATCTATGCGCTTGTCCTCGCGTTCGATGTAGAGAACCTTGCCGTCTGGACCCTTGGCGTTCACGAGGCGCTTCTTCTCGCCGTCCCAGACGCGCTGGATCATCGACGTGATCTCGGCCCGCTCCTCGAAGACGGGCTCGAAGTACGAGTCAGCTGTCTTCCCGTAGACGTAGATGCAGTCGTGGTTGGCCGGGAAGCGACCAACGTTGCCCTGCATCTTGTTGTAGTACCACCAGATGATCTCGTTACGAAACCGGTCAGGACCGAAGATTTCGTCAAGAACCACCTTCATGTAGTGGCCCTTCTTGGGGTCGAGATGGAGGTAGAGCGTGCCGTCATCGGCGAGCAGCTCGTGGATGAGGATCAACCGCTTGCGCAGGAACTCGATGAACTCGGCCCCCTCGACGCGATCGCGATATGCCGTCTGGCCGCGGCTGCCCCGAAACTCGCGACGCGTCGCGAACGGCGGATCGATGTAGCAGACCCGAACGCCGTTGGTTCCGTCAGCGTTGCGCAGCTCACCGCGCTGCTTCATCTCCAGCAGCGTCTTTAAAACCTGCAGGTTCTCGCCGAACACGAGCTTGTTAGCCCACGCGGGGTCGTGGTCCCCAAACCGCTTCACAGACTGAAATGGGACACCCATCGTCCGTGCCAGCACCGAGCCTCGCGACTCCTTGCCCGAGTAGACGACTTCAGCGTCTTTGCTCTGTTGAAAGAGGCGGTCGCGATATTGGTCGTCGAGCGGTTGGCCCGCCTTCAGCCGTTTCGTGATCGCTTTGATCTCAGCGTCGCTGAGGACAGGCAAGCTCACGAAAGCACCAGCCCAACGCGGCAGACGACCGCGTCGGCATTGCGCGTCAGCAGCGCGAAACGAGCTACGACAAGAGGGAGCAAGAGGATCCGAGCGTTAGAAGACCGAGCTCGCGCAGAGCTACCCGGCCTGGATGACTCGTGACAGGACAACAGCACGCCTACTCAAGGGCCGCCGGGATCCCGGCTGGCTCCAGAGCTGACGTGCCCCAGCCCCCGATAGTTGGAGGCCCCATCCAACTTTTGGGCGCTTTCGCGAGACTGGGTTCTGACGCCATTGGCTGCTGGCAACTGGTTCGTCGGCGGCCATGGCGGCAACGCTAACTGATTCCAGAGCAGAGCGCGTTCGAGGCGGACGCCGCGCTGAGGACTAACGACGAGGGAGCGAACACAATGGCGCAGCGAACGACGCTAACCGAGAGGCAGCTCGAGATTCTGCGTTGGATCGCCGACGGCTGTCCGACTGGTGTCATGGAAGGAGAGCGCCACAAGATCTCGGCCGCAGCCCTTCGCAATCGCGGGCTTGTGACCACCAACGGTCACGGCGCGGCTTGGATCGCGAAAGCGACCAGGCGCGGACGCGAGTACATCGCGGAAGCCGACGGACCAAACGCGCCGATTCCACGCCGACCGAACACGCCGACCACGGCTTGGGCGCGGAAGCCCGTGACGGTTCCCACCGATCTGCGCGGTGCGCACCCCATCGTGCGAGCAACCTTCGCCGCCGCTGCCGGTGAGAAGGCGTGGGACGACGGACGCATCGTCATAGGACCAGCAGCCGGCGTGATCTACAGCGTGGCCACTCGAGCGCTGCTGCGCCGAGGGCTACTTGTGGTTCAGGCACTTCTTGCGGAAGCGGAGCGTCACGGCTGGGAGATCAGCGGGATCGACAAGGATTACAGCGGTCGTGCCGGCGCCGGCATCCTAATTCGCGGGCACACGTACCGCGTCGAATTGCACGAGCTCACCGAGACGGTCGATTTCACACCCGCCGAGATAGAGGCCTGGCGTGGCAAGGCGTGGAGCTTCGAAGACCGAACGAACAAGCTTCCGCCGGCACAGGACAAGAAGCGACAAGCAACGGGACGGCTTGGTCTACTTCTTCCGAATGGCTATGGCGGGGGACGCGTCACCTGGAATGAAGGACCGCGTGGCGCGCTCGAGACGAAGCTGGCATCCATCATCGAGTCACTCGCAGCACGTGCCGATGCCGACGATGCTCGTGCGATTGAAGCAGCGCGTGCTGCCGAGCAGCGCCGCCAGACCGAAGCAGCCCGGGCGGCGCACGAACGACAGCGCCGGATTGAAAACGCCCGACTCGAGCGGCTGCTCGCCGAGGTCCAAGCATGGAGGAGCGCTCAGGACGTGCGGGCCTACATATCAGCGCTCCGCGCCGACCTCGACGAGATGGCATATGACGACCGTCGACGCGTCGAGCCATGGTGTGATTGGGCAGAGGAGTGGTCCAGTCGCGTGGACCCGACATCATCACCCGGCCTTATCCGCGGGCTCAGCGACTAGCGCACCTGCGGCATGAAGCTCGCCGAACTTGACAGCTGTCTGTCGTGCGGCAATGGATCGACCGATACAAACAGAACACAAGCACGTCTTTCCGGGCTGGCTCCACGACGAATATGCGCCCTGTGACATCGTGATGCCTGCCGTCGCCGCCCACGCGAGACTCGGCTGATGTCCCAGTTGCCGGACGATGGGTGCATCTTCTGTGGCTCGAGCCCACGTACGCGCGAGCACTTGTGGCCAGACTGGCTGCGGCGGGAACTCGCGATCGACGAGTCGTTTCCACACCGGATCGAGCAGGAAGAGGACGCGATCGAAACCCGTGACGTCACCTTCAGCACGCCTCCCTTCAAGCAGACCGTCAAGGCTGTTTGCGGGCCGTGCAACAACGGCTGGATGTCGGACATCGAGGCGGCAACAAAGCCGATCTTGGAGCAGCTGATCTATGCACGAGGTCGGCGTCTACACCGCGCCGAGCAGCGCAAGCTTGCAACCTGGGCGCTGCTGAAAGCCATCGTCTTCGACCACGTCCACCCGAACGAGCTGACAGTTGCTGCGGAGCACCGTCGGTATCTCCACGAGCATAAGCAGCCGCCCGTCGAGGGTGTCTGGGTACGTCTCGCCACGTATGAGGCAAGCGACGTTGGTCACTACGCCTATCAAGGAATCAAGCTGGCTCGCGTCGGCCATCCCGCGCCAGTCGAGCCCACGATTTACTTCGCCACGATCACGCTGGGTGCTCTAGTCGTACAGCTCTCCGGGAGCCTGCTGCCAGAGTGGTCCTTCGCCGGCGTTCCCTACCCGCCGGAGCTGAACGTCGCCGAGATCTGGCCGGCCTCGGCCAGCGTCGAGTTCGACCAGCACAACGTAATGACGCACGACACCCTCATCAATTTCACGAAGGTGCTTTACAACGTGGTCGGACGACTCAGTGGCGGCGTCCCACCACCGCGATAATGCGCTAAGGCGTCCGACTTGAGGACGCTCCCTTACTCCCCCCATACGTTGAGGACGTACTTGTCGCCGTCGACGGCGAGCTTGCCGCGCAGGCGGCAGGCGTGGCTGTCCAGCGTCCTGGTCGAGCCCATTGCCTTGAACCCCCAGACGGTCCGCAGCAGCTCTTCCTTGGTGAAGACACGCGTCGGCTCAGTCGCGAGCGCTCGCAGCAGCGCGAACTCCTTCTGCGAGAGATCGACTCTGTGGCCACGGACGACGACATCGCGCGAGGGAACGTCGATCTCCAGGTCACCGACGCGCATCCGTCCCTTGCCACGAAGCGGCGCCTCTGCCCGCCACAGCAGCGCCCCGACTCGCATCCGCAGCTCCGGGTAGCCGAACGGGCGCTCGACGACATCGTCGGCTCCGGCTTCGAATGCACGTACACGCGCGAGTTCGCCGACGCGCGTCGAGATCACAAGCAGCGGCGTCGCCGGGTTGACACGACTCGCGAGCCCGTCGGCGGCACGAACGCGCCGCACGACGTCGAAGCCGGAGCTGTCGGGAAGCTCGTCGTTGACGAGCACGAGGTCGGGGAACTTGCTTTCCAGCTCGCGGATCGCATCCCGAGCGCTGTCTGCGACGAGCACGGTGTACCCGTCGGCTGTGAGGTTGTCGGCGAGAAACGTCCTCGCCGAGTCGTCGTCTGCGACGACCAGGAGTGTGGCGGCATCGTCGTTCATGCCGCCACTAGTGCGACGTCGTGGCGACGTCGCCCCCGGCCGCGTGACGCCCGCGGAGCACTGCGCAGGCCACCGGTGCAACTCCCGTTGCGATCCGTCCGCCGAAGAAGGAACCGCGCCTATGATGCCGACGCCCGCCCGGTGCACCGTCGCCGCGGGTCGTCGGTCGGGCTTCTTTCATGGACAACCACACTCAGAAACGCGGCAACTACGACTCCGGTGAGGACTTCGTCCTCGAGTACGGAGAGCTGCGGTTCACGTTCAACGAGCGCGACTTCTCGGAGCGCTGCGAGCAGGCCGCGTCGAAGCTCGGATTCGTGGCCGGCCGCCTCGACGCGACCGAGATAGAGGACCTCGTCAACCTCGCCGTCAACGGTGAGATCCAGGACCCCGCCTCGACGCTCGGCGAGCACGTCAACGACTGCTGGCCGGAGCTGATCGGCCCCGCCGACCGCTCGCTCGTGCACTGGCTGCGGCGGCTGATCTTCCGCAGCGCCTGGCTCGACCAGCGTGTCAAGGAGGGCGAGCTCGACGTCTCCTACGACGAGGACTCGCAGACGTTCGCCTACATCCAGCCCGACCGCGACGACGAGCCGATCGAACTCTCGCCCGAGCCGAGCTGGAACCGCGTCGCCTACTCCCCGCGCTGACGCCGCGCCGCGTCCGCGGCGCGCTCAGCCCTCGGCCGGCTCCGCCGCGTAGGTGAACATCCGCTCGGCGTCGATGCGCGCGTAGACCGGGCCCGAGTCGATGAAGTCCATCCACTCCTCGCCGTAGCGCGGGACGTAGATGTCGCGCAGCGCCTGGCGCAGCTCGGCGCCGTCCTCCGGGCTCGTCGGGACCTGCACCGCGCGGCCGTGGACGGTGATCGCGAGCTCCTCCCCCGGCAGGTACGTCGCGCTGACGTTCGGCCGCGCCTGGATGTGGCGCCAGCGCAGCGACTGCGGCGACGTGCCGAAGTGAAACGCCCCGCGGAAGAAGATCCCGTCGACGGGGCCGGCGATCGGGTGCCCGGCGGCCGTCGATGTCGCCAGCGACAGCAGCCGCATCCCGGTCAGCCGCTCGATCACCTGCTCGGCGCTGAGCCGCCGCTCCGGCGTGATGATCTCGCGCAGGTGCTCGCCGCCTGCCGCGTAGCTGCGGTCCAGGAGATCCTGGAGCGCAGCTACCTCGGCGGCGGTTTCGTGCATGCCTGCGGCGTTCAGCCGATCTTCGCGGCGCGCGCCTGCGTGATCGCGTCCGCGCCGGCCTGACCGACGAGCAGCTCCGGACGCAGCGTGCCCGAGGCGACGATGTCGAGCGCCGGGATCCGGCCCGTCGCCGTCAGCGCCGCGTCGAGCGCGACCACGGTCGTCTCACCGCCGACCGCGGCCGACGAGGTGGCGATGACGGTCAGCGATCCACCGTCGACGATGTTGCGAGCCGCGGCCAGCGCCCTGCGGGCGACGGCTGCGGGAACGTAGTCGAGGCTGTCGATCAGGACGACCGCGTTGCCGCCGCGGGCTGCGACGCGGCGCGCCGTGTCGATCGTGCGCTCGATCAGCTGGCCCTGCGCCTCTGCCGAGGCGACGAGCGTCAGCGCGGCGTTCGCGTCGACGCCGAGCTCAGCCCAGGCGGTCAGCTCCTCGGGGCGCACCCCGGCGAGGGCGATCGTCAGCTCGACGCCGTCCTGCTCGCGCAGCGCCAGCGCGAGCCGGCGCAGCGTCTCGGACTTGCCGGCGCGGGCGCCGCCGACGATCGTCGCGCGTGAGCCGCGCCCGATCGGGGTCAGCCACTCGATCGCCTTCAGCGTCGGGTCGTCGCCACCGAACGAGAAGCGCTCGGTCGCGTAGCCGGCCGGCAGGTCGTCGAAGTGCGTGCCCTCGGCGACCTCGTCGGCAGCACGGTCGTTGATCGTGTCGATGCGGACCAGCGACGGGTAGCGCTCGGAGCGCCGCGGCGGGCGCACCGGCCCGGAGATCTTGTCGCCGGAGACGAGCTCGCAGCGGCGCACCTGGGCCGCCGAGACGTAGACGTCGTCGTCGGAGGCCTCCGGCGGGCTGACGCGGAGGAAGCCCGAACCGTTGCCGAGCAGCTCGACGACGCCCTCGGCGACGCGGTCCTCGCTGCTGTCGCGGTCGCTGGACTCGGAGCGGCCGTTGCGACCGTTGCGGCCCTTGCGCTCCGACGAGGAGTCGTCGTCACGCGAGGAGCGCTCCTCGCGACCGCCGCCGCCACCACCGCGGCGCGAACGTGAGCGGCGCGGCGCCGGAGCGGCCTCTTCGTCGTTGCCCTCGGCCTTGGCGTCGGCGCGGGCGTCGGCCTCCGAGATCGCAGCGGCGTCGTCGCTGTCGGCGTCGGAATCGGAATCGACGGTGGTGCGGCCACGGCCACCGCGGCGGCCACGGCGTGCGCGCGGGCGCTCCGTCTCGTCGCCGGCGTCGGTGCTTGCATCCGTGTCGGCGTCACCGTCGGTGGCGTCGGACGGCTCGGCGGCGTCACCACCGGCGCGCTCGAGGATGCGGTCGATCAGGTCGGCTTTGCGCAGACGGCGGAAGCCGTCGAGGCCCAGTTCGGTCGCGATCGTATGCAGATCGGCAAGCGGGCTGTCCTCGAGCGCGGGGCGCGAGAGTACGGACATGCGGGTCTCCTTCGGGGTCTGTCGGTGGGCGCCCGCGCCGCGTTGCGTCTCAGCGGCCGGCGACTTGAGCTGAAGACGTTAGCCCACTCATCCACTCGGCGAGCTCGGGACGGCTCTCCCAGTCCGCCGTGAACTTCTCGGTGCCCGCCGTCGTCAGCGGATGCTCGATCGCCTGGCGCAGCACCTTGCCGGGGACCGTCGCGACCTCGCAGCCGAGCCGAGCCGCCGTCTTGAGGTGCTCGGGATGGCGCAGCGACGCGGCGAGGATCTGCGCCTTTTCGCCGTAGTCGTAGCTGCCGTCGCCGCGGATCACGTCGACGATCTCGGCCACGACCTCGGCCGAGTCGATCGAGACGTCGTCGAGGCGGCCCATGAAGCAGGAGATGTACGTCGCCCCCGCCTCGGCGCTGTAGAGCGCCTGGTTGGCGCTGAAGACGAGCGTCATGTTGACCGGATGGCCGTCGGCGCTGAGCTCTTTCGTCGCGGCGAGGCCTGCCGTCGAGAACGGGACCTTGACGACGATGTGCTCGTGCAGCGTCCGCAGCGCGCGGCCCTGCTCGACCATTCCCCGCGTGTCCTCGGCGGTGACCTCGGCCGAGGTCGGTCCGTCGACGAGCTCGCAGATGCGGCGAATCGCGTCGCCGGGGCTGCCCTCCTCCTTCGCCAGCAGCGAAGGGTTCGTCGTCGCGCCGGAGAGGATCCCCCAGGCGGCGATCTCCTCGACTTCAGCGACCGACCCGGTATCGATGAAAAGCTTCATGGTTCGAGGCTACCCCTCGCGGACCCACTTCAGCGACTCGTCGTCGGCGTCGAAATCGGGCACCTCGTCCTCACCGCGCAGGACGCGCCGGACGTGCAGCGCGTCGACCGCGTCGGCGACGTCGTGGACGCGCACGATCGCGGCACCGGCGTCGGCCGCCCAGAGCACGGCGGCGAGCGTCGAGGCGAGCCGGTCCTGCGGCGGGCGCCCGGTGATCGCCCCGAGGAAGTACTTGCGCGACACCGCCGCCAGCAGCGGCAGGCCGAACTGCTCGAGCCGGTCCCAGCTGCGCAGGACGTCGACCGTCTCGGCCGGCGTCTTGGCGAAGTCGGGGCCCGGATCGAGCACGATCTGCTCGTCTCCGACGCCGAGCTCACGCGCCAGCGCGAGCCGCTCGCCGAGGAAGCCGGCGACGTCCTCGACGACGGCGTCATAGCTCGGGAAGGAGACCTGCTTCGGCGCCGCGCGCGTGTGCATGACGACGAGCGCCGCGCCAGTCCCCGCGCAGAGCCGCGCCAGCTCGAGGTCGGCGAGCCCGCTGACGTCGTTGATCATCGCCGCGCCGACGTCCAGCGCGGCGGCCGCGACCGGCGGCTTGAAGGTGTCGACCGAGACTGTCACGCCGGCGTCGACGAGCCGCTCGACGAGCGGGATCACGCGCTCGCGCTCGACGTCGGCGGGCGTCAGGCCCGTGTACGTGACGCCGGACTCGCCGCCGACGTCGATCATGTCGGCGCCGGCGGCGACCAGCCCGAGCGCGTGCTCGACCTGCTCGTCGAGCGTGCGCAGCCGCCGCGCGTCGGAGAACGAGTCGGGGTTGGCGTTGACCACGCCCATCACCAGCGGCCTGCCGGGGACGCAGTCGACGACGCGATCGCGCAGCGCGAGCTTCATCACGGACGCTGATACTGCAGGAACGCGTGGTCACCCGCGCCGTAGACGGCGGCGAGCGCCAGCCGCAGCGGCGGATCGAGCTCGCTCCCGGACAGCGCCGCCGGGCCGTCGCCGGCGGTCAGCAGTGGAGCGATCGTCATGAACAGCGTGTCGATCAGATCGGCGGCGGCAAGCGCCCGCAGCAGCGTCGGCCCGCCCTCGCAGAGCACGGCGCGGACGCCGAGCCGGTCGTGCAGGTGGGCGAGCACCTCGGTCAGCGCCGTTCGCTGCACGACCATCACCTGGGCCGCGGTCGGCGGTGGCGTGATCACAGCGTCCGTGAAGACGACGACCCGCGCCTCGGGCTCCTCGAACAGCCCGACGTCCCACGGCACGTCGCCACTGCGCGAGATCGTCGCGATCGTCGGCAGTGACGCCCAACCCGACGCCTGGCGCGCCGCCCGCGGACCGGCGTCGAGCAGGTTCGCGTAGCGCTCGGCGCGGATCGTCCCCGGGCCGACGAGGACGGCGTCGACGCCGGCGCGCAGGCTGCGCAGCAGCGCGCGATCGGCCGGGTGCCCAAGGCCGGTGGAGCGGCCGTCGACGGTCGCGTGCCCGTCGGCCGACGAGATCATCACGGCGGTCACGGAGGGTCGTCCGGCCGTTGCGCGCTCGCGCAGCGCGAGGTTCGCGACGAGATCCTCGGCGAAGACGGGGTCGCCCGTCGCGAGCAGTGGCGTCAGCGCCTCGCCGAGCACGACCTCTCCCCTCCACTCGCCGGTCTCACGCCGCTCAGGCCTTGATCGTGATGCGCTTCGTCTCGATCGTGACGTTGCCGGCACGGTCGGTCACCGTCAGCGTCACCGTGTACTTGCCCGGCTTGAAGGCGTGTTTGATCGTCGGCGTCGTGACCGTCCGGCTGCCGTCACCGAACGAGTACACGGCGGTGCCGACTCCGGACCCGCTGCCGTCGTCGATCGTGCGCCGGAACGTGATCGCCTTGCCGGCCTTGCGGCCCTTCGACGCGAGCAACTCGACGTCCGGTGCGACGCTGTCGATCCGCAGCAGGCGCGACTTCGTCGTCGTCTTCTGGCCGCGGCGGTCGGTGGCGACGACGGTCCAGCGATGGACGCCGTCGGCGAACGGGACGGTCGGCGTGTAGCTGATGCCGGTGGTCTGCGCGACCTGCTGGCCGTCGAGGAAGACCGTGTACGCCGGCGGGCCCCAGAGCTCGAACGACGCGCCCCAGGACAGCTTCGAGCTCGTCCGCCAGCGCGTGGTGCTCGTTCCGGCGAAGGCGCCCGGAGCGCGGTCGTAGGTGGCCGACACGAGCCGGCGCTGGTCGCCCTGCGCCTGGACGAAGACGATGACCGTGTCACCGGCCCGGTTGACGGCCGCGTCGAAGCCGCCGGCCGGGTCGACCGGCCCGAACGCCGGATTACTGAGGATCCCGTCGCCGAGGACCTTGGCCTTGTCGAACGCCCGCCCGCGAACGATCGCGTCGGCGGCCGAGTTGCCCTCCATCCAGGCGACGACGGAGCCGCCGCCCTCGGCGACGGCCGGCTGCGGCTGCGAGTCGACGCCGACCGGTCCGCCGAGCGTCAGCGACCCGACGAACGCATCGTTGATCAGCAGGTTGCCGAACGCCGCGCGGGTCGCCGCTCCCTCGATGCCGGCGAACCCCTGGCCGCGGCCGTTGAGGTCGATCCGCGGCGATGCGGCGCTCTCCGTCGTCGGGCCGACGTCGACGGGATCGTCGAACAGCGAGCCGCGCAGACGCCGGGCGACCGCGCGTACGGCACCCCCGGCGAGGGCCTGGCGATACACGACCCAGGCGTAGCTCGAGTCGTCCTCGGTGTCGATGTCGGGGGCGTCGCCACCGGCGCCGGCGACGCCGTTGAGCGCAGTCACGTCGACCTGCTGCGGAGCCGTCGACGGGCGCGTCTCGAACATCCGCCGCGCATAGACGTGGCCGCCCTCACCCCAGACGGCGGTCGCGACGCCGTCGGCGGCGACGGCGACGCGTGGCCGCTCGGCGCCGACGCCCGCCGACGCCGCGGGGTTGATGTCGAGCGGCGCTGCGAGGCCGACGAACGTCGTCGCCTTGCGGTCCAGGCGCGCCGCGCGGATGTCACCGGCCGACGACCAGACGACGTAGGCGACACCGTTGATCGACATGTCGACGCTCGGCGTCGCGCCGGGCCCGGGGATCAGCACCGGCGCCGGCCACGCGTTCGCGTTACCGGGACGCACCACGTAGAACAGCTGGCCGTCGGCGACGAAGGCGACCACCAGGCGGCCGCCGTCGGACGCCGCGACGACCGGCTCGCCGGCAGGCGCGGCAAACCCCGGATCGAGGCGCTCCGGTGGCTGCCAGACGCCGCGCACCAGCCGCGAGACGAACGCATGCTGCACGCCGCCGTCGAGCTTCGTGTACGCGACGGCGCCCGTGCCGTCACGAGCGATGTCGACGTCGCTGACGTGCAGCGCCGTCGCGCTCGGGCCGTCGATGTTGTCGGCGGGGAAGAACGCGGCGGGCGCCGCGGACGCCTGTGGGGCCGCGATCGCCACCGCGATCAGCAGCGCGGGAAGAAGAAACGTCGAACGGCGGGGCATGTCGGGCGTGCAGGCTCCTTCGAGGGTGTGAGGCCGCGGGTACTAACGATCGCGCGGGCCGAACGTTACGGTGCGATGCCCTCGGCATCGGCTTCGGCGCGAAACCGCTCGATCGCGGCCGAGCGCGCGGCGGTGTCCCAGCCGAGCTCTCGTGCCAGCGTCGCCGCGACGTTCTCAAGCAGCTCGGCGGTCCCGACGTCCCGGGCGGCGAGCAGGCCCAGCCGGGTTCGCCGCAGCAGCACGTCGCCGATCGATCGCGCTTGCTCGTAGCGAGCGGCGAAGGCGACCTCCGCCAGCAGGTCGGGCAGGCCTTCGACGATCGGGTGCGCCAGTTCCGGCCGCTCCGCGGCGACGCCGAGGACGCGCTGCGCGGCGGCCCCGTAGCGGGCGACGAGCGGCTGCCGAGCCGCCTCGGGCACGCCGGCGACGGGTTGCAGGTCGCCGACGGCGATCGAGCGCCCGAGAGGGATCCTGTCGGTGCGGCAGGGCGCGCGGCGTTCGTCGCGCTCGACGAGACGATCGACTGCCAGCTTCGCCATTCGCCGATAGGTCGTGAGCTTGCCGCCGGTGATCGTGATCATCCCGCTCGACGTCTCGTACAGCTCCGCCTTGCGCGAGATGTCGACCGACTTGCGCGGATCGCCGGTGGCGATCAGGGGCCGAACGCCGGCGAACGCGCCCGTGATGTCTGCCGTCGTCAGGTCGGTGGCGAAGAACTCGTTCGTCGCATCCAGGAGATACGCGAGATCGCCGGCGGTCGGCGCCACGTGGTCGAGATCGCCGCCGGGCGCGACGTGATCGTTGTCGGTCGTGCCGATCAGCGTCCGGCCAAGCCACGGCAGCGCGAAGATCGTCCGGCCCTCGCCCGCCGGCACGATCGCACCCCCGACGAGCGGGACCCGCTCCTTCGGGAGCGTGATGTGCGTACCGCGGCTCGGGCGGATCACCGGCGCCTCGGCCTCGTCGTGCAGCTCATCCGGCCGCAGCCGGTCGGCCCAGACGCCGGTCGCGTTGATGACGTTGTCGGCCCGGATCACGAATCGCTCGCCGCTCTCGCGATCGTCGACCGTGACGCCTCGAGCACGGCCGACCTCCTCGACGAGGCCGATCACGTCGAGCCGGTTGGCGCAGACGGTGCCGAAGCGCTCAGCCTCCCCCAGCACGGTCAGCACGAGCCGAACGTCATCGGTCTGGCAGTCGTAGAAGAGATAGCCCGAGCTCGGCGGCCGCGCCGCCAGCGCCGGCAGCAGCTCGAGTGCCTCGGCGGCATCGATCGTGCGGTGGCGGTCGGGGCTCCAGCCGTTCGCGCCCCGCCTGCCAGATCGCGGCGTCCGCAGCGCCATCACGTCGTAGAGGTTGAGCCCGACACCCGTCAGCCGGTTCGGACGGGCACCGTCGAACGTCGGCAGCACCAGCGGCAGCGGGGTCACCAGGTGCGGCGCCAGCGATGTCAGCAGCTGGCGCTCGAGCAGCGCCTCGCGCACGAGCCCGAGATCGAAGCTCTGCAGGTAGCGCAGCCCTCCGTGGACCAGCTTCGACGAGCGGCTCGACGTCCCCGCCCCGTAGTCGGACCGCTCGACGAGCGCAACGCTGTAGCCACGCGACGCGGCGTCGAGCGCGACGCCCGCGCCCGTGATGCCACCGCCGACGACGACGACGTCGAAGTGGCCTGTCCGCAATGCGGACACCGCCGCAACCCGGTCGATCATCCGGGCACCGAGTCTAAGAAGGTCGTTCCGCTGGGCTCATGCCGCGGCGCGGGTGCGGCGGCGGCCACGGCGGGCGCGCAGCTCCTCGCGCGCTTCGTCGCTGAGCGTGAACAGGCGCGGCCCGAGCGGCATCCCGACCGGGTCGAGCTGGTAGCCCTCGGACTCGATCAGGCCGTTGGCCTGCGAGCTCGCCATCCAGCCGACGAGCTCGGAGACGCGTGCGCCCGTGTCTGCGAGGACGCCAGCGAGGTCCTCGAAGGTCAGCGGGCGCCGAGCGCCGATGAAGGCCGCGAGCAGCAGCTCGCCGTGGGCGTAGCGGCGCGTCCCGTGCCGTGGTGCCTCCTCGGCCGGCGACTCGCCGGCCGGCGCGTAGTCGGCCACCGGAGCGGCGGGCGGGAAGACGGCGAAGGCGGCCGCGGCCGGGCGCTCGTCCTCGGCGATCGCGATGTCGGGGCGGGACTCGGTGGTGAAGGTGGCAGCCAGCATGCCCCCGGAGTACGCGAACGCCATTCGGCGACCCCCCGGATGTGCAGCTTTGCGCAAGATTCGCCCGCGGATCCTTCGCCCGGCTCGCCGCCTCCCGCCAGTGTGCGCGCGCGGCAACCGTACGACCAACGCGGCGGCGCCCCGGCGCCGCCGCGATTACAAGGCCTTCAGCTCCTCGGTGATCGCGTTGACAGACGTTTTCGCGTCGCCGAACAGCATCGCCGTCTTGGGGTTGTAGAAGAGGGGGTTGTCGATGCCCGCGAAGCCGGAGCTCATCGAGCGCTTGAGCACGATCACCGAGGCCGACTCGTCGACGTTGAGGATCGGCATGCCGTAGATCGGGCTGTCCGCCTTGACGCGGGCGTCGGGGTTGGTGACGTCGTTGGCGCCGATGACGAGCGAGACGTCGGTGCGGCCGAACTCGGAGTTCGCCTCCTCCATCTCCTTGAGCTGCTCGTACGGCACATCGGCCTCGGCCAGCAGGACGTTCATGTGGCCGGGCATGCGGCCCGCGACGGGATGAATCGCGAACGCGACCTCGACGCCCTTGGACTCGAGCACCTTCGTCATCTCGCGGACGGCGTGCTGCGCCTGGGCGACCGCCATGCCGTAGCCGGGCACGATCACGACACGGTTGGCGTAGACCATCTGGATCGCCGCGTCGGCCGCGCTCGTCGAGCGGACGGTCTTCTCGACGCCGTCGTCGCCGGTACCGCCGCCGACGGTCGTGACACCGCCGAAGCCGCCGGCAATGATCGATGGGATCGAGCGGTTCATCGCCTCGGCCATGAGGTTCGTCAGGATCGTGCCGGAGGCGCCCACGATCATGCCGGCGACGATGAGCGCGTAGTTCGAGAGCGCGACACCGGTCGCGGCTGCCGACAGCCCGGTGAAGGCGTTCAGCAGGCTGATCACGACCGGCATGTCGGCACCGCCAATCGGCAGCACGACGAAGTTGCCGAGGATCGCGGCGGCGAGCAGGATTCCGACGACGAACAGCAGCTCCGAGTCGGAGCCGGCGACAATCGCCGTGCCGGCGGCGATGGCGACGAGCAGCAGCAGCAGGTTCAGCAACGACTGCGCGCGGCCGATCGTGATCGGCCGCCCGGGCAGGATCTCCTGCAGCTTGCCGAAAGCGATGTTCGAACCCCAGAAGGAGATCGAGCCGACGATCGCGGCGAAGCACTCGAAGATCGGGATGTAGGTCGGCTCGTTCGCCCAACCGTGCGTCGAGCGGAACTCGGCCCAGGCGATCAGGAAGATCGCGCCGCCGCCGACGCCGTTGAACAGCGCGACCATCTGCGGCATCGCCGTCATCCGCACCTTCAGCGCCGACGGGACGCCGATCAGCGTGCCGATCGCGATGCCGGCGACGATGATCCCCCAGTAGCCGATGCGCTCGTCGAGCAGCGTCGCGATCACCGCAATCGCCATGCCGACCGCCGCGATGCGGTTGCCGCGCACCGCGGTGCGCGGGCCCGTGAGGCCCATCAGCCCGTAGATGAAGAGCGAGAAGGCGACGATGTACAGCGCCGTGATCACGTCGGGGCTGACCGCGGCGAGGATCACGACGGCGGCCCGTCCGCGTCGGGCTCGGCGCCGGCGGGCTTCTTCTTGCCCTTGAACATCTCGAGCATGCGGTCGGTGACGAGGAAGCCGCCGACGACGTTGATCGTCCCGAACACGATCGCGACGAACAGGATCACCTTGTTGAAGGTGCTGTGGCCGGCCGTCCCGAGGACCAGCAGGCCACCGAGGATGACGATGCCGTGAATCGCGTTGGTGCCCGACATCAGCGGCGTATGCAGCGTGTTCGGGACCTTCGAGATGACGGCGAAGCCGACGAAGCCGGCCAGCACGAGGATCGCGAGGTTGGTGAGCAGCATCAGGAAATGGTCACGCAGGCGCCGGCGACGACCTCGTCGTCAAAGTCGAGCGCGAGCACCGGCGTCTCGCCGGAGTCGTCGAGCAGCAGTTCGAGCAGCGCCTCGACGTTGCGCGCGTAGAGCTGGCTGGCATGCTCCGGCATCGTCGCCGGCAGGTTCAGCGGCGAGACGATCGTGACGTCGTGACGCACGACGACCTCTCCCGGCACGGTCAGTTCGCAGTTGCCGCCCGCCTCGCCGGCGAGATCGACGATCACGCTGCCGGGCTTCATTCCCTCGACCGCCTCGGCGGTCACCAGCCGCGGCGCCGGGCGCCCGGGCACGAGCGCCGTCGTGATGACGACGTCGAAGCCGGTGATCGCATCGGTCATCGCCTGCTGTTGGGCCGCCTGTTCGCCGGCCGTCAGTTCGCGCGCGTAGCCGCCCTCGCCGGCGGCGTCGATGCCGAGGTCGAGCCACTTCGCGCCGAGCGACTGCACCTGCTCGGCGACCTCGGGCCGAACGTCGTAGCCGGTCGTCTGCGCGCCGAGGCGCCGCGCCGTCGCGAGCGCCTGCAACCCGGCGACGCCGCCACCGAGAACGAGCACCTTCGCCGGCGGGATCGTCCCCGCCGCGGTCATCAGCATCGGGTAGAAGCGCGTCGCATGCTCGGCCCCGAGCAACGCCGCCTTGTAGCCGGCGACGTTGGACTGTGACGACAGCGCGTCCATCGCCTGCGCGCGGCTGATCCGCGGGATCGCCTCCATCGCGAAGGCGGTCACGCCCCGCGCCTTCAGCGCCGCGATCGTCTCGGGCTGCGTGCGCGGCGCGAGAAACCCGATCAGGACCGTGCCGGCACCAAGCCGCGCGATCTCCTCGTCGCTGGGCGGAGCGACCTTGACGACCACGTCCGCGCCCCAGACGTCGGCGGTCAGCTGCCCGCCCGCGGCCTCGAAGGCGGCGTCTGGGATCAGTGCGCCTGCACCGGCTCCGGGCGCGACGAGCACCTCGATGCCCTTCGACACGAGCTTGCGCACCACGTCAGGGACGAGTGCGACCCGCCGCTCGCCAGCGACGGTCTCCTCGGGGAGTCCGACCTTCATGGGGCGGTCAACCTAGCGGACGCTGCGGAGCAGGCACTCGCCGGCTTCGTCAGCGACGCGACGGGCATCGCCTTGCCGGCCAGCGCGACGACGGCGTCGGTCGAGGCGATCACGCGGCTGCCGCCATCGGTGGCCGTGAAGTTGAACGAGCCGTCCGTGCGCTGGAGCCCACGCAACGCCGTCAGCGCGCGCGCATCGGTCCTGCCAACCGCCGTCGCGGCCTCGATCGCCAGCGCGGTCGAGTTGGACTCGGCTCGGTCCTTGCGCCCGAGCGCGAAGCCTCCCGACGGCGAGCGCTGCGTCTCGATCCAGCGCATCCCCGCCGTGATCGCCGGATCGTTCTTCGGCACGCCTGCCGAACGCAGCGCCAGCACCGCCATGGCGGTCGACGAGACGTCGTCGACCTGGTTGGCGAGGACGCTCCAGCCGCCGTCGCGGCGAGCGGCGCGGAGCCAGCGAACGGCCGCCGGCGCGACCGGCCTGCCGAGCGCCCGCGACGCGAGCATCGCGAGCGTCTGGTCGTAGATCGTGCGTCCGTACTGCCCGTTGCGCACACCGGCGTTGATCCGCGCGACGAGATCGAGCGCGCCCACGCAGCGCGGCCGCTCGGCCCCGAGCGCGACGAGCCCGAGAACGACCTTGGCGGCGGCTCCCGGTGTCGTCGCGTAGCGCGGCGCGCCGGCTCGGAGCGCAGCGATTCTGGCCACCCTGCTCTTCTCGCCCAGCCGCCCTGCGGCGACCAACGCCACGGCCGCATCGGCACTCTGACCGTCGCCGCCACCCGGCACGGCCCGCGCGAGCCAGCCGGCGCCAAGCCGCGCGGCGCCGCCATCGGAGGCGGCCAGCGCCGGCGCCGCGAACAGTGCCGCGAGCACGAGCGTCAGCAAGGCGCGACAGATCATCGCGTCACCGACGGCACGGGCGCCACGACGACGGGAGCCGGTGGCGGCTCGCTCCAGCGAACCTCCAGCCGCGTGCGGAAACGCAGCAGCGCGCGAACGAAGCCGGGGCCGAACGCCAGCGCGAAGACGACGTTGCCGACGACCTGGGCGACGTCGAACGGCGCCGCTGTGGTCTTCAGCGCGACGAACTGCGCCCAGCTGCGCTCGGCCCCGCTGTACATGATCCACGTGCTGGCATCGATGAAGGTGAGGAAGGCGAAGCCCGCGAAGCCGCAGGCGATCGCCAGCGCCCAGCGAGGCGCGCGGCGCCGGGTGACGCGTCCGAGCGCGGCGCCGCCGAGCCCGACGAGCCCCCAGCCGAGCATCTGCCACGGTGTCCACGGCCCTTGGCCGAAGAACATGTTCGACGTCAGCGCGCCGACGGCACCGACGACGAAGCCGGGCGCGCCACCGAGCGCGAAGCCCGACAGCAGCACGATGTCGGTCGTCGGCTTGATGCTCGGCACCGGCGCGAACGCGATCCGGCCGACAGCGGCGAGGCCCGCCAGCGTCGCGACGACCGCGAGCATCTCGGCCGGAGGGCGCGAGCGCTCGTACCAGGCGAAGCCTCCGCCGAGCGCCAGCGCCAGGACGAGCAGGGAGGCGAGCTGCCAGCTCACGCTCGAGCCTCGGCGCCGGCGGCGGGCTCCGGATTGAGGTTTCGCTCGCCCGTCATCGCAAGCGATGACCTCTGAGCGACGTCACAGAGGGCCGCCCCCTCCTCCGGCAACAACGCCCCGCCCGCGCCTCCGAGGACGCGTGCCGTCTCGGTCGCGAAGTACCAGCCGCCGCCGAGCACATCGGCCGGCGGGGCGTCAGCGATCAGACGGCCTTCGGCCATCAGCAGCACACGCTCCGCGCACGTCGCGACGAGCTCGGGGTCGTGCGTCGTCACGAGCACCGCCGCGCCCGCCGCCGCCAGCTCGCGGACCTGACGGCCGAGCTCCTCGCGCGCCGAACGGTCCATGCCGCGCGTCGGCTCGTCGAGCAGCACGACCGCGGGCGGCTCCGGGGCGTCGAGCACGACCGCGAGCGCGAGCCGCTGGCGCTCGCCGCCAGAGAGATCGTGCGGGTGCCGGTCGGCAAGCGCGGAGAGCCCCGCAGTCGCGAGCCCGGCGGCGCTGACCTCGTCGCCGACGCGGTCGGCGAGCAGGTAGTCGGCGGGATGCTGGAGCAGCAACGCCGCGCGACCGGAGCACGCGATCCGGCCGCGCGTCAGCTTCGCGAGGCCGGCGGCGCAACGCAGCAGCGTCGACTTGCCGGCGCCGTTGCGGCCCATCAGCGCGACGCGCTCGCCCGGCCGCAGGACGAGATCGACGCCGCGCAGCGTCGCGCGGCCGTCGGGCCACTCGAACCAGGCACCGCGCAGCTCGAGAGCCGCGCCCGTGCTCGCGGCGCGACGCTCACTGCGGCGAGGACGGCGCGCTGCCGTGTCGCCGCCGTCGACGGCGGCGCGCGGCGGCAGCAGGCCGCGCTCACGCAGCGCCGCACGCGTGCGCTTGACACCCACGGGAGCCGGCTCGATGCCGACGGCGGCGGCGAGCCTTGCCGCGGGCGTCTGCAGCAGCGGCGCGTACGTCTTCGCCCAGCCGAGGAACCCGGCCGGGTCGGCGTCGCAGACCACACGGCCCTCGTCGAGCGCGATCACGCGGTCGGCAGCGGCGAGGCAGCGCTCGAGCCGGTGCTCGGCGAGCACGACCGCCATCCCCCACTCCTCGTTGAGCCGCCGCAGCAGCCAGATCAGCTCGTCACCGGCGACGGGATCGAGCTGCGACGTCGGCTCGTCGAGCAGCACGACACGCGGCCGGCCGACGAGCGCCGCGCCGAGCGCGACGCGCTGCAGCTCACCACCGGAGAGCTCGTGCGTCGCGCGCTCGAGCAGGTCCTCGATGCCGAGCGCCAGCGCCGCCTCCTCGACGCCGCGGGCGATCGCCGCTCCGTTCCAGCCGCGGTTCTCGAGCGGGAACGCGAGCTCGGCGCGGACCGTGCTCATCACCGTCTGTGTCTCCGGATCCTGAAACAGCACGCCGGCGACGGCGGCCACGGCGCCGGGACCGTGATCGCGGGTGTCGAGCCCACCGACCGTCACGCGCCCGGCAAACTCCCCGCCGTGCAGCCGCGGGACGATGCCGCAAGCGGCGCCGAGCAGCGTCGACTTGCCCGACGCCGAAAGCCCGGCGAGGACGCAGAACTCGCCTTCGCCGATCGTGAGCGAGAGGTCGTCGAGCGCCAAGCGGTCCGCTCCCGGGTAGCGGTAGCTGACGCGTTCGAATGCCAGCACCGTCATCGCGCGACGCCCCTGCGCTCGGCGAACGGCAGCAGCGCGACGACCGCGATCGCCGCCGCAACCGTGATCTCAGGCACGCCGGCGGCGAGCTCGATCGTCGGATAGGCATGCCAGGCGAACAGACCCGTGGCAAGCGCCGTCGCCGCGAGCCCTGCGAGTGCAGCCGCCGAGGCCGCGAACGCCACGTCGTGGCGCGACCACGGCTCCGGCACGCCGCGCGCGCGCCAGGCGGTCCCATAGCCGCGCAGTTCCAGCGTCGCCGCGACGTCGACCGCGCGATCGAGGGCGCTCGACGAGACCGCGCGAACGAGCGCCAGGCGGCCCGACGGCCGCGGGCGGCAACGCTGAGCGTCTGCGAGGCGCCGGCCGTCGTGTACGAGCACCGGGACAAGCCGGGTGGCCAGCGTCACCGTCAGCGCCGAGCGGAAGCCGGCTCGGCGGAACAGCCGCAGGACGCGATCGGGATCGACGGCGGCGAAGTAGACCGCGACGGCGACGACGAGCGCGAGGATCCGCAGCCCCTGTACGACGCCATAGATCGTCGCTTCGAGCGTGATGTCGATCTGCCCGAACGGCGGCAGCTCGCCGAGCCGCAGGAGCACGGTCAGCCCGAGGCGAGCGACGAACGGGTTGATCACGGCGAACATCAGCGCCAGCAGCAATCCGACGCGTGCCGCCGTCCGCAGCTCGCCGCGGACTCCTGCCAGCGTCCCGGCGGCGGTCGCGGCCAGCAGCACCGCGGCGGTGACGAGCGGATGGTCGAAGACGAGCGCGAGCCCGGCGAGCGCTGCCGACCATGCGACCGCCACCGACGCCCGAGTCGCGTGCAACGGGCTGGTGGCGGCGCGGTACCTCATGGCGCTATCGGCAGCGCCGTCGGCACATCGTCATGGATCGCCACGGCGAACTTGCCGTTCAGCGCATCCTCGGTCAGGGCGGCCGCGGCCTGTTCGACGCCGGCCTCGTCGACTCCCGTCACGAGCCAGATCGGCGCGGCCTCGACGTCGGTGTTCTCGGCCGCCGCGACGAGGCCGGTCCCGGGCGCGGCCGTACGGACGACGCGACCGCGCGCGTCGAGCAGCGAGAGCGTGCGGCCGTCGGATGAGAGCTTCGCGAAGACGCCGCTGCTCGCCGGGCCGGTTTCGAGCTTGCGTGCGACGAAGTCGGGCCGGATCGCCGGCCACGGGCCGACGAGGACCCGCAGCGAGCTGTCGCCGCCCGTCGTGCCGATGCGCGCCCGCGCGACCACGCCGACGCCGGCGTCCGAGAGCTTGGCGGTGGCGATGTCGCAGGCCTTCTGCGCCGCGTCGGCGCACTCGAGCCGGACGGGAAAGCGCTTGCCGTCCTTGCCATGCAGGAACGGCTCCGGGAACGAGCCGACGACGGCACGGACGTCGGCCGTCAGGTGCCAGTCGTGGCGGTCCCACCAGATGCTGTCTCCGCGGCGCGGCTTGATCGCCGTCGCGCTCTTGTCGGCGAGGGTCCCGTTGACGTAGAAGAACCAGTCGAGCTGCCGGCTGCCTTTGCCGGAGATGCCATCGATCGACTGCACGAAGTTGCCGCCGTAGCGCGTCGTCACCGTGTGCGCCCGCTGGAGCACGCGCATCACCGTGTCCGACGACGGCGCCTCGATCGTCTGCTCGCCGCCGTCGACCGGCACATGGCCGAAGTCCTGGGTCACGAGCAGGTCGACATGCTGCTGCTCGCCGGCGCCGACGCCGCAGCCGGCAAGGCCGGCGGCGACGACGCAGAGCGCCGCCGCCGTCAGCCGCCGAGTGCGGCTACTTGACGACGAACACCACACGGTTGCCTCCACGGCGCCGCGCATCGTCGCGGTTGTAGGCCTTGTCGATCGCGTTGACGTCGACGACGTAGCGCCCTGCCGGGAGCCGCTGCGGCAGCAGGTAGCTCCAGGCGCCGTCAGCGCCGATCTTGAACCACGAGCCGTTGTCGGCGCCGCAGCGCATCGCGCGGAACGTCAGCTTCTTGCCGCTGAAGTACGAGCAGCGCTCGCCGCTCGTCCGCGTGATCCGCAGCTTGACCATCAGCAGCCCGGAGGGATCGCTGGCGCTGCCCTTGAGCTCGCGCGGGCCCTTGCCCTTGGCGTAGCTGCTGACCTTCGCCAGCGAGCCGAGCGAGGACGCGGGTCCCGAACGGTCGATCACGATCGGCTTCGTCGTGCCGCAGGTTCCATCGTCGCCGTTGGCGACGCACACCGAGTAGGCGCGTGAGCGGCTCACGCGCGTCGAACGAGCGCCCGTGACAACAAGCTGGCCCGCCGCTGCCGGAGTCAGTGTCGCCTGCCCGTCGGCTCCGGTCACTGCCGAGACCCCGCCGGCCGAGATCGTGACCCCGGCGGCCGGCGTCGCGACTCCGCTGCCGGTCCCGAAGTTGCCGTTGTTGAAGTCAGGAATCGAGTCGTACGCCGTCACCGTGAACGGCTTGCCGACCGAGGCGTTGACGGGCACGGTCAACGAGAGCGGGTAGTCGAGCTGATGAAAGGTGATCGGGTCATAGGTTCCGCCGATCAGCAGGACCTCGTCGCCCTCCGAGAGCAGGTCGGAGCAGACCCCGTTTCCGAGCTTGCCGGACACCCAGTCAAACCACGAGTCGTTGTGTGTGAAGGCGTGTGTCTCGCCCATGATGGTCTGCACGAACGACTGACGGTCCCAATTGCCGTTCGTCGCCTTCTCGAGCGCGCCGCCCACGCTGTTGCCGGGGCAGCCTGTGTTGGTCGGCACGGTCGCGCTGTCGAGTGTCACGGTCGTCGCCGGCAGCAGCGTCTGTGTGGCACCTTCGATTCTCACGGTGACCGTGGGCGCAGCGAGCGCCGCGGGGGTCGTGATCGCCAAAAGGAGGAACGTCAGGAGGCCGGCGACAGTGCCGGTGATTCGGTGGAGCTTCATAGGAGCCACCCCTTTCCACGAGGGCTTCGTTGGCGTCCGGTCGGAGGTAGGTCTCCTGACTTCCGGGCTGCTCCTCGCCGCGCCTTCCCGGAGCGTGTGTGCTCCAGTGGCCTCGTGCGACAAGGCTCCCCCGGTAACAGTGGCGGGTCCGCGCCGGATTCTCACCGGACTTCCTCCACCACCGACCGCAGATGTTGGCGCGATCCTACCGCGTCGAGCTAAGGCGGCAGCGCCCTGCGCGCATCGTCCGGCAGGCCCCGCCCGGTGCTAGCGTGGCGACGCCGATGACCGTCAACCTGACCCGCATCTACACACGGCAGGGCGACGACGGCGAGACGCACCTCGGGGACATGAGCCGCGTGCCGAAGACGCACGAGCGGATCGAGGCCTACGGCGACATCGACGAACTCAACGCCCACGTCGGCGTCGCGCTCGCGACGGAGCCGCTGCCGGCACGCTTCGGCGACTGGCTGGCGCGGATCCAGAACGACCTGTTCGATCTCGGCGCCGATCTTTCGGTGCCGAATGACCCGGCGCCCGGCGGCCGCGAGCGCCTGCGCGTCGTGCCGGAGCAGACCGTCTGGCTCGAGCACACCTGCGACGAGGTCAACGCGGCGCTTCCGAGCCTGAAGTCGTTCGTGCTGCCGGCGGGATCGCCGCTCGCGGCGCAGCTGCACGTCTGCCGGACCGTCTGCCGCCGTGCCGAACGACGGGCGCTGCGCGTCGACGGCGCCAATCCCGAGGTCGTCCGCTACCTCAATCGCCTCTCGGACCTCTTCTTCATCCTCGCGCGCGCCGCCAACGCCGATCGCGGCGGCGACGAGCCGCTCTGGGTTCCAGGAGCGTCGCGACCGTCCTGATCGCTCGCGTCGGAGCGACGGCGCTCAGCGCGCCGACGGCTCGCGTGAGATCTGCGCCAGCAGCCCCGGCAGAAGCATCGCGAGCACGGCGATCGCGACCGCGCTGAGCGTGAACGCCGGGCGATCGACGAGGTAGCTCAGCAGCGCGCGCGGCCTGTCGAGCACGACAATCGCACCGACCCCCGCGACGAACGCGGCGTAGGACACGAGCGGCAGCGCCTCGGCCACGGTCAGCGGCGCTCGGCGGCGTGCGGGCGCGGCGTGCTCGAGGCGCCGCAGAACCGCCACGGCCGTCAACACCCAGGCGCCCGAGCAGAGGTAGCCGCCGACGATGTCGCTGGGGAAGTGCCCGTGCAACATCAGCATCGAGAACGAGACGGCGAGCGCGAACGTCGTACCGACGAGCGCGGCGAGCGGGCGCAGGACCTGTGGCGCGACGAGGACCGCACAGAGCGCCAGCGTCATCGACGCTGTCGCATGGCCGCTGGGCCACGAGGCCGCGTTGATCTGGGTGTGGCCGAGCCACTCGGCTTCACGCGGATGCGCGAGCAGGTGCTTGAGACGCTCTGTCGTGAACGGCGCCATCACGATCACGACCGGCAGCAGCGCCGCGAGCCAGAAGCGGCGGCGCAGCAGGGCGACGACGATCAGAACCGACGCGATGACCCCGTAGCCGAACGGGCTCGCAAGGTGCACGATCGACAACAGGACGGCATCGGAGCGACCGTGCGCGAGATCGACGTAGCCGTTGAGCGCGCCGGCGTCACCGGTCTGCGCGACCGGGACGAGGTAGGCGACGACACCCGTGACAGCCAACCCGGCGAGACAGCCGAGCGCCGCGAGCAACGCCATGCGTGGACGAACGAACACCGACGTCAAGAGTACGCAGGCGATGTCGCGGGCACGGACGGGCGGCCGCCCACGCCGCCCGGCGGTGGCCGCGGTCAGGCGGGCGCGACCTGCGCCGTGCAGAACGCGCAGCGGTGGGCGCCGACGGGAATCGCGCTCAGGCACTCCGGGCACTCACGCGTCGGCGCGTCGACGTCGGGCTCGGTCTTGTAGCGCCGCATCAGCGAGTTGACCGGGCGAACGACGAAGAAGAACACCGCTCCGGCGATCAGCAGGAAGGCGATCAGGGCGTTGAGGAAGTGCCCGTAGCGGAACGTGCTGCCGTTGATCTCGAACTGCAGCGCCGCGAAGTCCGGTGTGCCGCCGATGACGCCGATGATCGGCGTGACCAGGTCGGTGACGAACGCCGTGACGAGGGCGCCGAACGCGGCGCCGATGACGATGCCGACGGCGAGGTCGACGACGTTGCCACGGAGCACGAAGTCACGGAAATCCTTCAGCGGCGTCATGGCGGCGACGCTACACGCCGGTACGCGGGAGCGCTAGACGCGATTGACGCCGTCGCGCCATTCGATCAGCTCGCGCAGCGGCGCCAGGTCGTAGCCGCGGCCGCCACCGCCGATGCCGATGGTCAGTTGGCTGATGCCTGCGGCGTGGAGGTCGTCGGCGGACTCCAGCAGGCCCGCCTGTATCCCCCACGTGTGCTCGATCTCCGACGGGTCGCGACCAAGCTTCGCGCAGTGCGCGGCGAGCACCTCGGCCTTGTGCAGATAGGTCGCGACATCGCCGAAGCTGTGCCAGAGGTCGGCGTGCTCGGCGACCAGCCGCAGCGTCACCTTCTCGCCGCCGCCGCCGATCAGGAACGGCATCGGGCCGACGGGCGGTGGGTTGAGCTTGGCCAGCCGCGCCTTGATCCGCGGCAGCGCGGCGCCCAGCGCACGCAGCCGGTCACCGGCGGTGCCGAACTCGTAGCCGTATTCGTCGTAATCGCGCTCGAACCAGCCGGCGCCGATGCCGAGCACCACGCGACCACCCGAGATGTGGTCGATCGTGCGATGAGCGTCGGCGAGCAGGTCCGGGTTGCGGTACGAGTTGCAGATCACGAGCGAGCCGATCTGCGCCCGCTCGGTCACCTCGGCCAGCGACGCCATCGACGTCAGCGACTCGAAATGCTCGCCATCCGGCTCGCCGTAGAGCGGATAGAAGTGATCCCAGTTGAAGATCGAGTCGACGCCGAGCTCCTCAGCCTCGCGCCAGGCTCTGCGCATCCCGTCGAAATCTGCGTGCTGCGGCTGGATCTGAACTCCGACGCGTACGGACATCGACCGCACGTTAGACGACGGGTTTCGCCGGAGAGTGAGCGAGGGACGATCTCGTCTCGGTGATCGCGTTCGACTGTGCGAACGTAGACCGACCATGCGGATCACGATCTCTGGCGGTACCGGCCGCATCGGCGGCGACCTCGTCGCCAAACTGCGGGCGCGGGGCGACGAGGTCACGCTGCTGTCACGCTCGGCGGAACGCGGCGTGCGATGGGACCTCACTGCGGAGCCCGCTCCGGCCGAGGCGCTGTCCGGTCGCGACGCCGTCATCAACCTCGCCGGCGAAGACGTCGCGCAGCGCTGGAGCGACGACGTCAAGCAGCGGATCCGGGGCAGCCGTGTCGTCGGCACGCGCAACCTGGTCGCCGGCCTGCGGGCGCTGCCCGACGCCGAGCGGCCGCGCGTCCTCGTCTCGGGTTCGGCGAGCGGGTACTACGGGCCGCGACCGAGCGACGATCTCGTCACCGAGGACGACGCCCCGGGCAGCGACTTCCTCGCGCGGGTATGCGTCGACTGGGAGGCCGAGGCGCGGTCGGCCGAGGAACTCGGCGTCCGCGTCGCGCGGATTCGCACCGGCGTCGTGCTCGATCGCAAGGGCGGCGCGCTCGCGAAGATGCTGCCGTTCTTCCGCGCCGGGATCGGCGGCCCCGTCGCCGGAGGGAGGCAGGCGATGCCGTGGATCAGCCTCGACGACGAGGTGGGGCTGCTGATCGCAGCGCTCGACGGCGACGACTGGAGCGGGCCGTTCAACGCCGGAGCACCCGCGCCTGTAACGAACGCCGAGTTCTCCAAGGCGCTCGGGCGGGCGCTCCATCGCCCGGCGATCGCCCCCGTTCCGGCCTTCGCGATCCGGCTGCTCTACGGCGAGATGGCATCGATCGTCACCTCGGGCGTGCGAATGCTGCCGGCGGCTGCGACCGCCCACGGCTTCACGTTCAGGCACCCGAGCCTCGACGAGGCACTGCGCGACGCCGTCGGCTAGGGCGCCGCGCGGCCACGAGTCTCGACTCCCCGGCGGACCCTGGCCGGATTGCCGTACGCGACCGACGACGCCGGCACGTCGCGGGTGACGACGGCGCCGGCGCCGACGACGGAGTCACGGCCGATCGTGACCCCCGGACAGACGATGACGCCGGCGCCGAGCCAGACGTTGTCCCCGAGCGTGACGGGCGCGCCGAATTCCCAGCCGTCGCGGCGCTGGACCGGGTCGATCGGATGCCCAGCGGTCAGCAGCTGGACGCGCGGCGCGAGCTGGCAGTCGGCGCCGATGGTGATCGCGGCGACGTCGAGCAGGACGCAGTCGTAGTTGATGAACGTGCGCTCACCGATCGTGATCTGCGTCCCGTAGTCGCAGCGCAGCGTCGGCCTGATCACGACGCCGTCGCCGACCTCCCCAAGGAGCGTCCGCAGCACGTCGTCGCGCAGCGCCTGCTCGGAGTACGAGGTGGCGTTGAACTGCTCCAGCAGCCGCTGAGCCCGGGCCATGTCCTCGTGCAGCTCGGGATCGTCTGCGATGTAGAGCTCACCGTTGAGCATCCGCTGCTTCATCTCGCCCATGCTCTGCAGTCTGCCCACCCGCTCGCCTAGGCTCACCGCATGAGCACCCAGGCCGCAACGGTCGCCGGCGGCGTCGCAGGATTCGCGGCAGGCATCGTCATCAGCGTGGTGACCGACATCCCGTTCGTGCCGGAGCTCGGTCTCATCGCCGGTGCGCTGACCGGCTGGGCCGCCGGACGCCGCGGAGCGCAGTCGTGAAGAAGAAGGCGCTCTACGGGATCCTCGGTGCGGCCGCGCTGACCGGGATCTTCGCGCTGGTCAAGCGCATCGGCTCGAAGATCGAGTAGCTAGTACTCGTGCAGGCTGCAGGCGAACAGGGCCTGCGCCGCCGGCGTGCGAAACGGGCGACCGACGTAGAGCGGCAGGCTCTCCCGCTGCAGGGTGAGCAGGTGCTCGGCCTGCGCCGCGCTCATCGCGCCGGTGCGGACGCCATCGCGAACGCGCTGCGCGAGCAGACGGTCGAGCGCCTGGCGCAGCTCCGGCTGCGTGCGCCCGCCGGCCTCGGCGATCGCGTTCGGCGAGCGCCCGGCGTCGCGCAGGCTCCGGAACACGGACGGCGAGACACCGAACACCGCCCGCGCACGGTCAGGGATCGCCGGCGTGTGGAAGATGTGGAAGAGCACGTGACGGGCCAGGTGTGGCTGCGTCAGCGTGTCCAGCGCCCGCACGTACAGGACGCGGCGCGTGCGCGACGACACGTCGCGGGTGGCGACGAGGCGCGTCGCCAGGGCTCGCGGAGACGAGTAGCCGCGCGCCGCCGCCAGCTCGGCGAGCGAGCGCCGGTCGTCGAGCCAATGAGACAGCTCTTCGCGCGACGATCCCAGCAGCCGCTCGAGCCGAGCCTCGTCGTACGGCAGCCAACTCGACATCACCCACGTCGAGTTCGGCAGCCAGTCATCGCGCGCGCCGGCCGGTGCGTGGCTGTCAGCGGCGCTCGCCGAGCCCACCGGCATCGCCAGCGCCATCAGAGACAGGAGGAGGCATGTGAGGGTCCGTCGCCACATCGGCGTGAGAACGAACGGCGAGGACGAAAGGTTACGAAGGAGATCCTTCGTAACCGCGAACCCGTGAGGCCGGCGGCGTGATCAGCGAAGCCAGGCGGCGAGCTCGTCGAGCCGCTCGGGGATGACGTAGTAGTACGCCCAGAGGCCCTGGCGCTCGGAGCCGACGAGGCCCGCGTCGCGCAGCGTCTTGAGGTGATGCGAGATCGTCGGCTGGGACAGGTCGAAGAGCGGCACGAGTTCACAGACGCAGACCTTGCCGGCGTGCCGCCGCAGCACGTCGATCAGCGTCAGACGCACCGGATCGCCGAGCGCCTTCGCGACCGCCGCCATGCTCGCCGCCTGCTCGCGTTCGACGTCGGGATAGACGACCGGCTCGCAGCAGGGCTCCCCCGGCGGCCTTTTCGTCTTCGGGGCGAGCTCCATATCGACGGCCATCGATTTGAAGCTATCTATTGAATCGGCTTCTGTCAATGGATAGCGTTCGCCGCATGGATCACGCACGCCCGGACCTCGCGCGCCGGATGCTGATGGAGGCGATCGGGAGCTTCGCGCTCGTCTTCGCCGGCTGTGGGGCCGTGATCGCCGACGCCACGCGTGACGGAGCGCTCGGCTCGGTCGGGATCAGCCTCGTCTTCGGGCTGATCATCATGGTGATGATCTACGCCGGTGGCCACCTGTCGGGAGCGCACTACAACCCTGCCGTGACGATCGCGTTCGTGGCCGGCCGCCACTTCCCGATCCGCGACGCGATCGCGTACATCGGCGCGCAGCTCGGAGGCGCCGTCGCCGGCGCGCTGCTGCTGCTCACAGCGTGGCCGGACCAGCCGGCGCACCTCGGCGCGACGCTGCCGAGCGTCGGCACCGGAACGGCGCTCCTGTACGAGGTGGTGCTGACCGCTCTGTTGATGTTCGTCATCACCGCCGTCGCGACCGACACGCGGGCTGTCGGTGCGGCGGCCGCCGTCGCGATCGGCGGCACCGTCGGCCTCGACGCGCTGTTCGGTGGCCCGATCACCGGCGCCTCGATGAACCCCGCCCGGTCGTTCGGGCCGGCACTCGCGTCGGGCACGTGGACCGACCAGTGGATCTACGTCGTCGCGCCGGTCGCCGGCGCGTTGATCGGCCTGTTCGCCTACGAGCTCGTACGCGGAAGCAGACCGGCCACGCCGCCACCTGTGATCGTGGAGCCGCGCTGACGTGGCACGCGTCCTGTTCGTCTGCCTGCACAACGCCGGGCGCTCGCAGATGAGCCAGGCGCTGTTCGAGCGCGCGGCGCACGGCCTCCACGAGGCGCGCTCCGCCGGCAGCGAAGCCGACCCGTCCGGCCAGCTGCATCCGGAAGTCGTCGAGGTGATGGCCGAGCTTGGTATCGACGTCAGTGGCCGGAGGCCACACAAGCTTGGTCACGATGACGCTTTGTGGGCCGATGTGGTCGTGACGATGGGATGTGGTGACGCCTGCCCGTACGTCCCCGGCACGCGCTACGTCGACTGGGAGCTGCCCGACCCGAAGGGTCAGCCGATCGAGGCCGTCCGAGCCACGCGCGACGAGATCGCCACGCGTGTCGAGGCGCTGATCGGCGGCCTGGCCGGGCTCGGCGCCGGCTGAGTCCAGCGGCGGGCTGCCGGTCAGACGCAGGACGCTCGCCGGTTGAGCCACGGCTTGCACAGCCATCGCCGCCTCACCTAAGGTTTCGCCGAGCATGGGAGGCATGCGCCCCCGGGAATCCCTCGCCATGGCCCTGGTCATCGCCCCGACGATGGGGCTCGTCACGTGCCTGTTGGTCGTCGTCGTGCTCCCGATCGACGTGGTCGTCGTGCTCCCTCGCCGCCTGATCTACGTGGTGGGGCTGACGGTCAGCGCGGCGGTGACGGTGGTGTACGCCTCGGCCAGCGGAGAGAGCCGCTCGAGGGCGTTGCTACTCACGCTCGTATCGCTCGCCATCATCATCGTCGCACTGGTCGCGTTCGAGTCGTGGTGGCTTGCGCGCTGGGGCTCGGACATCCAGTGAGCCGACACCGTCCCGTCGGTCCCGAAAATGCCGAAAGCCCCGCATGCGCAGGGCTTTCGCAGTACCGCCACGGGGATTCGAACCCCGGTTTCCGCCGTGAGAGGGCGGCGTCCTAGTCCCCTAGACGATGGCGGCTCGAACGCGGGCAGAGTAGCAAGCGCCGACCGGTCGCCAGGCGGGTCAGCGAGGCTTGGCCAGCCTGAATGTGATCGCCGCGGCCGCGGCTGACGGCGCGGCCGGAGTGACGCGGAGACACAGCGAAGCGGATCCCTCCCGAACACGCGAGCGCGGCGCCAGTGCCCGCGGCTACGATCGCGTCGTGCCCGATCGCCTCCACTTCACCGATTCCGACGAGGCCAACGCGCTGATCGCCTCTGATCCGATGGCGCTGCTGCTCGGCTTCGCGCTCGACCAGCAGGTGACCGTGCAGAAGGCGTTCTCCGGCCCGCTCGCGCTGCGCGAGCGGCTCGGCTCGATCGACGCCGCGACGATCGCCGCGGCCGACCTCGAGCCGGTCTTCCGCGACACGCCGGCGATCCACCGTTACCCGGGCGCGATGGCGAAGCGGGTCCACGACCTCGCCGTCTACGTCCGCGACACCTACGACGGCGATGCGGCGCGCGTCTGGGCCGACGCCGGCGACAGCGAGACGCTTCGCGCCAACATCGCCGCGCTGCCCGGCTTCGGCGAGATGAAGGTCACGTCGCTCGCCGCGGTGCTGGCCAAGCGCTACGGCGTCAAGGCTGCCGAGGGCCTGGTACCTCCGCATCCGACGCTCGGCGACGTCGACTCCGCCGAGGCGCTCGCCGGCTACCAGGCAGCCAAGCGCGAGCACAAGGCCGAGTGGGCGAAGCTGCGAGCCGAGGCGTAGCTGGCGGCGAGCGCGCCGTCGCCGCCGCGCGGCTGACCGCGCAGCTGCTGGCCGGGCGCCGGGCGCGCGACCCCGTCGCGGTCGCCGAGCGACTGCTCGCGATCCAGGCGCAGGACCTGCGCGGCGCCCAGCTCTCGATCCGCGCGCGCACGCGTGGATCGTCGGTCGCGGACGTCGACGCCGCGCTGACTGCCGATCGCTCGCTCGTCGTCACCTGGCTCAACCGCGGCACGCTGCACATGGTTCGCAGCGAGGACTACCCGTGGCTACAGGCGCTGACGGCGCCGACGCTCGTCACCGCCAACGCGACGCGCCTGCGCCAGGAGGGCGTCTCCCCCGCCGCTGCGGAACGCGGGCTGCGAATCGTCGAGCGCGCGCTGGCCGCCGACGGGCCGTTGACGCGTGCGCAACTGCGCGAGCG
>DASRHW010000081.1:0-7983 GCA_035650375.1 Solirubrobacteraceae bacterium | reverse complement strand
GGGTGCGCTACCAGACTGCGCCACTCCCCGTGGCTCGTCAGAGCGGGCGACGGGAATCGAACCCGCCCTAGAAGCTTGGAAGGCTTCTGTGCAGCCACAACACTTCGCCCGCACGCCGCTACGACGCGCGCAAGCTTAGCGCGCCGGCCGCTCCCTGCCGGGCCGCCGAAGCTTTCCCGCGGGCACGTCGGACGGGCGTAGGATCGGGCCGTCAAGCGTCCGGACAGGAGGCCCGATGGCCATCGTGTATGTCGAGGAGTTCGATGTCGGCGACGATCGCAGCACGTCCAACTACGACGCGGTGGCCGGCCGCCTCGATGTCGAGGCCAACCCCCCTGAGGGGTTGATCGTCCACACGGCGGGCTTCGCGGGCGACCAGTTCCGCATCGTCGACGTCTGGGAGACCGAAGAGGACAAGACGCGGTTCTACGACGGGCGCGTGCTGCCCGTGGTCATGCAGGTGATGGCAGACGCAACGGAGGGGCCGCCGGCGCTACCGCGGACGTACTCCTACGAGATCCACGACCTGATCACGGGCTAGCGATCGAGCCGGCGCTCTTCGTTGGTTCTCAAGATCGGCAGCTACGTTGCCGATTATGTGGTCGATGCTGCACGAGCGCACTGACAGCGCCGATCCCGCCACGCTCGACGCCACCTGCGTCGTGGCCTACGCGCTGCTGTCCGCATGTCTGCTCGCCGGCATGCTTGTCACCTGCATCATCCGCCTGAGCGCCTGACGGCGCCCGACGGCGGTCTCACGCCGGCCTGGGCGCCGCCCTCCCTGCACGACGAAAGCGCCCACGAAATGGGCGCTCGCTCGCTACGGGGGACCGAGGAATCGAACCTCGAGCAACGGTTTTGGAGACCGCTATGTTACCGTTACACCAGTCCCCCAAAGACCGGCATTTGCAGGGCTTTTGTGCCCCGGCCGGCGGTTCTGAGGACAGCCGTACCGCCCCTTGACGCCGGGTTCTGCGCCCCGCAGCGTATCGGCTGCCGCGCGGGGCGAGCGCATCCGCGCGGCTCCCGGGTAACCCTCCCCCATGCTCGCCGATGTCGGAACCGCTGCGCTGATCGTCGCCGTCGTCCTCCTCGCGACGCTGCTGCCGATGTATGCGAAGTGGCGCGCGATGCAGGCGCTGGTCGACCGGCTCGCTCGCCGCGCTCGGCCGCCAGGCCCGGACCCGCCGCACGATTCCGTGACGGACTCCAGCGACGACGGCCACTAGCCGATCACCCAGGACATGGACATCGTCCTGATCGTCGTCGCCGCCTACCTCGGGATTTCCTCGATTGCGGCGGTGCTCGCGCTCGTGGCGGTCGCCACCGCCGCCAAGCGGCAGCGCCGGGCCATGCGGGCGGAGGGACTCGAACCCCCACGGCTTGCGCCACCGGCACCTAAAGCCGGCGTGTCTACCAATTCCACCACGCCCGCCATCGAGGTCGGAACCCCGAGACCACGGCGCCGAGTCTACGGTCCGCCCGCGCCCCGCGACGCCGGCGGCGTACCATCCGGCCGGCGCGCCCGGGTGGCGGAACGGTAGACGCGGGGCCCTCAAAAGGCCCTGTCCTTCGGGACGTGTGGGTTCGAATCCCACCCCGGGTATGGTGCGCGCCTCCGGCGACGAGGGGTGACGCAGATGGCAGACAAGCTCGAGGGACGCGTGCGGGAGATCTTCGAGGACAAGCTCTACGCCGTCGTCGCCGTTCCGCGCAGCGACGGAACGGTGCAGTCGGTCGTCTCCTGGGTCGATACCGACGGCGACAACCTCACCGTCAACACCGCCGAGGCCCACGGCTGGGCCAGGAACATGCGCCGCGCGGGCACCGCGACGATCACGGTGATGGCACATCCCTACGAGTGGGTCACGGTCGTCGGGCGCGTCGAGAGCGACACGCACGAGGGCGCCGACGAGCAGATCGACGCACTCGCCAAGAAGTACCTCGGTGCCGACAGCTACCCGTTCCGCAAGCCCGGCGAACAGCGGATCACGTTCACGCTGCGGCCGGAGCGGATCACGTACGTGAACCATCGCGCCGACCCCGTCCGCGACGCCGTCGCCGACGGGCCCGCGGCCGGCTGACCACCGCCACGGCTGCTGGCGGCATCGCCGTACCATGAGGCGAAGGCGCCCTCAGGGCGACCGCTTCTGACCGGACTGAGGAGACAACATGGCTGACAAGCTCGAAGGGCGCGCCAAGGAGATCCTCGAGGAGCCGCACTACGCGGTGGTGTCGATCCCCCGTGACGACGGCAGCGTGCAGGCGATCGTCGCGTGGGTCCACCCCGACGGCGACAACCTCGCGGTGAACTCGGCCGAGGGTCGCGCCTGGCCGGCGAACCTTCGCCGCGCCGGCAAGGCGACGATCACGTCGATGGCCACGCCGTACGAGTGGGTGTCGGTGGCCGGAACGCTCGAGGACGACACGCACGAGGGTGCCGAGCAGCACATCAACGAGCTCGCGCACAAGTACATCGGCACCGACTACCCCTACCTCCAGCCGGGCGAGCAGCGGATCAAGTTCACGCTGCGGCCCGACCGCGTCACCTACGTCAACCAGGGCTGACGGGCGCCGCGTCGACGAGCGCTGAGAGCTCGTCGGCGATCACCGGCGGAGCGGCGACGATCCCCGCCGGCAGCAGCCCTCGCGCCGCGAGCGGACGGACCTCGAGGCCCGCACCGGCGCAGAGGACGACGCCGGCGGCGTAGTCCCAGCGCTGCACGCCGTGCTCGTAGAAGGCGTCGACGCGTCCCGCGGCCGCCCACGCGAGGTCGAGCGCGGCCGAGCCGGCGCGGCGGATGTCACGACAGCGCGGCAGCAGCGCCGCGGCGAGCTCGCCCTGGGCGCCACGCTGCGCGGCGTCGTAGCCGAAGCCCGTCGCGACGAGCGCCGTCGCAAGCCGATCGGGCGTACCGCCGGCGAGCGGGACGGCGTCGAGCGTCGTCGGGCGGCCACGCGCCCCGGCGAACAGCTCGTCGCGGAGCGGGTCATAGATCACGCCGACCTCGTCGTCGCAGGCGACGCTGACGCACCAGTGCGGGATCCCGAAGAGGAAGTTCACCGTGCCGTCGAGCGGGTCGACGATCCACAGCCGGCCGCTGCGCGAGGCGACGTCGTCGCCCTCCTCGCCGAGGATCCCGTCCTCGGGCGCGTGCTCGGCGAGGATCGCGCGGATGCAGCGCTCGGCGGCGTGATCGGCGTCGCTGACGAGGTCGGTCTCCGTGCTCTTCGACGACACGTGCAGCGCGCCGCGATCGCCGAAGCGCTCGAGCAGCAGCGCGCCCGCGGCCCGCGCGGCGTGCTCGGCCACGGCGATCCGGTCATCCATCGGCGCAACGTAGCGCGCGGGTCGAGGGCGCACAGACGAAACCGGGTTGCACGGCGACCTCCGGACAAGCGAGGATTGAGCAATGAGCGCATATCCCGCCGCCGCAGAGCAGAGCCGCTACCCGGTCCAGTACGAGGCCGACTACGTCGAGCGCCGCAGCCGCCTGACGACCTTCTTCCGCTGGCTGCTGGCGATCCCGCACCTGATCGTGATCTCGGTACTCGGCTTCTTCGCCTACATCGTGGTCATCGTCGCCTGGTTCGCGCTGTTGTTCACCGCGCGCTGGCCACAGGGGATGTACAACTTCACCGCCGGTGTCCTGCGCTACGCCGCGCGCCTCTACGGCTACCTGCACCTCGCCACCGACACCTATCCGCCGTTCGACCTCGGCGAGCATGACGAGTACCCGATCCGCCTCAAGATCGCGCCGCCGCTGGAGTCCTACAGCCGCGCCAAGGTGTTCTTCCGGATCCTGCTGGCGATCCCGGTCGCGATCATCGCCTACGCGCTCTACCTCGTCGCCAACCTCGGGGCATTCATCGCCTGGTTCGTGATCGTGATCACTGGCAAGCAGGCGCAAGGCCTGCAGAACATGATCAACCTCGGCGTGGCCTACTACGTCCGCTCCGCTGCCTACTTCTGCCTGATCACGGAGGACTGGCCGCCGTTCGGCGCCGACGACTGAAAACGGACGAGGGGCCCGGCTCCGCGGTCACCTGACCGCTCCGCCACCCTCGAGTCGCCCGGACACGGCCGCTACCTTGGCGGCCGTGCCGCCGACCGTCCCTGTCTCGTGAGCGTCGTCGTGCTCGCCGGTGGCACCGGCGGCGCGAAGCTGGCGCGCGGGATGCTCGACGTCGCCGGCGACGACCTCGCCGTCATCGCCAACACGGCCGATGACGTCGATGTCTACGGCGCCCGCGTCTCGCCGGATCCCGACCTCTGCACGTTCTGGCTCGCCGACCGCATCGACGAGCGCGGCTGGGGCCTGCGCGACGACAGCTTCAACGTCATGGACGGGCTGCGTGAGATCGGCGTCGACGTCTGGTTCAACCTCGGCGACCGTGACCTCGCGATCGGCATCGAGCGCTCGCGCCGTCTTGCCGAGGGCGCGCGCCTGACCGAGACGCTGGCCGAGCTCGGCGAGGCGCTCGGGCTGCGCGCGCGCGTCCTGCCGATGGCAGACGAGCCGGTCGCGACCCGCGTGCTCGCTCGCGGCGCCTGGCGCCCGTTTCAGGAGTTCATGATCCTCGACCGCGGCGAAGGGCCGGTCGAGGACGTCGCCTTCGACGGCATCGAGCGGGCGGCGGCGACCCCGGAGGTGCTCACGGCGATCGCGTCCGCCGAGGCGATCGTGATCGGACCCTCGAACCCGATCATCTCGATCCGGCCGATCCTCGCCGTGCCGGGCATCGAGGATGCGCTGCGCGCCGCCGGCGCTCCCGTCGTCGCCGTCTCGCCGATCGTCGGCGGCGGCGTCGTCAAGGGACCGACGGAGCCGTTCATGGACTGGGCCGGGCTGACGCTCGACGGCGACGGCATCGCCGCCTGCTACGGCGACCTGCTCGACGGCATCGTCAGCGACGACGAGGTCGCAGGCCTGCCATCGCTGCGGATCCCGACGCTGATGTCCGGCCCGGAGCAGCGCCGCGACGTCGCCGCCGCGACGTTGGCCTTCGCGCGTAGCCTCGGGTGACGATGCGCACAGTCGCGATCCTGCCCGTGAAGTCGTTCGACGCCGCCAAGCAGCGGCTCAGCGCCGACCTCGGCGAGCCGCAGAAGCCGCTCGCCGAGCGGATGGTCGCGCGCGTCCTGGACGCGCTGTGCACCGCCACGTCGCTCGAGCGGGTGCTCGTCGTGACACGCGAGCCGGTCGCGGCCGCGCTGGCAAGCGGGCTCGGCGCGGAGGTCGTCGACGAGCCGTCGCTCGCCGGCCACAGCGCAGCCGCGATCCGTGGCGTCGACCGCGCGCTCGAGCTCGGTGCCGACCGTGTGCTGCTCGCAGCGGGCGACTGCCCGCTGCTGACTTCCGGTGACGTCGACGAACTGCTCGCCCGCCACACCGATCGCGGTGTCGTGATCCTCGCCGACCGCCACGGCTCCGGCACGAACGGGCTGCTGCTCGCCCCGCCCGACGCGATCACGCCGGCGTTCGGCCCCGGCAGCCGCGAACGCCACGCAGCGCTCGCCGACATCGCCGGAATGCCGTGGCAGGTGGAGGCGATTCAGGCCTTCGCGCTCGATGTCGACACGGCCGACGACCTGGCGCTGGTACGGGAGATGAGCGCGTGATCGCCGCCGCCGCGATCCCCGGCCTGCCCGAGATCGCTACGGGCGACGACCTCGCCGCGCTGCTGCGGCCGCACGTCGGCGACGGCGACGTGCTCGTGCTCGCGCACAAGATCGTCAGCAAGGCCGAGGGGCGGGTCGTCGCGCTCGCCGGCGTCGAGCCGACGCCCGAGGCCGAGGCGATTGCCCGCGATCACCACAAGGACCCGCGCCATATCCAGGTCGTGCTCGACGAGAGCGCGGAGATCGTCCGCTCGCGCCGCGGCGTACTGATCTGCCGCACGCACCACGGCTTCGTCTGCGCCAACGCCGGCGTCGACGCCTCGAACGCGCCAGAGGGCCACGTCGTCGTGCTGCCGGCCGATCCCGACCGCTCGGCACGCGAGCTGCGACAGGCGCTCGGCGTCCGCTGCGCCGTCGTCATCGCCGACTCGTTCGGCCGCGCCTGGCGGATCGCCCAGGTCGATATCGCGATCGGCGTCGCCGGCCTCACCGTCGTCGACGACTGGCTCGGCCGCAGCGATCGCGACGGCCGCGAGCTGCGCGCGACTGCGATCGCGATCGCCGACGAGGTCGCCGCCGCCGCCGACCTCGCGCGCGGCGGCAAGGACGCCGGCGATCCGGCGATCGTCGTGCGCGGGCTCGAGCGCTGGATCACCGACGCCGACGGCCCCGGCGCGCAGGCGATGATCCGCGCTCGCGACGAAGACCTGTTCGCCTAGTCGCCTATCCGGCGGCCGGTGACGGCGCGAACTCGCCGAGCAGGCCGGCGCCGACGATCTCCTGCTCGACTGCGGCCTGCCCGAGGTAGCACTGCCACGTGCGGCCATCGGATGCCAACGAGCGACAGCCACCGTTGACGTGCTTGGTCGCGTCGACGGTCGGCTCGACGGTTCCCTTCCAGTCCTGCACCTCGGGAGCGGGCGCGTGGGCAAGCGTGCAGCTGTACTCGACACCGTCGTCGACGACGGTGCACGTGGGCTCGGTCCCCGCGAGCGACAACGTCCCCGCCGGGAGACTGCGCGCGACGTCCCCGGGACTGGTGATCAGCCCGCTCGCCGCGACCGCAGCCGCCGGCGCGAGCACCGCCGCGCCGATCAGCGCCAGCCCGGTGCGGCGCGATATCCGGCGCCGGCGACGGCTCGCCGGCTGTGCCGACGAGGCAGATGCGAGATCGGCCCGCATCGCGTGCTCGAGCAGATCGCCGAGACGCTGCAGATCGGGTTCAAGCGTGGTCATCATGCAACCTCCTTGGTGTTCGTGAATCGGGCACGCAGCGTGCGGAGTCCGCGATGCACCCGAACACGGGCTGCGGTGGGGGTGGTTCCGAGCTGATCGGCCAGCTCGTCGTAGGGAAGCTCGTCGAAGACGCGGAGGCTGACGGCCGCACGCAGGCTCTCCGGAAGCCCGGCAAACGCCTCGTCGAGCCCGTCGAGCCATCGCTCCTCCGGTTCGACGGCGGAGACGTCGCGTTCGAGCGTGACACCGAGTTGATCGCATGCTCTCTGCTCGAGCCGTCGCTGGCGTACGCTCGAGAGCAGGACGTTCCGAGCTATTCCGAACAGCCACGGACCAGCGCTGCCACCGGCCTCGTCGCGAAAGCGGCCGCGGCTGATCCAGCACTGCGCGAACGTCTCGGCAGTCAGATCGTGTGCGGCATCGGCGGAGCCACTGCGACGGAGGTGATAGCCGTGGATGCGCTCCGCGTAGCGCTCGTAGAGCACGCGGAACGCCGCGGCGTCGGAGCGCGACAGGACGAGCAACTCGGCATCCGTGGTCATGTCCTGAGATGTCGCCGATCGACTACGGCGTTACATCCCGCGCTCAGCGCCGGCCCTATCGGTCCTCGCCCTTGCCGCGGAAGAACGCGAACCAGATCACCGGCAGCGCGATCCAGCCGAGGCAGAGGACGACGAACGAGAGCGCGACGAGCACAACGCCCCGCCGCCCTAGCCGAGCCGCTCGACGCGCAGGCGGCGGGCGCCGCGTGGCGTCTCGACGACCGCGACGTCGCCGACCGCCTTGCCCAGCAGCGCCTGCGCGACCGGTGACTCGGCCGACAGCTTGCCGCTGGCCATGTCGGCCTCGGTCGGGCCGACGATCGTGTACGTCGCCTCGTTGCCGCTCTCCTCGTCGGTCACGGTGACGGTGCCGCCGAAGGCGACCACGTTTCCACCCGACTCGACCTCGACGACGCGTGCCGAGCGCAGCCGCGCCTGCAGGCGGACGATGCGCGTCTCGAGGTGCGCCTGGTCCTCCTTGGCGATGTGGTAGTCGGCGTTCTCCGAGAGGTCGCCCAGCTCGCGCGCCGCCCTGATCCGGGCCGCCATCTCGGCCCGGCCCCTGCCCTCGAGGTCGTCGAT
>DASRHW010000080.1:0-28661 GCA_035650375.1 Solirubrobacteraceae bacterium | reverse complement strand
AGCGCGACCGCGGCGCGCGCCGTCGCCATGTCGGCCTCGAGCTCGGGGTCGCGCGGGGCGACGGCGGCGGCGTCGGGCCAGTCGCAGAGGTGCACCGACGGCTCGCTGCCGTCGAGGTTGTCGTAGATCTCGTCAGCGACGAACGGGCAGAACGGCGCCAGCAGCTTGGCGATCGTCAGCAGGCACGTCTCGAGCGTGTCGAAGGCGGCGCTCTCGCCCTCCCAGAAGCGCCGTCGCGTGCGCCGCAGGTACCAGTTCGAGAGATCGTCGACGAGCTCTCCGATCGCCCGGCCGGCACTCGTCGCGTCGAACGCGTCGAGGCGCTCCGTCACGGTCGCCGTCGTCGCCGACAGCCGCGAGAGGATCCAGCGGTCGAGCTCTGTCGGCTGCGTCTCGCGCTCACGCGTGTAGATCGTCGGGTAGCGGTACGTGTTCCACAGCTGCTTGAGGAACAGCCGCACCTGCTCGCCGACGCTCTCGACGCTGAAGCGATACCCGTCCCACGGGTACTTGGCGGTGAAGAAGTACCAGCGCATCGCGTCGGCGCCGAAGCGGTCGAGGACGTCGCCGGGGTCGACGACGTTGCCGCGCGACTTCGACATCTTCTGGCCCTCGCCGTCGACCAGCAGGCCGAGGCAGACGACGTTCTCGTACGCGGCGCGATCGAACAGCAGCGTCGAGACGGCGAGCAGCGAGTAGAACCAGCCGCGGGTCTGGTCGAGCGCCTCGCAGATGAACTGTGCCGGGAAGCGCTGCTCGAAGCGCTGCTCGTTCTCGAACGGCGCGTGCTCCTGGGCGAACGGCATGCAGCCCGAGTCGAACCAGACGTCGACGACCTCGGGCACGCGGCGCATCGGCGCCTCGCACTGCGGGCACGGAAAACCGACGTCGTCGACGAACGGCCGGTGCGGATCCTCGAGCCGCGTGCCGCTGAGCCGCTCGAGCTCGTCGAACGAGCCGACGCAGTGGACGTGCCCGGACTCGCAGCGCCACAGCGGCAGCGGCGTGCCCCAGTAGCGCTCGCGCGAGAGCGCCCAGTCGACGTTGTTCTCGAGCCACTTGCCGAAGCGGCCCTCCTTGATGTGCGGCGGATGCCAGGTGACCGTCTCGTTGGCGGCGAGCATCCGCTCGCGCAGCGTCGACGTGGCGATGTACCACGACGGCTTCGCGTAGTAGAGCAACGGCGTCGAGCAGCGCCAGCAGTGCGGGTAGGAGTGCTCGAGCCGCTCCGCGCGCAGCACCCGCCCACGGCGCTCAAGGTCGGCGATCAGGTCGTCGTCGGCGTCCTTGACGAAGCGGCCCTCGAAGCCCTTGATGCGCTCGTCGTAGGTGCCGTCGAGCTTGACGGGGTTGACGACCGCGAGGCCGTACTGCTCGCCGAGCCGGAAGTCGTCCTCGCCGAAGGCGATCGCCGTGTGCACGAGGCCGGTGCCGTCGTCGGCGGAGACGAAGTCGGCGAGCAGCACCGTGTGGCCACGCTCGCCGTACTCCGAGCCGGCGATGAAGTCGAACGGCGGCTCGTACCGCGCACCCTCGAGCGCCGCACCGGGGAAGCGATCGAGCACCTCCGCGCCTTCGCCGAGGACACGCTCGACGAGCGCCTCGGCGACCACCGCGACGGCGCCTGACGTGGAACGCGCGCGGACGTACGTCAGCTCGGCGTCGACCGCGACGGCGGCGTTCGAGACGAGCGTCCACGGCGTCGTCGTCCAGACGATGAGCTCGTCGCCGGCATGCATCGGGCCGTGGTCGGCGACGACCGGGAGCCGCACGTAGACCGACGGGTCGACGACGTCCTGGTAGCCGAGCGCCAGCTCGTGCGACGACAGCGCCGTGCCGCAGCGCGGGCAGTAGGGCACGACCTTGTGGCCCTCGTAGAGCAGGTCCTTGTCCCAGATCTGGCGCAGTGCCGACCAGACGGACTCGACGTAGCTCGCGTCGAGCGTGCGGTAGGCGTCGTCCATGTCGACCCAGAAGCCGATCCGCTCGGTCAGCGCCTGCCAGTCCTCGAGGTACTCGAAGACCGACTCGCGGCACTCGGCGTTGAAGCGCCCGATCCCGTAGGCCTCGATGTCGGCCTTCGACTTCAGCCCCAGCTTCTGCTCGACGGCGATCTCGACCGGCAGGCCGTGGCAGTCCCAGCCGCCCTTGCGCTCGACGAGATACCCGCGCATCGTGCGGTAGCGCGGGTAGATGTCCTTGAACACGCGCGCGAGCACGTGGTGCGAGCCGGGCTTGCCATTCGCCGTCGGCGGCCCCTCGTAGAAGACCCACGGCTCCGCGCCCTCGCGGCGCCGCAGCGACTCGGCGAACACGTCTCGCTCGCGCCAGCGCTCGAGCACCTGCTGCTCGAGCGCGGGGAACGACTGATCGGGGTCGACGGGACGCGGCATCGGCGCCGCAGTCTATGCGCGGCTACGCGGCGAGTTTCCGGCAGATCTCTGCCAACGACCGCTTCTCTTCCTCGTCGAGCATCGCGAACGCGTGGCGCACACGCTCGGTGTGCTCGGGAAAGAGGCGGTCGACGATCTCGCGACCACGCAACGTCAGCGTGACGCTGGCGGCGCGGCGATCCGTGGGCAGCCGCGCGCGAGTGACGTAGCCGCGATGCTCGAGCGTCGTCACGACCTCGGTCGCGTTTGCCTTCGAGGTTCGCAGCCGCTTGCGCAACGTCCGCAGCTCGAGCTCGCCGCCGGCTGTGGCGAGGACGACGAGCACGGAGAAACCGGTGGCCGAGATCCCCTCGCGCTCCAGGTCGCCGGACAGCCTCCGGCGAACCGACGATTCGGCGCGAATCAGCGAATCGAGCGCGCGGTGGGCCAGCGGGTCGCCAGGCACGAGCATTGCGGCGGCAAGCTAACTCGCCGCTCGGACGGTTCGCGCGCGAACGGCGCGGCGCGGCGCTTTGCGGCGTCGCGCCCTAGCCGGTCTGCGCCGGGCGCGCGCGGCGGACGATCGGCTCGGCGGCGATGCCGTCGAGGTCGGCGACGAGCTGATCGCGCGCCGCGAGCGGCCGCTCGGCCAGGCGCGGAACGGTGCTCGCACCGGTCTCTGGCAGGGCACCGCGATAGTCGTAGACGGGAACCTCGCCTCCGGCGCGGCGTGCCGCGAAGACGACGCGGCCGAGCGCGTCGAGCGAGGCCCGGCGTCCTGTCAGGACGATCGCGCGCGGCTCGATCGCGAGCATCGCGCGCATCAGCCGGGCCGGCTCGAGATCGAGCGTGACGGTCAGGGCGCGGAATCCCGCGCGTCGCAGGTGCAGCTCGAGCGCCTGGGCGTAGAGCGCGTCGACGTCGGGCGACTGGCTGGCGTCGAACAGCAGCACCGCCTCGGCGCGCGTCGCGGGCGGCGCGATCCGCTGCTGGGCAGCGAGCCAGCCCGTGGCCCAGCGCCAGGCGACGCCGTACTCGGGTGACGGCGATGTGTCGCCGTCGTCGAGCAGCTCGATCGCCGGCAGCAACAGCTCGTCGATCGTCCGCTCCAGCGAGCGGACGGCGAGGCTCTCCTCGATCACGCGGTCGGCAGCTTCGGCGTCGAAGCGGCCGAGCGCCGAGCGCAGGCGCGTCGGGGTGGCCGGGCCGGAGCCGCGCTCACGGGCGATCGAGATCGCGGACGAGACGTTCTGCGTCTCCTCGAAGGCGGACCGCAGCGCCTCCACTTCCGCGAGGTCGAACTGACGATGGCCGCCCTCGGTCCGCCGCGGCGAGGGAAACCCGAAGCGGCGCTCCCACGAGCGCAGCGTGCTCGGGCTGACCCCGATCATCGCTGCTGCGGCGTTGGTGCGGACGGCGCTCATGACCGCAATGTCGCGCTTTGGCTGCTTTCGCGCAAGATGCGCAAAGAACGCTGCAGTTAGGCCGATTTCGTGCTCGAGAAGGAGTTCGGCCGGCGGCGCCGACGGCGACCTGGGCCGGCGCTCAGCCCAAGTCCAAGATCACTACGGCGCTGGGCGCCGGCCCACAGGGGCCGACACGAGCGACGAAGCGGACGCCGAACTCGTCGGCGGGGCGCAGCACGACGGTGCCGAGGTCCTCAGCACCTGCCGTCGCGGCCAGCAGCAGCTCGGTGAGGCCCCGTGGGTGCCCGGTGTCGGACTCCGCGTCGGCCGACACGAGCAGCTCGGTCAGGCGGCGATCGACGGCGTCGACCTCGTTGACGCCGAGCAGGCGCTCGGCGCGACGCGACAGCCCGCAGATCGCGAGCGAGCCGTCGACGACGACGAACGCCTCGTTCGGCTTCGGCAGCGTCGGCGCCGGGGCGTCGAGCAGCAGCCCGAGGTTGCAGCGGCGGCAGACGCGGGAGCCGACCTCGGGCATCGCGCCGTCCGCGGGCGGCTTGCCACAGTGGCCACAGAAGACCCCGCGCGGCGCCGGAGCGGCGGTGCCGGGCGCCGGCAGCACTCGCAGCTGCTGTCGCGCGGCCATCAGACGCTCCTCGACATCATCGGCGCGCGCCCGGCGACGACGCGTCCGTCGAGCAGCCCGATCGCCTGCGCGGTCGCTTCGGAAGGAACGGTCGACAGCGACGGCACCGCGGCGACGCGGGCTGTCTGCTGATCGCCGGTGCCGCGGCGGTAGAGCGCCAGCGGCAGCGCCCCGGCGGCCGAGCGGACGGCGTAGGCCCAGCGCGCGACCTCTTCGTCGTCGCTGTGCCGGCCGGCGACGATCACCACACCGGGATCGAGCGCGGAGACCAACTCGCTGAGCCCGCTGCGGTTGCGGATCGGCAGCGTCGCGACGCGGACTCCGGTGCGGCCGATGAACAGCTCGAGCGCTCGCACGCTCGGCGCATCGATGTCGAGGTCGTCGCGTGTGGCGTCGCCGATCAGCACGGTCCCGGGCCGCCCGGGCGGCGGCGTCAGGCGCTGCGCGCGACGAACCCACTCGACCGACCAGCGCACGCCGAGCGCCCACGCGGCGCTGTCGTCGCCTTGGCGGCGGGCGAGCTCCGCGAGCGACGGGAGCAGCACCTCTTCGACCGTGCGCTCGACGGAGCGCATCGCGAGCGCGGCCTCCATCGCGCTGTCCGCGCGCTCGGGCTCGAACGCCGCCAACGCACCGACGAGGATGTGGGTGTCGCCGCGCAGTGACTCGCGTGCACGGGACACCGCCGACGAGATCGAGAGACCGTCGCGCAGCGCGTCACGCAGAGCCGCCACTTCGCCGTACACATACACGCGGTGCTTACCCGGCGTCCGCTGCGGTTTCGGGTACCCGAAGCGCCGCTCCCATGCACGGAGCGTGTTGGCGCTGACGTTCAGCAGCGCCGCAGCTTCACTGGTTTTCAGCGTACGCACGAGCGGAAAGGGAGCACTTTTCGGGAAGTCTAACCACCTTTAGGTGGCTTGGTGGACATCTTGCACCCTAAACCTGTGCGCTTTGGCGGCCGAGATATGAAGCATGAACAAGCATATTGCTCGCCTCATGCCCGCGGCCCTCGTGGTCTCGGGCCTCATCGCTGCGTTCGGCGGCTTCTTCACCGGCCGCTAGACACCATCTGCGCACCTCCCTGGCTCGCGTCCTCGCCTTTTGAGAAGGTCTGGACGTGAGTCAGGGAGGACATGCGCGCGCCGCACATACGGCATCGCTCGTCGGCCTCCTCGGCGGGTTCCTCTGGTTTGCCCTGACGGCGGACAGCCGACTCGGCGACCCTCTCTTCTTCGTCCTCGTCGGCATCACGGTCGGCGCGGCGCTGCTGACGACCCGCGTCGACGGCACCTTGATGGTGTCGGCGACGTTCACGGCCTCGATGCTCGCCGTCGCCTTCCTCGGGCCGGCGGCCGCGTTCGCGATCGTCGCGATTGCCGAGCTCGTCGAATGGGCGGTCGAGCGCTACCGCCCGACGGCGCTGGCAATGAACATCGCCGTCACCGGCATCCCGAACCTGATCGGCGCGACGATCTTCCCGCACGTGTCCGGTGGCGACGACACAACCGTGCGCTTCGTCGCGGTACTCGCGCTGATCGCGATCGGCGAGCTGGTACTCAACTTCGTCTCGGTCAGCACGATCCTCGCGCTGCGAGACGGCCGCCCGGTCTTGCCGGCGCTGCGCCCCCCGCGCGACTTGATTCCGCCGCTGGCGCTCAACGTCGCGCTGATCGTGACGCTGGCCGAGGTCTACGCGCAGTTCGGCCTGGCGACGATCAGCTTCGCCGGGCTGATCGTCGTCGCCTTCTCGTACATGGCGCGGCTCGTCGCACAGGCGCGCGAGCGGGCCCGCGCGTACGCGGCGCTCTCATGGGGCGTCCTCAGCGGTCTGCTGCGGGCGCTCGACGAGCGTGACGAGCGTGCGGCGCGACACGGCGCCGCGGTCGCCCGCTTTTCACGCGACATCGCCAGCGCCCGCGGCCTCAGCCCGCGCGACCAGGAACTCGCCCACACGGCGGGGCTCCTGCACGACATCGGCCGCTTCGCGCTGTCCGACCGCGTGATGGAGCGCGGCACAACGCTGATCGACCCGGATTGGAAGTCGATCCGGCGCCACCCCACGATCGGCGCCGACCTGCTGCGCGACGTCGGCCTCTACGGACCGGTGGCGTCGATCGTGCGAGCGCACCACGAGCGCTGGGACGGCCGCGGCTACCCCGACGGCCTCGAAGGCGAGGAGATCCCCGAGATCGCGCGGATCGTCGCCGTCGCCGAGGTCTACGACACGCTGACCGCACCCGACACGTACCGCACCGCGATGACCTCCTTCGAGGCCTTGACCGAGCTGCGTCGAGTGGCCGGCACGCAGCTCGACCCCGAGGTCGTCGAGTCGCTCGCGACGGTGCTCGCCGGGCGCGACACCGATTACCGCCACGCGGGCGACGCCGACTACGACCGCGAGCTCGACATCCTGCGACGTATCGACGAGGCCTCGTCCGGAAGCAGCTAGCGGCCGTCAGGCCGTGTTGGCGGGCGGCCACACGTGTGAGCCCGCGACGTGTCCGTTCGTCACGCCCGCGTCGTGCAGGCCCTCGGCGCGCGGCTCGTCGTGATGGCGATGCACGTCGTCGCCGAAGCCTTCGTCACCGGCGCCGTGGCGGGCCGGAGCGCCGGTCTCGAGCGACTCGAGGAACTCGTCGAGCTGCTGGACGCTGAAGCGCCGCTGGCCGCCGGGCGTGCGATAGCTGCGCAGGTAGCCCAGATCCGACCAGCGCCGGATCGTCGAGAGCGACACGCCGAGGCGACGGGCCGCCTCTGACGTCGTGTAGCCCAGTTTGCGAGTGTTGATGTTCATGCGCACTTGTACGGAGGTTTCGTACCGTTTCCCGAGGCTCGTTGCAGCTTTGCGCAGCTTTCCGGCGCAGAGAGGGCAGCGGGGTGCGACGATGCTGCAGGTATGGGCAGGCTCGACGCACTCGACCTCAAGCTGAAACTCAGCGCCGACGAGGAGGCGCGGCGGCTCGAGACCGGCGGCGCACGCCTCGCGCACCTGCGCCTGACGCTCGCCGGGCTGCTGCCGTTCGGCGACGGGACCACGCGCCCAGGACCGGCGCTGTGCCTCGTCTTCGAAGGCTGGGATGCGAGCGGCAAGGGCGGCGCGATCAAGCGCCTCTCGTGGCCGCTCGATCCACGAGCGGTGCGCTACTCCTCCTACGGACCGCCGACCGCCGACGAGCTTCGGCACCACTACCTGTGGCGATTCACGGCGGCCCTGCCGGGCTGGGGCGACATGACCGTCTACGACCGCTCGTGGTACGGCCGTGTGCTCGTCGAGCGCGTCGAGGCGCTCGCGACGGAGAAGCAGTGGCGTCGCGCCTACGACGAGATCAACGGCTTCGAGCGCGGCCTCACGGACGGCGGCACGATCATCGCCAAGTTCTGGCTCCACGTCAGCCCCGAGGAGCAGCTCGAGCGCTTTCTCGAGCGTGAGAAGGATCCGATCAAGCAGTACAAGCTCACCGACGCCGACTGGCGCAACCGCGAGCGGCGCGCCGACTACGAGGTCGCCGTCGAGGAGATGCTCGAGCGCACCGACACGAAGCGCGCGCCGTGGGTGCTCGTCGAGGCCAACTCGAAGAAGTGGGCGCGCGTGAAGGTAATGGAGTCGACGGTCGCCGTGATCGAGGCGGGAATGCGGCACCACGGCTTCGAGCCGCCGGCGCCGCTGCACGCCGGCGACTGAGCGTGGCGCCCCGTACGATCCGGGAGTGCGACGGCTTGCACTCCTCGCCGGTCTGGCACTCGGGGCATGCGGCAGCAGCGAGCCCGCTGCCGTCTCCGGCGCCTGCGAGGAGTCGCCCGCGGCGATCCTGGACGCCCTCCGCGCGGCGCCCGGCGACGTCCGGCTGGGCGACGGAACGCCGCTCTCGGCCTGCGTCTCGCACGCCCGCGACGACGGAGCGATCCAGCAGATCGGGTTCACGCTGACGCCGGCGGCGCTCGAGCTCGCCGACAGGCGAACGACGACCGCGGCGCGGCAGCTCGGCTTCCTCGTCGGCGCCGCGCACCGTGGCGGCCGCGAGACGAACAACGTCCACGCGCAGTTGCTGCGAAGGCTCGACGGGATCGCCGCTCGCGTCGGCGAGACGCGGCTCGGCCCTGCCATGCGCCGCGGGATCGCCGCCGGCGAGGACCACGGATGAGACTGCGCCTGTGGCACGCCCCCGACGGCACCAGGGTCGCCTACCGCGAGGCCGGCCGCGGGCCCGCGATCGTGCTGCTGCACTCGTGCGGGCTCAGCCACCGCGAGCTCGAGCCCGTCGTCGAGCACCTCGACGACCGCTTTCGCGTCGTCCTGCCGGACCTGCCGCTGCACGGCGACTCCGAGGACCGGCCGCGGCACCCGTACTCGCCCGACTGGTTCGCCGACGTGATGGCCGGGTTCTGCGTCGACGTCTGCGGCCCCCGGCCGCTCGTCGGCGGCCACGGCATCGGCGCCGAGATCCTGCTGCACGCCGCGAGCACGGGCCGGCTCGAGCCCGAGCGGCTGGTGCTGATGCCCAACCGGCTGCATCGGCGCGCGACGCGCCCCCTGGCGCGAGGGGCGTGGCGGCTCGCGGCGCGCACGGCCGCCGTGCCCGGCCTCGACCGGGCGCTCGCCCACGCGGCGCACATGGCGATCCGCCCGAGCGCCGGGCCCTGGCTCTCGGCGAGCGCGAACCCGGACGCGCGCGACCTCGTTCGCCACGCGTTTGCCGACGTCGGCGGTAACGCCCAGCTCGCGCGCTCCTGGGCGCGCTTCGCGCGCAGCTGGCCGTCCGCCGCCCGCTACGACCTGCTCGAGCGCTACGCAGCCGTCGCCGCGCCGACGCTGCTGCTGTGGGCCGACCGCGACAAGCTGCACCCGATCGAGCCGGCACAGCAGGCGTTCGACCTGCTGCCGAACGCCGACCTGCGCGTCCTCGACGACACCGGCTTCCTGATCGCCTACGACGACCCGGTCGGCGTCGCCCGCGAGCTCGCCGCGTTCCTCGTCTGACGGCCGGCTCGCCGAACGCCGCCGTACGGCAGGCTGCAGGCGGCATTCCATAGGCTGAGGGACATGACAACGACTGATCAGGCCGCCCAGCTGTGGGGCGGAGAGACGACCAAGGCGATCGCCAACTTCCAGATCTCGGGTGAGCGCGTACCGCTCCCGGTGATCCACTGGCTCGGCCGGATCAAGGGCGCCGCCGCCCAGGTCAACGCCGAGCTCGGGCTCGTCGACGCCGCGATCGGCGAACGCGTCGCCGCCGCAGCGACCGAGGTCGCAGAGGGCCGCCACGACGAGCAGTTCCCGATCGACGTCTTCCAGACCGGCTCGGGCACGTCGTCGAACATGAACGCCAACGAGGTCATCGCGACGCTCGCCGGCGAGGGAGTCCACCCGAACGACCACGTCAACTTCGGCCAGTCCTCGAACGACGTCTTCCCGTCCGCGGTCCACCTCGCCGCGCTCGATCAGGCGACGAACACGCTGCTGCCGGCGTTGGCGCGGCTCGAGCGTGCGTTCGCCGACAAGGCCGAGGCGTTCGCCGACATCGTCAAGTCCGGCCGCACGCACCTGATGGACGCCGTCCCCGTCACGCTCGGCCAGGAGTTCGCCGGCTACGCCGCGCAGATCCGCCTCGGCGCCCGTCGCGTGACCAACGCGCTGCCGCAGGTCGCGCAGATCCCACTCGGCGGGACGGCGACCGGCACCGGCCTCAACACGCATCCGGAGTTCGCCGAGCGCGTGCGCGCGCTGCTGACCGAACAGACCGGGCTCGCGATCTCCGCCCCCGAGGACCCGTTCGAGGCGCAGGGCAACCGCGACGCGCTCGTCGAGCTCAGCGGCGCGCTCAAGGTCATCGCCGTGTCGCTGACGAAGATCGCAAACGACCTCGCGCTGATGGGCTCCGGCCCCCGCGCCGGGATCGGCGAGCTGTTCCTGCCCGAGCTGCAGAAGGGCTCGTCGATCATGCCGGGCAAGGTCAACCCCGTGCTGCCGGAGGTCGTGCTCCAGGTCGGCGCGCAGGTGATCGGCAACGACACCGCGATCACGGTCGGCGGCCTCCAGGGCAACTTCGAGCTCAACGTGCGGATCCCGCTGATCGGCCGCAACCTGCTGCAGTCGATCCACCTGCTCGCGACCGCGAGCGAGGCGTTTGCCGAGAAGTGCGTCGAGGGCATCGAGGCCAACGAGGCCGGCTGCAAGGCGAGCGCCGAGGGCACGCTCGCCGCGGCGACGGCGCTGAACGGCTACATCGGCTACGACAAGGCCGGCGCGATCGTCAAGGAAGCGGCTGCGTCGGGGCGCAACCTGCGCGAGGTCGCGCTCGAGCAGGGCGTCGACGCGGCAACCTACGAGAAGGCGATGGATCTGCGCAAGATGGCGCAGGGTGGCTTGGTCTAGACCGATCCATCCAACCGTCATCGTGTACGCTTGTACGTGATGACGAACAACGCGGTCGCGACATTCGCTGCGCACGCCCCGGGGTACGACGCCCAGCGCCGGCGTCTCGTGCCCGGCTACGACGCCTTCTACGGCAGCGTGCTTGAGGCGCTCGACGAGCTCGGCGGGCCGCCGAAGCGGATCCTCGAGCTCGGCGCCGGGACGGGGCTGCTCAGCGCGATGCTCGCCGACGCGCAGCCGCAGGCCGAGCTGACGCTGACCGACGGAGCGGCGCCGATGCTCGACCAGGCCCGGGCGGTCCTCGGCGACCGGGCGCGCTACTACGTCGCCGACCTGCGCGAGCCGTTCCCGGGCGGCGACTTCTGCGCCGTCGTCTCGGCGCTCGCGATCCATCATCTCGACGACGACGCCAAGCGTGACCTGTTCGCCCGCGTTCATGCGGCGCTGAGGCCGGGCGGCGTCTTCGTCAACGCCGAGCAGGTGCTGGCGCCGACGCCACAGCTGGAGCGGGACGACGTCGCCTGGCACCGCGAGACCGCGGCCTCGCTCGGCGCGACGGCGGACGAATGGGCCGCCGCGCTCGAGCGGATGCGCCACGACCAGTCGGCGACGGTCGAGGCGCAGCTGACGTGGCTCCGCGAGGCGGGCTTCGCCGACGTCGACTGCCGCTTCAAGCTGCGGCGCATGGCCGTGCTCTACGCGCGCCGCTGAGCCGCGCGGTCTCGTCCCGGGCGCATCGCCGATGTAGGCACAGGCCGGTCGGCGTCGAACAGGGCTCTGGCGACGCCGGATCCGCGTCGTTGACCGCTGCCCCGTGTTCGACCGTCAGATGGATACCCGCAAGCACGCGCTCAAGGCTGCCGCCGTCCTGATGGGCGCGGTGGCGCTTCTTCCCGGCACGGCCGCCGCCGCCGGCACGAAGAGGCTCGTGATCACCGGCTCCGGATTCGGTCACGGCGTCGGCATGAGCCAGTACGGCGCCTACGGCTACGCGCAGCACGGCGCCGACTACCGCGCGATCCTGGCCCACTATTACACGGGCACCACGCTGCAGCCGGTCGGAGCGGTACGCACCGTGCGCGTGCTGCTGAAGACGAGCGGGAGCGCCCGTTTCAACGGCTCGTCGAGCACCGTCGCGGGGCAACAGCTCGACCCGGCGAAGACGTACACCGCCGTGCCCAGCGGCGCGACGCAGGTCGTCCTGCGCGACGCGACCGGCGCGACCGTCGCGACGACGCCGTCGCCGCTGCGCGTCAGCGGCACCTCGGCCTCACCGCTGCTGCTGCGCGGCAAAGCCGCGAACGGGACGAGCGAAGGTCGCTACCGCGGCGCGCTCGAGTTCCGGCCGACGCCCGCCGGGCGGCTGCTGACGATCAACGCGGTCGGCCTCGAGAACTACGTCCGCGGCGTCGTCGGCGCCGAGAGCCCCTCGACCTGGCCCGCCGCTGCACTCGAGGCGCAGGCCGTCGCCGCGCGCACCTACGCGATCACGACCGCGAAGGCCGTCACCAACGGCTTCGACCAGTTCGCCGACACCCGCTCGCAGGTCTACACGGGGATCAAGGCCGAGACGCCGGCGACCGACGCCGCCGTCACCGCGACGAAGGACCAGGTCGTGGCCTACAACGGCGTTCCCGCCGTCACGTTCTTCTTCTCGACGTCGGGCGGCCGCACGGAGAACGTCGAGAACGCCTTTCCGGGAGCGAACCCGTCGCCGTGGCTCGTCAGCGTCGACGATCCCTACGACGACCTCTCGCCGGTCCATCGCTGGACGGTGACGAAGACGCTCAAGTCCGCGACGCACCAGCTCGGCGATCTCGTCAAGGGCTCGCTGACCTCGATCCGCGTCGTCAAGCGCGGCGTCTCGCCGCGCGTGATCACCGCCGATGTGATCGGCACCGGCGGCACGACGCGTGTCACCGGCACGCAGCTGAAGGCGCGGCTGAACCTGCGCGACACGTGGGCGACGTTCAAGGTCGTCGACGGCAACGGCAAGACGGTCAAGCCGGGCGGCTCGACGACGCCGACCACACCGACGACACCCACGACCCCGACAGGCGGCGCCGGCACCACGCCGACGACCACTGTTCCTCCGACGACGACCGGCGGCGGCGCCGTCGTCGGCGGCGGGCAGCCGCCGACCGGCGGCAGCGGCACAGGTGGCGGCGCGGGCGCACCGTAGGCTGTCGCGCGTGACGGTCCCACCCGCCCCGCTGCTGGCCGTCGACGGGCCGTCGCTGATGTACCGCGCGTTCTTCGCCCTGCCGGCGTCGATCGCCGATGACGCCGGACGGCCGGTCAACGCGCTGCTCGGCAGCGCCAACCAGATCCTCTGGGCGATCGAGCGCCATGCGCCCCGAGCCGTCGTCGTCTGCTTCGGCGCCGAGGCCGCCGTCTACCGCAAGGAGCTCTACGAGCCCTACCACGCCGCCCGCCCGCCGATGCCGGCGGAACTGGAGCACCAGTGGCGCCGCGCCCCCGCCTTCTACGAGGCCTTCGGCTGGTCGGTGATCGACCACGACACGCTCGAGGCCGACGATCTGCTCGGCTCGCTGGCGGCGATCGAGACCGACGCCGGCGGCAGCGCGCTGCTGTTCACCGGCGACCGCGACATGTTCCAGTGCGTCGGCGAGCACGTGCAGGTGCTCTATCCCGGCGGCAAGGACGGCCCGGCGCTGATCGACGCCGCCGAGGTCCGCGCCCGCTACGGCGTCCGGCCCGAGCAGGTGCCGGACTTCATCGCGCTGCGCGGCGACCCGTCCGACGGCCTGCCCGGAGCCAAGGGCATCGGCGAGAAGACCGCGAGCGAGCTGCTGCGCGTCCACGGCACGCTCGAAGCCGCGATCGCCGGCGCCGCGGGCGAGCGCCCGCGCGTCACCGCCGCGCTGCGCGACCAGGCGATGGAGCTGCGCGCGTTCAAGGAGATCGCCTCGCTCGTCCATGTCCCGCTGGAGCGCCCCGGCGACCGGCCGACCGACTTCACGGCCGCCGCCGCCGCGGCGCGCGAGCTGGGGATGCGGCGGCTCGCCGAGCGCCTCGACGGCCTCGCCTCGGCCTGAGCGACGCGAGCGACCCGCTACGGCGTGAACTTGACGGTGATCACGTCGCCGTCGGCCATCACGTAGTCGCGGCCCTCGAGCCGCAGCACGCCGCGATCGCGGGCGCCCGCGTAGCCGCCGGCGTCGACGAGCTCCCGCCAGCCGATGACCTCGGCGCGGACGAAGCCCTTCTGGATGTCCGAGTGGATCTGGCCCGCCGCGTGCCACGCGGTGAGCCCGTCGCGCAGGTGCCACGACTGGGCGATCGTGCCCTCCCCGGCGGTGAAGAACGAGTTGAGCCGCAGCAGCGCGAACGCTCCCTGCGCGACACGGTCGAGGCCCGACTCGCTCAGCCCCAGATCGGCCCGCATCGCCGCGGCGTCGTCCTCGTCGAGCTCGGACAGCTCGGCCTCGAGCCGGGCCGACACCGCCACCGCTCCGGCGCCCGCCGCCGCGGCGTGCGCCGCGACCGCCTCGGGGACGGAGGCGTTGGGCGAGTCCTCGTCGACGTTGGCGACAAACAGCACGGGCTTCGCCGTCAGCGGCGAGAGGTTGCGCAGCGCCTGCGGCGCGGCCTCGGGGACCGGCACGGTGCTCACCGGGCGCGCCGCCTGCAGCGCGGCGATCACGTCGCGCAGCCAGCCCTCCTCGGCCGCGGCCTCGCGGTCACCGCCGCGCGCCAGCTTCTGGACGCGCTCGAAGCGCCGCTCGGCCTGCTCGAGGTCGGCGTAGATCAGCTCGGTCTCGATCGTCTCGATGTCGCGCAGCGGATCGACGGAGCCCTCCGAGTGGAGGATCGAGTCGTCGGTGTGCGCGCGCACGACGTGGACGATCGCGTCCGTCTCGCGGATGTTGGCGAGGAACTTGTTGCCGAGGCCCTCACCTTCGGACGCTCCGCGCACGAGACCCGCGATGTCGTGGAAGTCGATCGTGTCCCAGACGACGCTCGAGGCATGCAGCAACTCGGCGACGGCGGTCATCCGCTCGTCGCGCACGGGCACGACGGCGATGTTCGGCTCGATCGTCGTGAACGGGTAGTTGGCCGCCTCGGCGCCGGCCTTCGTCAACGCGTTGAACAGCGACGACTTGCCCGCGTTGGGCATGCCGACGATCCCGACCTTCATCGTGCCAGCGCCGTTCCGAGCACGGCGCCTGCGAGGACGTCGGACGGGTGATGGACGCGCAGGTAGAGCCGCGACGCGGCGAGCCCCGCCGCGAGCGCGTAGAGCGGGATCGCCGGAGCGCCGAGGCGAGCAAAGCTGCGTGCCCCGCAGAACGCCGTCGTCGCGTGCGCCGACGGGAACGACAGCGTGCTCAGCGTCCGTGCGCGTGCGTCCGCGGGCCTGCCGCGGCGAACGATCACCTTGATCGCCTGGTTGACGCCGTAGGCCAGGGCCACGCGCCGCGCGCCGGCGAGCCATTCGCCACGGCGCGCACCGTCGACCGCCGCGCCGGCGACGCCGATCGCGAGCCAGACCGCTCCATGCTCGCCGAGCTTGGAGAAGCGAGCGACGCTCAGAGGGACGTCTCGCTGCATCGGCGCGCGAGCGCTAGATCCCGAAGCCGACGCGGTGCTCGCTGCGCTCGGTGCGGACGTAGAGGACCTTGTCGAGGTTGATCCGCGATGTGCCGTCGTCGGCCTCGACGTCGGCCCAGCCGCCGTCCGGCAGCTTCTTCAGCAGGGTGTCGAGCTGCTCGGAGCTGATCCGCAGCGACAGACCGCCGCCGAAGAACCCGATCGTGACCTTCTCCATCTCTGTGTCACCTCGTGGCATCGAATGTTGTCGTTCCGGTCCGCGCGCGACTCAGCCGCGCGCGGGCTCGGTGATCTCGGTCAGCACGCCGCCCATCGACGACGGGTGAAGAAACGCCACGCGCGAGTTGCGCAGGCCGGGCCGGGGCCGCTCGTCGATCAGCGTCACGCCGGCGGCCTTGAGCCGGGCGAGCTCGGCCTCGATGTCGGTCGTCCGGTACGCGACGTGGTGCACGCCAGGGCCGCGCGCGGAGAGGAAGCGCCCGACCGGCGTGTCGGCGCCGAGCGGGGCGAGCAACTCGACGTGGCTGTCGCCGACGTCGAGCAGGATCGCCTCGACGCCCTGGCTCTCGAGCGTCTCGCGGTGCGAGACCTCGAGCGCGAGGTCACGCCCGTAGCGCGCGAGCGCCGCGTCGAGATCGTCGACCGCGACGCCGACGTGGTCGATCCGATCGAGCATCGCCCGGGAGGCTAGTGATCGTCAGCCGCAGATCTCGCGCGCGGCGTGCTCGAAGAAGTCCGCGGCGAGCTCGACGTCGCGTACGTCGATGCGCTCGTCGGCGCCGTGCACCAGCGGCGCGCTCTCGTACAGCGACATGTGGCGCTGCGGGAAGAAGCCGTAGGCGACGCAATCGGGGAACGTCGCCCGCCACGTCCGCGAGTCGGTGAACCCCGGCAGGATCGTCGGCACGCTGCGCGCGCCCGGATCCACCTGCTCGACCCAGCGCGAGATCACGTCCATCAGCGGGCTCTCGAGCGCCGACGCGTTGCCCGCGACCTGCTCGGTGAACTCGATCCGGTAGCGCCGTGACCCGTCCGGCTCCGTCGGCGAGCCGAGGACCTCGGCGATCCGGGCCTCGGCCTCGGCGCGGCCGAGGCCCGGCGGGACGCGGCAGTCGACGGTGACCTCGGCGCGAGACGGCAACACGTTGATCTTGTCGCTGGCGTGCACCTTCGTCGGCGCGAAGGTGACGCCGAGCATCGGCTCGACGATCACCGCCAGGCGCTGGTCGCGCTCGGCCAGCTCGTCATACGTGACGCCGAGCCCGTCGAGCATCGCCTGCGGCGCCGCCGTGACGTCGTACGACGGCGTCACCGCGCCGAGCCGCTCGATCAGCGGCGCCAGCTTCAGCAGCGCGTTGTCACCCATCTTCGGCATCGACGCGTGCCCGGCGACACCGTCGGCGATGACCTTGAAGCGAAAGACGCCCTTCTCGGCGACGCAGACGCCGTAGACGCGGTCCTCACCGAACGGGATCACGGCGCCGGCGCCCTCGTTGAGCACGTAGTCAGCACGCACCAGCTCGGGGTGCTCGGCGCAGATCCACTGCGCGCCGTCGGCGCCACCGGTCTCCTCGTCGACGAGCACGACGAGCAACAGGTCGCCCGTGCCGCGCCACCCGGCCGCCGCCAGCCGCAGCACGGCGCTGACCTCGGCCGCCGTCTGCGACTTCATGTCGATCGCCCCGCGGCCCCAGACGAAGCCGTCAGCGACGTCTCCCGACCACGGATCGTGGCTCCACTCGGCCGCGTCGGCGAGCACCGTGTCGACGTGCGACAGCAGGCACAGCGTCGGGCCGCCCCCGGTGCCGCGAAGCCGGGCGACGAGGTTCGGCCGCTCGCGCGTTCGGCCGACGAGCGTGACGTCGAGGCCCGCGCCCTCGAGCAGCCCCGCGAGATGCTCCTGCGCGGCACGCTCGTTGCCGGGCGGGTTGACGGTGTCGAAGCGAATCAGGTCCTGCAGCAGCGCCACGGCGTCGGCCATGGCGCAGCAGGCTACGGAATGGGATCGCTGCCCGCCGATCCAGGCCCGCCCAGGCGTGATACTCCAACGCATGCCCGACCAGCTGTTTCCCGTCGACGATGGAGCGGGTGGGACCGAATCGTCGGCGGCCGAGCTCGCGGCGATGCCGCTGCCGGCGCGGATGCGGCCGCGCGAGCTCGCCGAGGTCGTCGGCCAGGACCACGTGCTCGGACCCGACGGCGCGCTGCGGCGAGCGATCGACGAAGGGCGGCCCTTCTCGATGGTCCTCTACGGGCCGCCGGGCAGCGGCAAGACGACGCTGGCGCGGATCGTCGCGACGGCCGCCGACGCCGCGTTCGAGGAGCTCAGCGCGGTGCAGGCCGGAGCGACCGAGGTCCGGGGCGTGCTCGACCGCGCGCGCGAGCGGCGCAAGGGCGGCCGCGGCACCGTCTTCTTCCTCGACGAGATCCACCGCTTCAACAAGGCCCAGCAGGACCGCCTGCTGCCGGCCGTCGAAGAGGGGCTCGTGACGCTGATCGGCGCGACGACCGAGAACCCGTACTTCGAGGTCAACGCGGCGCTGCTGTCGCGCGCCCGCGTGATCGAGCTGCAGCCGCTCGGCGCCGCCGAGGTCGCGCTTCTGCTGCGCCGGGCGGTCGAGCGGCGCGAGGTCGGTGCCGAGATCGACGACGACGCGCTTGCGTTCCTCGCCGAGCGCGCCGACGGCGACGCCCGCACGGCGCTCGCAGCGCTCGAGCTCGCCGCCGAGACGAGCGGCGCGACGGGGCGCGTGACGCTGGCGCAGGCACAGGACGCGCTGCAGCAGCGCGCGGTGCTCTACGACAAGGGCGGCGACCGCCACTACGACCTGATCTCGGCCTGGATCAAGTCGACGCGCGGCTCGGACCCCGACGCCTCGCTCTACTACCTGGCGGTGATGATCGAGGGTGGCGAGGACGCGCGCTTCATCGCCCGGCGGATGGTGATCCTCGCGTCCGAGGACGTCGGCAACGCCGACCCGCAGGCGCTGCAGGTCGCCGTCGCGACCGCGCATGCCGTCGAGCACGTCGGCATGCCCGAGGCGGTTCACGCGCTGGCGCAGTGCGCGATCTACCTGTCGCTGGCGCCGAAGTCCAACGCGGCCTATGCAGCGATCGCCGCGGCGCGTGCCGAGGTCCGCGAGCACGGCGCCCGCAACCCGCCGTCGGCGCTGCGCAGCGCCGCCTACCCGGGCGCGGCGGAGCTGGGGCGCGGCATCGGCTACGACTACCCGCACGACCACCCTGGCCATCTCGCGGGCCAGGAGCTGCTGCCCGAAGGGCTCGAGGGAACGCGCTTCTACGAGCCGGCCGAGACCGAGCCGCAGATGGCCGAGCGGCTCGAGGCGATTCGCCGCGCCCGCGGCGAATCGGGGCGCCACTGACCCCGATCGTCGCCGGATCGCCTGCGCCGCTCGGCGCCAGGCCGTACCCTGATTCGCGATGCCTGCCGCCGCGTATGCAGGAAAGGAATGCGTCTGCCAGCTGCGCCGCGGGACGTGCGATCAGACCTGCGTGCGCGACATGCTCGACACGCCGTTCTACATCGCCTGCCTGAAGCTGACCGGGCGGCGGGCGCTGGTCGTCGGCGGTGGCGAGATCGGGCTCGAGAAGATCGAGGGGCTGCTCGCGTGCGACGCCGCCGTCACGCTCGTCGCGCCGCGCGCGATCCCCGCGCTCGAGCGGCTCGCCGAAGAGGGCTCGATCGCGTGGGAGCGACGCGAGTACGCGGGGCCGGCGGACCTCGAGGGCGTCTTCATCGCGATCGCCTGCACCGACGACACAGAGATCAACATCTCGGTCTACGACGACGCCGAGCGGCGCGCGATGCTCGTCAACGTCGTCGACGTGCCGCCGCTGTGCAACTTCATCCTGCCGGCGATCCTCCGCACCGGCCCGCTCGCGATCGCGATCTCGACGGCCGGCGCCTCGCCGGCGCTGGCGAAGCGCATGCGCAACGAGGTCGCCGAGCTGTTCGGCGAGGAGTACGCGCAGCTGGCGATCATGCTCAACGACGTACGCGGCTGGGCGAAGGGCACGCTTCCGACCTACCAGGACAGGAAGGCCTTCTTCGAGGGCATCGTCAACGGCGAGCCCGACCCCGTCGCGCTGTTGCGCGACGGCGACGTCGACGCCGTGCGAGCGCTGATAGCGCTCGCCGTCGCCGAGGCCGAGCGCGACCACGCCGCCGCATGACCGGCGGCCCCGGTGACTGACCATCTGCGAACGAAGCTCGCCGAGATCGAGGATCTCGAGGTCGCCCTGCGGCTGTTGCAGTTCGACCAGCAGACGCTGATGCCGCCCGCCGGCGGCGCGGCGCGCGCCGACGCGATCGCGACGACGTCGAAGCTGATGCACGAGCGTCAGACCGCCCCGGAGCTGCTCGAGCTGCTGGCGGCGGCGGACGACGACGACCCGGTTGCCCGCGTCGCACGGCGCGACACGAGCAAGGCGCTGCGGGTGCCGACGGAGCTCGTCGGAGCGCTCGCCCACGCCTCCACCGCCGGCCAGGACGCATGGCAGGCGGCGCGCGAGGCGAACGACTTCGCCGCGTTCCGCCCGTATCTCGAGCGCAACATCGACCTGCTTCGCGACTACGCGTCCTGCTTCGCCGACGAGATCGACGAGCCGTACGACGCGCTGCTCGACGACTTCGAGCCGGGCATGCGCGCCGCCGACGTGCGCACGGCGTTCGCGCCGCTGCGCGACGAGCTCCCGTCACTCGTCGCCGCGGCCGCCGACCGCCCTGCCGCGACGCTCTCGGGCCCGTTCCCGATCGCCGGCCAGCGCCGCGCCGTCCGCGCGATCCTCGAGCGGCTCGGCTTCGACGACGCCTCATGGACGCTCGGCGACTCGGCGCATCCGTTCTCGACGACGATCGGGCGCGGCGACAACCGCATCACGACGCGCTACAGCGAGCACACGCTCGAGAGCGTGCTCAGCTCGGTGCACGAGTTCGGCCACGGTCTCTACGAGGCGCAGATCGCGCCCGAGCTCGCGCGGACGCCGCTCGCGCACGGCTGCTCGATGACGCTGCACGAGAGCCAGAGCAGGTTCTGGGAAGTCTTCGTCTGCGGCGAGCTGCCGTTCTGGCAGGGCGCCTGGGATCTGCTCGCGGGACCGCTCGACGGCGCCCTCGACGAGCTCGGCCCGGAGGGCTACCTCGACGCCGTCCAGGCCGTGCGCCGGACGCCGATCCGCGTCGAGGCCGACCCGGTCAGCTACCCGCTGCACATCCTGCTGCGCTTCGACCTCGAGCTGGCGCTGATCTCCGGCGACCTCGCCGTCGCCGACCTCCCGGCGGCCTGGCGCGACGGCGTCCGCGAGCTCCTCGGGATCGAGATCGCCGACGACCGCGAGGGAGCGCTGCAGGACATCCACTGGTCGGCGTGCTCGTTCGGCTACTTCCCGACCTACGCGCTCGGCACGATGCTCGCGGCACAGCTGTGGCAGGCGGCGCGCGCCGCGCTTGCGGACCTCGACGACGCGATCGAGGCCGGCGAGCTCGGGCCCCTGCGCGAGTGGCTGCGCGAGCGCGTGCATCGCTACGGGCGCACCTACGAGCCGCGCGAGCAGATTCGCGTCGCGCTCGGCGGCGACCTCGACCCAGAGCCGTACCTCGCCTTCGTGCGCGCCCGCGCCGGCGTCACCGGGGCGAGCGGGCTCGTTTAGGCACCGATGCCGCCGGCACCCTCGCAGGCTGCTGCCGCGATCGAGCTCGAGGGGCTCAAGCGCGACTACGGCGGCCGTCCGGCGCTCGATGGCGTATCGCTGACGCTCGGCGCCGGCGAGACGCTCGTCGTCCTCGGTCCCAACGGCGCCGGCAAGTCGACGCTGCTGCGGGTCCTCTCGACGCTGCTTCGCCCGCACGGTGGCAGCGTTCGCGTGCTCGGCCACGAGCTCCCGCGCGAGGCATGGGCAGTGCGCGCGCGGATCGGCTACGTCGGCCATGAGCCGCTGCTGTACCGGGACCTCTCGGGCCGCGAGAACCTCGTGCTCCACGCACGGCTGCACCGTGTGGCGACCGAGCGCGTCGCCGAGCTGCTCGAGGCCGTCGGCATGAGCAGGCGCGCCGACGAGCCCGTCTACACCTACTCGCGCGGCATGGTCCAGCGCACCGCGGTCGCCCGCGCGCTGCTGCACGACCCCGAGCTGCTGCTGCTCGACGAGCCGCGCGCGAACCTCGACCCGACCGCCGCGGAGCTGATCGCGCCGCTGCTCGAGGGACGCGCGCGCGTCATCACGAGCCACGACCCGAGCGACGCCGACGGCGCCGACGGCGTGCTCGGCCTGCGCGAGGGCCGCCCGCACGCGCTCGAGGGGCTCTACGCCTGATGCGCTCGACCGTCGACGCGCTGCTGCGCAAAGAGCTGCGGCTCGAGCTGCGCAACCGCGAAGCGATCCCGGCGATGCTGCTGTTCAGCGTCACGACCTTCGTCGTCTTCCACTTCGGGCTGCAGCGCGACAGCGTCGACGGCGCGCTCGCGGCCGGCGTGCTGTGGGTGACGATGCTGTTCGCCGCGATGCTCGGCGCCAACCGCCTGTTCGTCGCCGAGACCGAGGGCGGCGCGCTCGACGGGCTGCTGCTGGCGCCGATCGACCGCACCGCGATCTACGTCGCCAAGGCGCTCGCGTTCGGGGGCTTCCTCGTCGCCGTCCAGCTGGTCGCCGTGCCCGCCTTCTACCTGCTGCTGCTCGGCCCGGGCGGCGGCGATGCCGTGCTCGGCCTGATCGCCGTGCTGGCGCTCGCCGACATCGGCATCGCGGTCGCCGCGACGCTCGTCGCCGGCCTGGCGACGCAGACGCGCTCGCGCGAGCTGCTCGTCTCACTGCTCGGCCTGCCGCTGCTGCTGCCGGTGATCATCGGCGCCGCCCGCGCGACGGCGCCGCTGTTCGCCGCCGGCGGCGCGGAGTCGATCCCAGCGAAGTGGCTGCTGGTACTCGGGCTCTATGATTTGGTCTTCGGTCTGCTGGCGTTCGCCGTCTTCGATTTCCTCCTGGAGGACTGAGGCTTCCGTGTACGGCAAGGGGCTGCGCCCCCTGTCCCTCATCACTTGCGTCGCGCTCACCGGGGCATTCGCCCTGGCGTTCTTCTACGCGCCGATGGACGCGGATCAGGGCATCTCGCAGAAGATCTTCTACGTCCACGTGCCGATGGCGATCGTCGCCCTCGGCGGCTTCGTCGCCGGCGGCCTCTACTCGATCGCGCATCTGCGCACGGGCGATCGCGGCTACGACCTCAAGTCCTACGTCGCGATCCATCTGTCGCAGATCCTCGCCGTCGGGACGCTGATCACGGGCTCGATCTGGGCCCGTGCGTCGTGGGGGCACTGGTGGGTCTGGGACGAGCCGACGCTGGTCTCGTTCCTGATCGTCTTTCTCCTGTACTGCTGCTACCAGCCGCTGCGGTTCTCGATCGAGGACCCCGAGCGCCAGGCGCGCTACGCGAGCGTTTTCGCGATCACCGCCGGCGCCTTCGTGCCGCTGAACTTCCTCGCCGTCCGGCTCGCGCAGTCCTACACGCACCCGCGGGTGCTAGGCACGACCGACGGCCTGCCGGCCAAGATGGCGCTCGCCTTCTACATCGCGGTCGTCGCGATGGCGCTGTTGTACGTCACGCTGTGGAAGTACGAGATGGCCTCCAAGCACGCCCGCAACCGTCTACGCTCGATTCGCCGCGGCCTCGGCGAGGACATCGGCCTGACACGCTCTGCGTCCCCCCAATGATCATCGCCTCGAACACACTCCCGGGCGACTCCGGCTACGTCGCCGCCGCCTACCTCGTCTTTCTCGCGATCGTGCTCGGCTACGTCGCGATCATGGCGATCCGCGCCGCGCGGCTCGAACGCGACGTGGTCGAGATCGCCGAGCTCGTCGAAGGGCGCGCCCATGAGTGAGCTGCTGCTCCTCGGCGTCTCGCACAAGACGGCGCCGGTCGCGCTGCGCGAGCGGATCGCGCTGACCGAGGCCGAGTCGGAGCGCTTCCTGCGCGACCTGACGTCGGACGCCGACGTGCACGAGGCGGTCGCGATCTCGACCTGCAACCGGACCGAGCTCTACCTCGTCGTCGGCGACCCGGTCGCCGCCGAGAACGCCGTCCTGACGCGGCTCGCGACGCGCGCCGACATCCGCGCGACCGAGCTCGCCGACGTGATCTACTCGCCGCGCAACTGCGACGCGGCACGGCAGCTGTTCCGCGTCGCCGCGGGCCTCGAGTCGATGATCGTCGGTGAGTCCGAGGTCCAGGGCCAGGTGCGCCGCGCGCACGAGCTGGCAGTCGAGAAGGGCTTCGCCGGGCCGCTGACCAACCGCCTCTTCACCTCCGCGCTGCAGACCGGCGGGCGCGTTCGCGCCGAGACCGGCATCTCGCGCGGCCGTGCCAGCGTCTCGACCGTCGCGGTCGACCTCGCGAGCGAGATCGTCGGCGATCTGACCGAGCGGCATGTCGTGATCATCGGCGCCGGCGAGACGAGCGAGCTGACGGCGCAGGCGCTCGCCGCCCGCGGCGTCAAGACGGTCTTCGTCGCCAACCGCCACGCCGACCGCGCGCGCTCGGTCGCGGCGCGCTTCGGTGGCGCCGTCGTCTCGCTCGACGCGCTGCCCGAGCAGCTCGGCGCTGCCGACATCGTCGTCTCGTCGACGTCTTCGCCGCACCCGATCGTCGGCTCCGAGGAGCTCGAGCTGATCATGGCCGAGCGCGGAGAGCACCCGCTGGTGATCATCGACATCGCGGTCCCGCGGGACGTCGACGGCGCCTGCGCGGACATCGCCGGCGTGACGCTCTACGACATCGACGACCTGCAGGCGATCGTCGCGCGCAACCTCCGCGGCCGCGCCGCGGAGTCACGCGACGCCGAGGTGATCGTCGAGGACGAGATCCAGCGCTTCGCTCGCTGGCTCGGCGGCCACGAGGTGCTGCCGACGATCACGGCCCTGCGCGAGCACGCGAACGAGATCGTCGACCAGGTGCTGGCGGAGAACGCCGGCAAGTGGGAGAGCGCGTCACCGCGTGACCTGCACCGCGTCGAGGCGATGACGCGCTCGTCGATCAACCGCCTGCTGCACGAGCCGACGATCCGTCTGCGCTCGCTCGACGGCGGGTCGAGCCACGGCCGGCTGGCGCTGTTGCGCGAGCTGTTCGGGCTCGAGCGCAGTGACGACGACGACGTCGCCGACAACGTCCGTTCACTTCCCACCCGACCCCGGTGAGAATCGGCACACGCGGGAGCGCCTTGGCTCTCGCGCAGGCCCAGCCGATCGCCGATGCCCTCGGCGGCGAGCTGGTCGTGATCGCGACCACGGGCGCGCCCGAACGCGACAAAGCGCGCTGGGTGTCCGCCATCGAGCAAGCGCTCCTCGATGGTGAGGTCGACCTTGCGGTCCACTCGGCCAAGGACGTGCCCGGCGTGCTCGCCGAGGGGCTGATCCTGCTGCCGTCGCCGCCCCGCGCCGACCCGCGCGACGCGCTCTGCGGTGCCGCGTCACTCGACGAGCTGGCCGGTGGCGCGCGCGTCGGGACCTCCTCGCTGCGACGCCAGGCGCAGCTGCTGGCGGCGCGGCCCGACCTCGAGATCGCGGAGCTGCGCGGCAACGTCGACACACGCCTGCGACGGCTCGCCGACGGGGACTTCGACGCCATCGTCGTGGCCGCGGCCGGGCTCGCGCGGCTCGGCGCCGCCGACGCCGGCACGCCACTCGACGCGCTCGTCCCGGCCGCCGGCCAGGGCACGCTCGCGCTCGAGGCACGGATCGAGCGCGACGACGTTCGCGCCGCGGCGGCGAAGCTCGGCGACGCCGTCGCGACCGCAGCGCTCGCCGCCGAGCGCGAGCTGGTGCGCGAGCTCGACGCGGACTGCGACACGCCGATCGGCGCGCACGCCGAGGCCCACGGCGACGGCTGGCTGCTGCGAGCCTTCGTCGGCCGCCCCGACGGCTCGGCCTGGCTCCGCGACGAGCTGACCGGCGCGAACCCCGAGGAGCTCGGCGGCGAGGTCGCCCGGCGGCTGACCGCCGCCGGCGCCGACGACGTCCTCGAGCGGCCGCGGCGATGAGCGGCCGCGTGTACCTCGTCGGCGCCGGTCCGGGCGACCCTGGGCTGCTGACGGTCCGCGCGCGCGAGTTGCTGCTGGAGGCCGACGTCGTGCTGACCGACCGGCTGGTGCCGCCGGAGGCGCTCGCGCTCGCCCGCGGTGAGGTGATCGACGTCGGCAAGACCGGTGGCGGCGAGCAGGTCCCGCAGGACGAGACAGAGCGGCTGCTCGTCGAGCACGCGCTGGCCGGCAGGACCGTCGTGCGGCTCAAGGGCGGCGATCCGTTCGTCTTCGGGCGCGGCGGCGAGGAGGCGCTCGTCTGCCGTGAGCACGGGATCCCGTTCGAGGTCGTCCCCGGGGTGACGGCCGGCGTCGCGGCGCCCGCCTACGCCGGCATTCCCGTCACCCACCGCGGCGTCGCCGCCGCGGTCGCCTTCGTCACCGGCCGTGACACCGACGGGCGGCTGCCCGACGTCGACGCGCTGGCCCGCTTCCCGGGCACGCTCGTCTTCTACATGGGCGTGAGCAATCTCGGCGACATCGCCTCGAGCCTGATCGCCGCGGGCCGCCCTGCGGACCAACCGGTCGCGATCGTCCAGCGCGGCACCTTCGCCGATCAGCGCGTGGTGCGGGCGCCACTGGCGGAGATCGCCGCCGTCGCCGTCGCGGCCGACGTCCGCGCGCCGGCGATCACGATCGTCGGCGACGTCACCGCGCTCGATCTTGACTGGTTCGAAGCCGGTCCGCTGTCCGGCCGCACGATCGCCGTCACACGCGCGCGACCGCAGGCGAGCGCGCTGGCGATGCGGCTGCGAGCGCTCGGCGCCGCGGTCGTCGAGGCGCCGATGATCAGCATCGAGCCGCTGGCGGTCGAGCTGCCCGACCTCGCCGGCTACGACCTGCTGTGCGTGACGTCGCCCAACGGCGTGCAACGGCTGTTCGAGCTCGCGCGTGACGCGCGAGGGCTCGCCGGCCCCCGCATCGCCGCGATCGGTCCCGGCACGGCGGCGGCGCTGCGCGAGCGCGGGATCGAGCCCGACGTCGTGCCCGAGCGCGCCGTCTCCGAAGGGCTCGTCGAGGCGCTCGCCGACGTGCCCGTCTCACGAGCGCTGCTCGCGCGTGGCGAGCAGGGCCGCGACGTCCTGCGCGACGCGCTGCGTGCCCGCGGTGCCGAGGTCGACGTCCTCGCCGTCTACCGCACCGTCGCCGAGCCGCTCTCGGACCGCGAGCGCGACGCCGCGCTCGGCGCCGACGACCTCGTGTTCGCGTCGGCCTCGGCGGCCGAGGCTTTTCACGCGGCGACGGGTACCTTCGACAGGCCGCGGATCGTCTCGATCGGCCCGGCGACGAGCGCCGCGCTGCGCGAGCTCGGCTGTGAGCCCACGGTCGAGGCGGCCGAGCACACGCCCGACGGCCTGATCCAGGCGCTGCTCGTGCTCGGCCCGCGCTAGCGGAGGGCGCCTCGCCGGGCGTACGCTGCTGGCGGCTGCGATGGCGACGATCACGTTCCTCTCCGACTACGGCTACAGCGACGACTTCGTCGGCGTCTGCCACGGCGTCATCGCGAGCGCCGCGCCGGACGCCCGGGTGATCGACGTCACCCACCGGATCGCGCGCCACGACATCCGCTCCGGCGCGCTGGTGCTGGCACGCGCCCTGCCCTACATGCCGCCGGGGATCCATCTCGCCGTCGTCGATCCCGGCGTCGGCGGGCCCCGCCGCGGCGTCGCGATCCGCTGCGCCGACGACGGCCGTGTCCTGGTCGGGCCCGACAACGGCCTGCTGTCGCCCGCGGTGGAGCGGTTCGGCGGAGCCGTCGCGGCGATCGACCTCGAACGCTCGCCGCACCGGCTCGAGCACGTCAGCGCGACGTTTCACGGCCGCGACGTCTTCGCGCCGGTCGCGGCGGCGCTCGCCGGCGGCAGCTCGTTCTCCGCCGCCGGCGACCCGCTCGACGTCGCCGACCTGACGGCGCTCGCGCTGCCCGCCGCACGACACGACGACGGGATCGTGCGCGCCCACGCGATCACGATCGACGGCTACGGCAACGTCACGCTCGACGCCGAGCCCGAGATGCTCGCCGACGCCGGGCTCGCGTTCGGCCCCGATCTTGCGATCGACGGCCGTGCGGCCCACTACGGCCGCACGTTCGACGACGTCGAGGCGGGCGAGCTGCTGCTCTACGAGGATGCCTTCGGCTCGGTCGCGATCGCGGTCAACCGCGGCTCCGCGGCGAAGCTGCTCGGCGTCGGCCTCGACGACGAGATCGTCCTGGAGCGCACATGAGCCTCGGCCGCCCGCGCCTGCACCTGCGCAGCACCGCCTCGACCAACGACGTCGCCAAGGAGCTCGCCGGCGGAGGCGCGGCGCACGGCACGCTCGTCACCGCCGGCGTGCAGACGGCCGGCCGCGGCCGTCGCGGGCGATCGTGGTACGCCGCGCCCGGTGAAGCCCTGCTGATGTCGCTGGTGCTGCGCGAGGCGACCGAGCTGCTGCCGATCGCGGCCGCGATCGCGGCCGCCGAGGCGATCGGCCCTGGGGCGATGATCAAGTGGCCCAACGACATCCTCGTCGACGGCCGCAAGGTCGCCGGGATCCTGATCGAGCGCCGCCCGCACGAGGACTGGACCGTGCTCGGCATCGGCGTCAACGTCGCGCTGACGGCGTTCCCGCCCGATCTGACGGAAAGCGCCGGGTCGCTGGGACGCACGCCGCGCGACGTCGAGCCGCTGCTCGCGAGCGTCCTGCGCGAGCTCGAGCGCACGCTCGCCGCGTCGCCGGCCGGCCTCTCGCGCGCGTGGGAGGCGCGCGACGCGTTGCGCGACCGGCAGGTCACGTGGCCGGACGGTGACGGGGTCGCCGCCGGCATCGACGCACAGGGCCGGCTGCTGGTCACGCGGGGCGACGGGACGGTCGCGTCGCTCGACGCCGGCGAAGTGGCCCTCTCGCGCGACTGAAAACGAGGGCGACTAGCTCGGGGCGTCGAGCGCGCGAAGCCACGCCGCCGAGGCCTCGGCGATGCGCGGCGGCACCCCGAGCTCGCGCAGCTGGTCGGCGGCGGCGTCCATCTCATGTGCGCGGCGTCGTGCATGACGGCGGCTGCCGGAGATCATCCGCGTCATCAGCGCCCGGTCGGCCGACTCCAGCAACGCGATCGCCTCGGCCTCCATCCACTCCTCCTGGCCGGCCGCTCGTGCCGCTTCCATGCTCTCGACGATCGCCGCGGCCAGCCCCTTCCACAGCACGCTGCGCAGCAGC
>DASRHW010000079.1:0-16481 GCA_035650375.1 Solirubrobacteraceae bacterium | reverse complement strand
CTCGCAGACGATGCCCTTGTAGCGGACGCGCTTGTACTTGCCGCAGTAGCACTCCCAGTCCTTGGTCGGACCGAAGATGCGCTCGCAGAAGAGGCCGTCCTTCTCCGGCTTGAGCGTGCGGTAGTTGATCGTCTCCGGCTTCGTGACCTCGCCCGACGACCACGAGCGGATCTGCTTGGACGACGCGAGGCCGATCTCGATGGCGTCGAAATTATTGATGTCGATCATGTGAGTCCTCTACCTGGGGGTGATCCCGACGCGGGCGGTCGCGCGCGGGTCAAACTGGGCGTCGGCCGATGGCCGTGAGGGGTGACCCCCTCGTGGTGGTGCTGCGAGCGCGTGCTCATGCCTCCGTGTCGAGCTCGGCGAGGTCGACGTCTTCGGCGACCTCGATCTCCTCGAGGGCGGCCGGGACGAGGGCCTCGTCGGCCGCTTCGTCGTCGTCGATCGCGGCTTCCGTCGCCGCCTCCTGCTCCTCCTCGGCGACGTCGGCGACCTCTCCGGTCGCGGCGCGGACGCCCGACAGGTCGATGCCGAGCTCCTCGGCGGCACGCAACAGGTCGTCGTCCTCGTCGCGCATCTCCGTCCGCGTGCCCTCTTCCGAGACCACGTTGACGTCGAGTCCAAGGGACTGCATCTCCTTCAGCAGCACCTTGAACGACTCGGGGATCGACGGCTCGGCGATGTTCTCGCCCTTGACGATCGCCTCGTAGGCCTTGACCCGGCCGACGGTGTCGTCGGACTTGATCGTGAGCATCTCCTGCAGCGTGTAGGCAGCGCCGTACGCCTCGAGCGCCCAGACCTCCATCTCGCCGAAGCGCTGGCCACCGAACTGCGCCTTGCCTCCCAGCGGCTGCTGGGTGACGAGCGAGTACGGGCCCGTCGAGCGCGCGTGAATCTTGTCGTCGACGAGGTGCAGCAGCTTCAGGATGTACATGTAGCCGACGGTCACCTGCTCCTCGAACGGCTCGCCGGTGCGGCCGTTGAAGAGCGTGAACTTGCCCGACGCGCGGTTGCCCGCGGGGGCGTTCGGCTCGATGTGCATGCGAATCCGGCCCTGGTGTTCGTCCTGCCACTTCAGCAGCGCGTCGTCGACGTCCTCGACCGTCGCGCCGTCGAAGACGGGCGTCGAGACGTAGACCTTGCCGCGCTCATGACGGCCGTTGCGGGCCTTCTCGGCGAGCTCGACCGCCTCACTGCCGTCGGAGTACCAGCCGTGTGCAGCCGCCCAGCCGAGGTGTGTCTCGAGAATCTGGCCGATGTTCATGCGGCTCGGCACGCCGAGCGGGTTGAGGATGACGTCGACGGGCGAGCCGTCCTCCATGAACGGCATGTCCTGCTCGTCGACGATCTTCGAGATGACGCCCTTGTTGCCGTGGCGCCCGGCGAGCTTGTCGCCCTCGGAGATCTTGCGCTTCTTGGCGACGAAGACACGCACGAGGTCGTTGACTCCGGGCGGCAGGTCGTCGCCCTCCTCGCGCGAGAACGTCATGACGTCGATGACGACGCCGCCCTCGCCGTGGGGCACCTTCAGCGACGTGTCGCGAACCTCGCGCGCCTTCTCCTTGAAGATCGCGCGGATCAGCTTCTCCTCCGCGGTCAGCTCGGTCTCGCCCTTGGGCGTGACCTTGCCGACGAGCAGGTCGCCGGAGCCGACCTCGGCGCCGACGCGGACGATGCCGCGATCGTCGAGGTTGCGCAGCGACTCCTCGGAGCGGTTCGGGATGTCGCGGGTGATCTCCTCGTCCCCGAGCTTGGTCGTGCGGGCGTCGATCTCGTATTCCTCGATGTGGATCGAGGTGAGCTCGTCGTCCTTGACCAGGCGCTTCGAGAGGATGATCGCGTCCTCGAAGTTGTAGCCCTCCCAGGACATGAAGGCGACACGCAGGTTCTTGCCGAGCGCCATCTCGCCGTGGTCGGTCGAGGAGCCGTCGGCGAGCAGCTCGCCCTTGGCCACCTTCTGGCCGACGCGGACCGACGGCTTCTGGTGGATCAGGGTGCCCTGGTTCGAACGCGAGAACTTCTCGAGCTCGTAGGTCTGCTTGCCCTCCTTGCCCTCGACGACGATCTCGAAGGCGTCGACGTAGGTGACCTCGCCGGCCTCGTGAGCCAGCAGGACGTCACCGGTGTCGAGCGCGGCGCGGCGCTCCATGCCGGTGCCGATGACCGGCGCGTCGGTCTTGAGCAGCGGCACTGCCTGGCGCTGCATGTTCGAGCCCATCAGCGCCCGGTTGGCGTCGTCGTGCTCGAGGAACGGGATCATCGCCGTGGCGACCGACCAGATCTGGTCGGGGCTGACGTCCATCAGGTCGACGTCCTTCGGGCTGACCGTCACGTACTGGCCCGACTGCGTGCGGCAGAGGACCTCGGGGCCCTTGAGCTTGTTCGTCTTCTCGTCCATCGGCGAGTTCGCCTGAGCGACGAGGCGCTCCTCGTCCTGGGTCGCGTCGAGGTGCTGGATCTCGTCGGTGACGACGCCGTCGGAGACGACGCGGTAGGGCGTCGTGACGAAGCCGTGCTCGGAGATCTGGGCGTAGCTCGACAGCGAGCCGATCAGGCCGATGTTCGGGCCCTCCGGCGTCTCGATCGGGCACATCCGGCCGTAGTGGGTCGGGTGGACGTCGCGGACCTCGATCGGCGCGCGCTCGCGGGTCAGGCCGCCCGCACCGAGGGCGCTCAGGCGCCGGCGATGCGTCAGGCCAGCGAGCGAGTTCGTCTGGTCCATGAACTGCGACAGCTGCGAGGAGCCGAAGAACTCCTTCTGCGCGGCGACGACGGGACGGATGTTGACGATCGTCTGCGGCGTGATCGTGTCCTCGTCCTCGGTCGTGAGGCGCTCGCGGACGACGCGCTCCATCCGGTAGAGACCGATCCGGAACGCCTCCTGGATCAGCTCGCCGACCGTGCGCAGACGGCGGTTGCCGAAGTGCTCGTACTCGTCGAGGTGCTCGGCGACCGGTTCACGCGGCATCGACACCGCCTCGGCGGCGTAGTCCTTGATCTCCACCTCGCCGTCCTCGGGGATGCCGAGGATCTTCGGCAGCGAGACCAGCTCGCGCACGAGCGCGTGGATGTCGTCGTGCGTCAGCGTGCGCGTGTCGAGATCGATGTCGAGCCCAAGGCGGCTGTTGAGCTTGTAGCGACCGACGCGGGTGAGGTCGTAGCGCTTGGGGTCGAAGAACAGCTGCTGGAGCAGCGCGTACGCGGCGTCGACGCTCGGCGGCTCGCCCGGGCGCTGCTTCTTGAACAGCTCGACGAGCGCACCCTTCTTCGTCTTCGTCGCCTCAGGATCGGTGTCGATCGTGTTGCGCATGTACAGCGAGTTGCCGAACAGGTCGAGCAGCTCCTGATCGAGCTTGGCGATGTCCTCGTCGGTCTCCTCGCGCTCCGCGTCAGCGGCGGGGTCGTAGGCCATCGCGCGAAGCAGGACCGTCGCGGGCAGCTTGCGCTTGCGGTCGATGCGGACGAAGACCTTGCCCTTCTTGTCGATCTCGAGCTCGAGCCACGAGCCGCGCGCCGGCATCAGGTTCGCCGTGAAGACCTGCTTCTCGCGATCCTTCGGCTCCATCAGGTAGGCGCCCGGCGAGCGCACCAGCTGCGTCACGACGACGCGCTCGGTGCCGTTGATGATGAACGTGCCGCGATCGGTCATCCACGGGAAGTCGCCCATGAACACCGACTGCTCGCGGATCTCGCCCGTCTCGTGGTTGATGAATGCCACGGTGACGGTCAATGGCCGTGAGTACGTCAGGTCCTTCTCGCGGCACTCCTCGATCGTCGCGACCGGCTGGTCGAACGTGAACTCCCCGAACTGGACGGCGAGGTGGCCGGTGTAGTCCTCGATCGGCGAGATGTCGTCGATCGTCTCGCGCAGCCCACCCTTCTCCGGATCGACCAACCACTCGAACGACCGACGCTGGATGTCGATCAGGTTGGGGACATCGAGGACCTTGTTCAGGCGCGCGAACGATCGGCGCACCCGAGGGGTGTCAACAGCGGCCAAGGCGACTCCTGGCGTAGAGAGCGGGCAAAGCAGAGGGCGACTGCGGTACGTACACGTACGCAGCGCGACCATCCAAGATACCACAGGCCGAAGCGGACCCAGGAGCAAGCGTCGCCGCTCAGGCTGCCAGCGCTCACGGACCCCGCCACGAGGACCCGCGTATGTGGCGCGGGACCCGCTGATGGGCGGCTGCGGCTATCGGCTGACGCGGCCAGTGTACGGCGTCAGCGGCGAACCCGCAAACGCCTAGGGCCGCGCGCTCGCCGCGGGATCGAGCCGCGACATCGTCACGCGCGACGACAGCAGGCTGCTCGAGCGGCCCTGGAAGACGCCCTTGATCGGCGGAACGTCGGAGTAGTTGCGGCCGTGACCGATCTTCACGTGGGTCTCGCCCGCGAGGCGGTCGTTGGTCGGGTCGGCGCCGACCCAGACCGGCTCGCGCGCGCCGGGCAGCAGCGCCTCGACCCAGGCGTGGGTCTGGACCTCCATCGAGTCGGAGCCACCGTCGGTCGGGGCCGCCCACAGGTACCCGGAGACGTACCGCGCGGCGATCCCTGACCGCCGCAGCACGAGCAGCGTCAGGTGCGCGAAGTCCTGGCACACGCCGCCGCCACCGTCGAGCAGGTCGTCGACCGTCGAACCGACATACGTCACTCCGGTCCGATAGTCGAAGCGCTCGACGACCAGCGAGTCGAGCGCTCGCAACGTCGCGATCGGCGTGTTGCGCCGCACCGACGCGACCATCTCGTCGACTTGGTCGCTGTGACGCAGCCGATCCTCGTCCGCGATCAGGAACTCGCCACCGGCCTCGCGGTAGGACGCCATCCCGACCTGATCCCAGCCGCGCTCGAGCGGCTCGGGCGGCTCGCTCGTGACGACCCGGGCGCGCACGTCGATCGACATGTTCTCGTGCGGCTTGGCGATGCCGAACTCGAGCACCTCGGTGCCGAAGTAGTCGGCGTGACGGCTGACCCGCGCCTCGGGGTCGAGGCGCAGCGAGAACTCGTCGCAGCGCTGGGTCGACGTCGTGGCCGGCCGAACGCGCAGTGCGTTGAGGTTGTCGGAGACCGGCGCGTCGTACGCGTACTCGGTCAGGTAGCGGATCGCGAAGTTCACGCCCCCACCTCGGTCGCCGCGGTCGCGGTCGCACCGACGAAGTAGCGCCCGGCGATATCGATGTCGACCAGCGCCAGCTCGCGCTGCACCTGCTCGCAGAGGCCGATCAGGTCAGCGTCGTCGGTGTCATCACGGCGGCGGAACTCGAGCTCCGCCCGGAGGCGGCTGAGGCGCAGGACCGGTGCCGAGTTGCGCGGGTTGGAGTCACTGACCTCGAGCGCGCGTTCGGCCGATGCCACGGCGGCCGCGACGGAATCGGGATAGGCGCGCTCGTAGAGCAGGAAGCGAACCGCGGGTACGGCGTTCGGCGGCGCCGGGACGGCGCGGCGGAAGGCCTGAAAGCCGCCGGCCGCGGCGAGCAGCGCTCGCGCCTGCCCGTCGCGGCGGATCTCGTTGTCCTCGCCGGCCGGCAACGCGACGCGCAACATTCGCAGCAGCATGTCGGCGGCCTCGATACGGCCGCCCGCTTCGAGGAAGCTCGCCGCCTCGTCGCGCAGCATCGTCCGCGCCGTCAGCCCCCAGAACAGTGCGCTGCGCTCCTTGACGTAGCGATACACCGAGGCCGGTCCTGCGCTCATCTGCGCCTGGACGTCGGGGCCGGTCAGCACCAGGTGCGTCGTGTTCAGCGCCTCCCAGACGTCGGCGGAGATCACATCGCGCAATGTGCGCGCGCTCTCTCGTGCCTGCGCGACGCAGTTGACGAGCGAGGCGGGCTCGGACGGGTCGAGCGTCAGGCGTCCGAGCGCCTCCTCCCGCGTGACGCCCTTCTGGCGCGCGCCGAGGATGGCCAGGAGCGAGAACCAGCCCAGCTGGACGTCGCGCGTGTCCTCGTACGAGCTCTGCAGGTCGGCGTGGAAGACGCCGTCGAGCATCCGCGCGGTGTGCTCGGCACGGGCCACGTAGCGGCCGAGCCAGAACAGCTCATGGGCGATTCGCGCGAGCAACCTAGTCCCCGCCCGGAGATTGCTGTTGTTGCTGCTGCTGGCCCGTCCAGCCGCCGTAGCGGACGTCGGGAAGCACCGGCGGGACCGGCTGCGGCGCGGGGTGCTCAGCGCGATCGTCGGGACCTGGGACGCCCGAGTCCTCGAGCACCCAGGTGTCCTTCGAGCCGCCGCCGCGCGACGAGTTCACGATCATCGAGCCCTCGGTCAAGGCGACGCGGGTGAGGCCGCCGGGGACGATCCTGATGTCCTCGCCGAAGACCGCGAACGGGCGCAGATCCACGTGACGCGGCGACAGGGTGCCGTCCTCCATCGCTGTCGGCACCGTCGACAGCTTGACCATCTCCTGCGCGATCCAGCGCGCGGGCGACGCGCGCACGAGCGCGGCGAGCGTTTCCAGCTCCGCGGCCGGGGTCAGCGGCCCGATGAAGACGCCTTTGCCGCCACTCTCGCCGGTCGGCTTGAAGACCAGCTCCTGACGACGAGCGAGGCAGTCCTCGCGCACGTCGGGGTCGCTCAGCAGATAGGTCGGCACGTTGGGGAGGATCGGCTCCTCTCCGAGGTAGAAGCGGATCATGTCTGGGACGTAGTGGTAGATCGCCTTGTCGTCGGCGACGCCGGTGCCGATCGCGTTGGCGAGCACGACCGTGCCGGCACGATAGGCGCGGACCAGGCCGGGCACGCCGAGCACCGAATCGGGCCGGAACTCGAGTGGATCGATGAAGTCGTCGTCGAGCCGCCGATAGATCGCATGCACACGCTGCAGCCCGTTGGTCGTACGCATGTAGACGACGTCGTCGCGGACGACGAGGTCGGACGCCTCGACGAGCTCGACACCCATCAGCCGCGCCAGGAAGGCGTGCTCGAAGTAGGCGGAGTTGAGTGGCCCCGGCGTCCAGACGACGACGTTCGCCTCACCTTCGGCGGCGGGCGCGACGGCGCGCAGCGCGCCGAGCAGGAGCTGGGGATAGTGGTCGACGGGACGCACGCGGTAGTGGCGGAACAGCGTCGACGCCAACCGCGTCATCGCCACCCTGTTCTCGAGCACGTAGGAAATCCCGCTCGGCGTCCGCACGTTGTCCTCGAGCACGCGCCACGAGCCGTCGGCGTCGCGCACGAGGTCGCATCCGGCGACGTGGCAGTAGACGCCGCCCGGCGGGCGGATCCCGTGCGCCGCGCGCGCGAAGTGGCTGCGGGTGACGATCAGCTCCCACGGAACGATGCCCTCGCGGACGATCTCACGCGCGTGGTAGACGTCGTCGACGAAGTGGTTCAGCGCCCGGATCCGCTGAGCCAGCCCACGCTTGATGTCCGTCCATTCGACCGCGGGGATGATCCTCGGCACGAGGTCGAGCGGGAACGGCCGGTCGCGGACGTGTCCATCCTCGTCGGCCTCGAACGTGATCCCCTGCTCGACGAACGCCGCGTCGCGACGGAGGCCCGCAGCGGCCATGTGGTCAGGGCCGAGGCGGGCGAGCTCGAACGCCAGCGGCGCGGCGTGGGCACGCGGCGAGCCGCCGGGCTCGAAGACCTCGTCGTAGAAGCCGGTGGCTCCGTAGGGCGCATGCTGGCGCGCGAGCATCGGCTCGGACATTGGCACGAATCCTCGCGTTTGTGTCACGCCCGTGTCGTTGGCCCTGCGGCTAGCTGGCCAGGGACGGCGTTTATCCCTCAGGGCGGCCGGCGCGGCGGCCGGCGCTGTAGCACCGGCGGCCAGGACTCCCAGAACGACGACGGGGCGCCCGTAGGCGCCCCGTCGTCGTGCGGGTGCGGGCACGAGCCCGCGGCGCTTACTTCAGCTCGACGGAACCGCCGGCCTCCTCGAGCTCTGCCTTGAGCTTCTCGGCCTCGTCGCGCTCGAGACCTTCCTTGATCGGCTTCGGAGCCTCGTCGACGAGCGCCTTGGCCTCCTTCAGGCCGAGGCCGGTCGCGGCCCGGACGACCTTGATGACCTGGATCTTCTTGTCGCCCGACGCCGTCAGGATGACGTCGACCGTGGAAGACGCCTCGTCCTCGGCGGCCTCGCCGCCACCGCCGCCACCGCCGGCGGGCGCGGCCGCGGCCACGGCCGTCGCGCTGACGCCGAACTCCTCTTCGAGCGCCTTGATGCGCTCAGCGAGCTCGAGCACGGAAATGCCCTTGAGCTCTTCGATCCAATCTGCGGTGCTGGTAGCCATTACTCGTTGTCCTCCTGGGGTTCTGAAGTGGTTGCGTCGGCGTCCTCGGACGCCTCGATCTCTGCGGCTGGCGTCTCCGCCGCCGGCTCGTCTTCTGCGGGGTCCGCGACAGCGGGCTCCGCTTCGGCTTCGGGCGTCTCCGTCGACGCGGCTTCGGCGACGGGCGCCTCACCAGCCTCGTCCGCGACAACCTCGGCCGCAGGCGCGGCCGGTGCGTCGGGACCAAGCGTGATCTCGCCGGCCTCGGCCTTCGCCTGCACCTGGCCGAGCGCGATCGCGACGCCGCTGAGCAGGGCGTTGAGACCCCGAGCAAGGCCGGTGATCGGCGATGCGATCATGCCCACGAGCTGGCCGTAGAGCACATCGCGCGTGGGCAGCCGGGCGATCGACTTGATCTGGTCGACGTCGAGCGCCTCGCCGTTGAGCACCCCGCCCTTGAATGGCGCGAGCTCGGTGGCACGGGTGAAGTCGTTGATCACCTTCGCCGCCGCGGCGGCATCGCCACGCACGAACGCGAGTGCGGTCGGGCCCTCGAGCAAGACCTTCAGGTCCTCCGCGCCGGCCTTGTCCGCAGCCCGCTCGGTGAGCGAGTTCTTGACGATGCGAAACGTCGTGTCGGCACCGCGCAGCTGCGAGCGGATCTCAGCTGCTTGGGACACGGTGATCCCGCGATAGTCGACGGCGTAGACCGCCTCCGACGCTTCGATGTCAGCGGCGATCTCGTCGATCACCGCAGCTTTTTGCTCTCTGTTCATTGGCCTCCTACGCCGGTCTTACGAACTGCCGGCGGTCTCGGGTTGGCGACGAGGAAGGGCTACACAGCGGTGGCTGTGGCCGCCTCCTCGAGGATGTCCTTGGTCCGCGTCGGGTCGACCTTGACACCCGGGCCCATCGTCGAAGCGACGGTGACCGAACGGATGTAGCGACCCTTTGCGGCTGCGGGCTTGGCCCGCACGATCTCCTCGATGACGGCTGCGTAGTTGGCGAGCAGCGCGCCCTCGTCGAAACTTGTCTTGCCGATGTTGAGGTGCACGATCGCGGTGCGGTCGGTGCGGTACTCGACCTTGCCGGCCTTGGACTCCTCAACTGCCTTGGCGACGTCGTTGGTCACCGTGCCGACCTTCGGGTTCGGCATCTTGCCCGACGGCCCGAGCACCCGGCCGAGACGGCCGACGACGGGCATCATGTCGGGCGTCGCGATGGCGACGTCGAAGTCGGTGAAGCCGTCCTCGATCCGCTTGGCGAGGTCTTCGTCGCCAACGATGTCGGCGCCGGCCTCCTCGGCCTCGCGCGCCTTGTCGCCCTTGGCGAAGACGATCACCGAGACACTCTTGCCGAGCCCGTGCGGCAACGCGATGGTGCCTCGCAGCTGCTCGTCGGCGTGACGGACGTTGAGCCCGGTGCGGACGTGCACCTCGACCGACTCGTCGAACTTCGCGGCCTTCAGCTCCTTGACGAGGCGGATCGCGTCGGCGGGCTCGTACTCGCGGTTGCGATCGACCTGCTGAAGCGCTTCGGCGTAGGCCTTTCCGTGCTTCGCCATCAGCCCTCCACCTCCACGCCCATCGAGCGGGCGGTGCCGGCGATGATCTTCACCGCGGCGTCGACGTCGTTGGCATTGAGGTCGTCGAGCTTCTTCTCGGCGATCGCGCGCAGCTGCGACTGGCTGATCTTGCCGACCTTGTTCTTGTGCGGCTCGCCGGAGCCCTTGGCGAGGTTGATCGCCTGCTTGATCAGCACGGCCGCGGGCGGCGTCTTCGTGATGAACGTGAAGGAGCGATCCTCGTAGACCGTGATCACGACGGGAATCGTCGTGCCGGCGTCCTGCTGGGTCTGCGCGTTGAACGCCTTGCAGAACTCCATGATGTTGATGCCGTGCTGACCGAGCGCGGGACCGACGGGCGGGGCCGGAGAGGCCTGGCCACCGGCGGCCTGGAGCTTGATCGTTGTGAGGACTTTCTTAGCCATAGCGAGGGGTGCGGTTCGACGTCGTCTGACGCGCTGCGTCAGACCTTCTTGACCTGATCGAAGCCGACCTCGACAGGCGTCTCGCGCCCGAAGATCGACACGAGGACCTTGAGCTTAGCGGCGTCCTGGTTGATCTCGCTGATCTCGCCGGAGAAGTCCGACAGCGGGCCGGAGACGACCTTGACCTGCTCGCCGATCGAGAACTGCGCCTTCGTCGCGACCTTCTGGGCGACCTCACGGTGCAGCAGCCGGTCTACCTCGATCTGCGTCAGCGGCACAGGCTCGTTCGAGGCGCCGACGAAACCGGTGACGCCCGGGGTGTTCTTGACCAGGCCCCAGGAGTCGTCGTTGAGCTCCATGTTGACCAGCACGTAGCCGGGCATCGTGCGCTTCTCGACGGAGACCTTCTGGTTGTCCTTCATCTCCGAGACGGTCTCGGTCGGCACGACGACCGAGCGCACGAAGCGCTTCTGGTTCAGCGAGGTGACACGGTGCTCAAGGTTCTGCTTGACCTTCTTCTCGTGTCCTGAGTAGGTGTTGACGACGTACCAGCGGAACATGTTTTCTCAGTCGGTCGCGTTACAGGATGACATCGATGATCTTCTGGGCGACGACGTCGGCGAGGCCGAGGTAGGCGCCGGCGATGACGACGAAGCCGAGCACGACCGCCGTCGCCTGCCCGACCTGGCGGCGGTCGGGCCACTGCACCCGCTGGAGCTCCGCCACGCAGGCGCGGAGGAAGCCGAGCACGCGACTGCCGCCGCGGCCCTGCACGGGCTGGTGCGCCGTCGGGCCGCCGCGATCGATGCCGACCGCACGGTGAGCCGCGGGGCTCGCGTCGACGGCCTCGGCCTCGAGCTCGGCGTCGTCGCCGGGCTCGTCCGGGATGCCGTCGGCGCCCGCGATGATGCCAGCCTCGAACTCCTCGACGTCACCCGAGGCATGGTCGAGCGCGCCGGGCACGTTCTCACGCTGCGGCTGGGTCGGGCCGGGGCCAGGTTCCTGGGCCCGGCGCCGCTTCTGGCGAGCGCGGCGCGCCATTGCGGCCTTAGCGGACCGTTCCCGGGCGCCGCACCACGGCGAAGCCCGGCATCAGCGCGTCTCGCGGTGGTCGGTATGCGACCGGCACCACCTGCAGTATTTGCGCAGGGAGATGCGATCCGGGTTGTTGCGCTTGGACTTATTTGTCTGATAGTTGCGGCGCTTGCAGCTCTCGCACGCGAGAGTCACTGCGATCCGCACGTCTCCACGGGCCATGAAGGTGCCTCGGAAAGGGTCGCGACGAAAAAAGGACCCGCCGCGAGGGCAGGTCGAAGTGGAGAAAGTGTAGCGATCATCGCGCCGCCCCGAGCGAGTCGTTGCGGCATCCCCGCGCCGGTTACCGTGCGCCGGGTGCGCACCGCCTCGATCCAGCCCGGCGACATCGTCGAGGTCGACAAGAAGGGCCGCAGGCTGCACGGCCTCGTCCTGGCGGTCGAACGCGACGGCGACCTGCGGTTCGAGCCGTTGTGCCGTGGCGTCAGCTGGCGCTCGGCGCGCCCGCGTGAGGTCGTCCGGCACTGGTCGCGGGGCCGGCGCATGCGGGGCGCCGCGAATCCCGACGTCAACGAGGGACAGCTCGACCTCGAGGTCTGATCACCCGCGCCCCGCGCGGTGATCAGAAGACGGCGGTCTCCGTGTAGGTGCCCCAGACGTCCTGCAGCGCCGAGACGAGCTCGCCCTCGGTCACGTCGGCGCGGGCGGCATCCAGCAGCGCCGGCATGACGTTGCGGCCGGTTGCGGCCGCGTCGCGAACGGCCGCGACCGCAGTCTCGGCGGCGGCTGCGTCACGCCGCGCCCGCAGCGCCTGCACAGACGCGACCTGCTGGCGCTCGAGCCCCACGTCGACCGTGTGCAGCGGCGCTGTCTCGTCGCCCTCCGTGAAGGCGTTGACGCCGACGACGACGCGCCGCCCGCTGTCGACCTCGCGCTGGAGCTCGTAGGCGGCGTCGGCGATCTCGCGCTGCGGGTAGCTGAGCTTGACGGCCTCGACCATCCCTCCGAGCGCGTCGATCCGCTCGAAGTAGGCGTACGCCTGACGCTCGAGTTCGTCGGTCAGCGACTCGACGAAGTAGCTGCCACCGAGCGGATCGATCGTGTTCGCCACGCCGGTCTCGTGCGCGATGATCTGCTGTGTCCGCAGCGCCGTGCGCGCGGCGCTCTCGGTCGGTAGCGCGAGCGCCTCGTCGTAGGAGTTGGTGTGCAGGCTCTGGGTGCCGCCGAGCACGCCGGCGAGCGCTTCGATCGTCGTCCGGACGACGTTGTTGAGCGGCTGCTGCGCGGTCAGGCTGACACCCGCGGTCTGGGTGTGAAAGCGCATCAGCCACGAGCGCGGGTCTCTCGCCCCGTGGGTGTCGCGCAGCTCGCGCGCCCAGATCCGGCGCGCCGCGCGGTACTTGGCGATCTCCTCGAAGAAGTCGATCTGGGCGTTGAAGAAGAAGCTCAGCCGCGGCGCGAAGTCGTCGACGTCCATGCCACGGGCGACCGCCTGGTCGACGTAGGTGAGCCCGTTCTTGAGCGTGAACGCGAGCTCCTGGGCGGCCGTCGAGCCGGCCTCGCGGATGTGGTAGCCGGAGACCGAGACGGAGTTCCAGCGCGGCATCGCCGACGCGGCGTACTCGATCGTGTCGCCGAGCAGCCGCATCGCCGGGTCGATCGGGAAGCACCACTCGTTCTGCGCGATGTACTCCTTGAGGATGTCGGCCTGGATCGTCCCCGCGAGACGATCCGGTGACACGCCCTGCCGCTCGGCCGCGACGACGTAGAACGCGAGCATGATCGCGGCGGGGCCGTTGATCGTCATCGAGACGCTGACCTCGCCGAGGTCGATCCCGGCGAACAGCCGCTGCATGTCATCGACGCTGTCGACGGCCACGCCCTCGCGACCGACCTCGCCGAGCGACCGCGGATGGTCGGAGTCGAGGCCCATCAGCGACGGCATGTCGAACGCCGTCGAGAGGCCAGTCTGGCCGTGGTCGAGCAGGTAGCGGAAACGCTCGTTCGTCTCGGCCGCGGTGCCGTAGCCGGCGAACTGGCGCATCGTCCACAGCCGGCCGCGGTACATCGACGGATAGACGCCGCGCGTGAACGGATAGCTGCCCGGCACGCCGATCGCGTCGGCATCCGGAGCGTCGGCCTCGGTGTAGAGCGGCCGGACCGGCTCACCGGACAGCGTGGTGAACGGCGCGTCGCGTTCCGGCGTCGCCGCGTACGCCTGATGCCAGCCGTCGAGCGGGGCTTGCGTGTCGATCGTCATCGGAGCGCGGGGATATGCGGCCGTCAGATAGTTGGAACGTCGCCTATCTTAGCGGCGAGCGTGCACGCCCGCCAGAGGGGGCGCGACCTAGCCGGAGAAGTCGCCCGCAGCCCGGCGCAGCGACTCGAGCGAGCCGGCGACCGACTCGCACTCGGCATCGCTGAGTCCGTCCATGCCGAAGCGGGCGCCGTTGAGCACCGCCGTCGCCGCACGCGCCACATCACGGCCGCGCGGAGTGATCGTGGCCATCACGGTTCGCCGGTCGCGGTCGTGTGGCTGTCTCGTCACGAGCCCCTGGTCGGCGAGGCGGTCGACGACGTTCGTCACGCTCGCGCGGTGCACCTGGAGCCTGTCGCTGATCTTGCCCAGCGGCAGGGCGCCCTCGCGGCTGTAGAACAGCAGCATCAGCGCCTCGTAACGGGGAAACGTCAGCTCCCACTCGCGCAGCGCCTCGTTGAGCCGTGCCATCAGGATCTGCTGCGAGCGCATGATCGACGTCACGGCGCTCATCGACGGTCCCGGCCCGGCGCCCCAGTTGACGTCCCACTGGCGCCGTGCCTCGGCGATCGGATCGAACGAGAGCGGAGACGTCATCTGGCGATTGTGACGTCCGCGCCTACGGCGTGACGCCGGGCCTGAACATCTCGAACAGCCGCTCGAGCACCGTGTAGTCGCCGCGATAGCCGCAGCGTGAGATCGGCTGCATCGCGACCGTGTCGACGAGCCCGTCGACGACGTAGCGCTCGTCGATGTGGACGCCGACGACCTGGCCGACGACGAGGTGCTGGTTGACCGGGTGGCCGTCGACGTCGTGGAGCTCGAGCTGATGCACGACGCGGCATTCGAGCGCGCACGGCGACGCGGCCACGCGCGGCGGAGCGACGAGGCGCGACGGCGCCGGCTCGAGCCCCGCGAGCTCGAACTCGTTGACGCCGCGGGCGACCGTCGCGGAGCTCTCGTTGACCTGGTGCCGCAGGTCCCAGGTCGGCATGTTCCAGACGAACTCGCCGCGTTCGCCGGCGAACGTCGCCGAGTCCTTCATCCCTGCGCTGGAAAAGGCGACCATCGGTGGCGCCTCGCAGACCGCGTTGAAGAAGCTGTACGGCGCGAGGTTGACCTCGCCGTCGCGGCCGAGGGTCGACATCCACCCGATCGGGCGCGGCGCGACGATCGCCTTGAACGGATCGTGCGGCAGAACGCCGCGGTCGCGCTGGCTGGGTTCGTAGAAGAGCATTCCGACACTTCTACACGGCCGCGCCGTCGGCCGGCCTCCAGCCCACGGCTGTCGGTCGCGAGCGATACTTCCGCGATGGCCGACCGCAACGTCCTCGGTACCGCCCTCGAACCCTGCGGCACGGAACCGCTGACGGGGTTTCATCGTGACGGCTGTTGCACGACCGGACCGGCCGACATCGGCAGCCACACGATCTGCGCGGTCGTCACGGCCGAGTTCCTCGAGCATCAGCTGAGCATTGGCAACGACCTCGTGACGCCGATGCCGCCGTACAGCTTTCCCGGTCTTGTCCCCGGCGACCGCTGGTGCGTCACCGCGAGCAACTGGCTGCTCGCCTACCAACACGGTGCCGGCGCCTTCGTCGTGCTCGCGTCGACCCACGAACGGGCGCTCGAGATCGTGCCGTTGTCGGCGCTGCAGGAGCTCGCCGTGGACGTCCCGGCCGACCCGAGCATGCTGACCGACTAGCGCGGCGGCGCGGGATACCGTCAGGCCGATGGCGCTCACCACCGAGACGATCCTCGACCGTGTGCGCCGCGTGCCGCCGGGCTTCGTCACGACGTACGGCGACCTCTCGCCGGGAGCGCCGCGACAGGCCGGACGCGTCCTCGCCGGCGCGGGCGACGTGCCCTGGTGGCGGGTCGTGCGCGCCGACGGCGGCATCACGCAGGGCACGGCGCAGCGCGAGCGACTCCTCAGCGAAGGCGTGCCCATGCGCGGCGATCGCGTGCTGCTCGACGAAGCGCGGATCGCGCCGGAGGCGATCCGCTAGCCGGCGCTGCCGGCGAGGCGCGTCGACACCGATGCCGCGATCGCCGCGGCGTCGGGGAAGAACGCGTCCTCGAGCGGCGGGCTGTAGGGAATCGGGTGATCGTCGGTCGCGATGCGCCAGAGGTCGTCGACGTCGCCGAGCCCCTCCTCGATCGCGACCGAGAGCACCTCGCCGGCCCAGCCGCCGGTGAGCGGGCCCTCTTCGACGGCGACGAGCCGATTCGTCTTGGCCAGCGAGGCGAGCACCGCTTGACGGTCGAACGGCCGGATCGTGCGGAGGTCGATGACCTCGGCGTCGATGCCGTCGACGGCGAGTAGGTCCGCCGCCGCGAGGCAGTCGTGGACGCCGCGCATGATCGAGACGAGCGTGACGTCGGTGCCCTCGCGGACGACCTTCGCTCTGCCCAGCTCCGCGACCTCGTCGCCGGCGCCGTCTTCGACCTCCTCCTTCGTCGCGTAGAGCCGCTTGTGCTCGAAGAACAGCACCGGGTTGTCGTCGCGGATCGCGGCCTTCAGCAGCGCCTTCGCGTCGGCGGGCCCCGACGGGCAGACGATCTTCAGCCCCGGCACGTTGTGAAACCAGCCGATCGGCGACTGCGAGTGGATCGCGCCGAAGCGCCCGCCACCACCAACGGCGGAGCGGACGACGAGCGGCACGCTCGCCTGCTCGTTTGACAGGTACCAGTACTTCGCCGACTGGTTGATCAGGCTGTCTGTCGACAGCGGCAGGAAGTCGCCGAACATGATCTCGATCACCGGCCGCAGGCCGTTGACGGCGCTGCCGAACGCCGCACCGGTGATCGCCAGCTCCGATATCGGCGTGTCGAAGACGCGGTCCGCGCCGTAGCGCTCGTAGAGCCCGCCGGTGGCCGCGAAGACGCCGCCGGGCTTGGCGACGTCCTCGCCGAAGAAGATCACCCGGTCATCGTGCGCGAGCTCCTCGTCGAGAGCGTCGCGGATAGCGGTACGGAAGTCG
>DASRHW010000078.1:0-14005 GCA_035650375.1 Solirubrobacteraceae bacterium | reverse complement strand
GGCCGAGGGCTGGTTCTTCCGCGACACGTTCGACATCCTCGAGCAGCTCGGGCTCGAGCTGACCGTGGAGCTGGGTGACCAGACGCTCGTGCGTCCGCCGGCCGGCCGAGAACCTGTCGAGGTGCGGCTCGTGCCGGGGCGTATGCAGGATCACTTCTCGAGCACGACGGACGAGGAGACGGCGCGCAACAAGCAGACGTTCCTGGAGTCCTACGATGCGCGGCATCGCCGCGAAATGCCGCGTCTCGACGAGATGTTCGCGCCGAAGTTCGTCGTCGAGCGTGGCAGCGGCGACTCGGCGATGCTGATGGCAGGCCGCGACCCGGGCCCGCGCCCCGACGCGTGGACCCTCGATCGCTTCATGGTCGAGTTCAAGGTGGCGAGCGCCGGGCACAGCGATTGGTCGCACACGGTCGACGCATGGGCTGAGGGCAACGTCGTCGTCGGCCTCTACCAGTCGGACTGGACTCATTCGGGAGAGGACCGCGGCGGCAATCCCGCGACCGGCAGCAGGGTGAGCTATCCGTATGTGGGACGTGTCCGCTTCGACGAGCAGGGCCGGATGTCCGACGGCTGGTTCCTCGAGGATCCGATCGAGGTGCTCGAGCAGATGGGCGCGAAGATCTCCATCCGCGAGCGCGGCAACGGCTGAGCCGGCGCTGCGGCCGGCCGGCCCGCCGTGCGTCGGCGGCGGGCCGGCCTTCGCGTGCCCGCTAGCTCTTGATGAACCCGGTCTTCTTGACCGCGGCGAGAATCGCCATCGAGCTCTCTCCGACGTCGAACGAGCCGTCCGGCGAGACCTTCTTGCCGATCAGCTGAGCGACCGCTCCCGCGTGGCGTGCCTCGACCGTCGCGATCGTCGCGGCTGCCAGCAGGATCGCCGGCGTCTTGATCTTGCCCGCCTGGCCGAGGTAGGCCGAGACGCCGGTGTTCTCCAGCACGTACGCGGTCGAGCGGAACGTCGCCGCGTCCGTCGTCGCCTTGCCGAAGTCGAACTTCGGCCTCGCGACCTTTGCCGACCCGAGCGCCTTGGTCAGGAACTTCACGTGCGCGTCCTCGTGGGCGTAGATCGTGGAGGCGAGCGTGCTCGTCGCGCCGCCGAACTTCGCCGCGACGCCCTGCTTGTAGAACTCCGCCTCGAGGTACTCGAGCGTCAGCGCGAAGTTCAGGATCGCGACGTCACCCGCCGGCGTCGCGGCGGACGCGATCGACGGCAACGCGATGCCGCCGAAGGCACCGGCGGCGAGCATCGTGCCTCCGGCGAGCAGCCCCTTGCGGAAGAAATCCGCACGGGTATCGAAGCCGGCGCGTTCCGCCGACTCCTGCACCGCACCGTCGACGTCGATCGTGGCAATTGAGAGATCCGTCATGGTGACCATCCTTTCCGGCGGCGGCCGGCCGCCGATGTGATTGCGTTGAGCGGCGCTCGAGGGTTGGAAGACGACGCCTCGAAACACCTCTGCGACGACGACGGCCGGTCGGATCAGATCTCGGTCGAAGTGATCCGGCGAGGGCCGGGCGTCGCAGACACGGGCAACCACCGAGAAGGAGTGCGCATGCCCAGCATCGGCCCCATGGAATTGATCGTCGTCCTCGTCATCGCCCTCGTCGTCGTCGGCCCGAAGAAGCTGCCGGGCCTCGGCCGCTCCGTCGGCAGGGGGATGAACGAGTTCAAGGAAGCCATCTCCGGCAACAGCGACCCCGACGACGCTGAAGCGCGGCCCGCAGCCGTGGTCGTCCCTGTGGCTCCGCGCGAGCGCGGCGACATCGCCGCCTGATCGCGCGTCAGAAGGCCTCGGCGAACGCCTTCGCGTAGCGCTCGAAGAAGTCGGCCTCGGCGACGATCGCGTTCTCGAACTCGCTCAGCAGCACGCGCTCGTTGGGCCCGTGGATGTTCGCGTAGCCGTCCGTCGCGCCGACGAGCAGCGCCTCGGCATCTGGCAGCGCCTGCGCGAGCGCGCTGACGATCGGGATCGAGCCGCCGCTGCCGGCCATCACCGTCTCGGCGCCCCAGGCAGCGGACCAGGCGGCGCGCGCCGCCTCATAGGCCGGCCCGGTCGTGGTCGCCGAGAAGCCGTTGCCGGTCGGCCCGGGCCGCACGTCGATCTCGATCCCGAACGGCCGGACCGCCCGCAGGTGGTCGATCACCGCCGCCTGCGCCTCGGCCGCGTCCTGGTCGGGATGGACCCGGACGTTGATCACTGCGCGGGCGTGCGGCGAGACGGCGTTGACCGCGCCGTCGACGGACGGGACGTCGATCCCGATGACCGTGATCGCCGGGCCCGACCAGATTCGCGAGCCGAGGCCGCCGCTGCCGATCAGCGGCATGCCGTCGAGGATCGTTCCGAGATCGCGGAATTGGGCCTCCGTCTGCGCGGGTCCGTCCCACTCGTTGCGCCGCAGGCCGGCGACCGCGACATCGCCGCGCTCGTCGTGCAGCGACGCGATCGCGTGCAGCAGCGCCAGCAGCGAGTCCGGGGCGGCACCGCCGTACTGCCCGCTGTGCTTTGCCGACGCCAGCGTCCGGACCTCGAGCGTCACGTTCGCCATCCCGCGCAGCGCGGTCGTCAGCGTCGGTGTGCCCGGGCTGATGCTGCCCATGTCGGCGATGATGAGCGCGTCGGCGCGGAACAGGTCCGGGTTGGTCGGGGGGTACGTCGTCAGCGGGCCGCTGCCGATCTCCTCGTTGCCCTCGATGCAGATCTTGATCCCGACCGGCGGCCGGCCGTCCCAGGCGCGGAGCGCGCCGACGTGGGCGATGACGTTCGCCTTCGTGTCAGCCGCGCCGCGGCCGAACAGCGCGCCGTCGCGTTCGGTGGGCTCGAACGGGGGAGAGTCCCACTGGCTCTCGTCCCCCGGGGAGACGACGTCGTAGTGGCCGTAGAGCAGCACCGTCGGCGCGCCGAGGGGTGCCGGGATGTGGCCGACGACGACCGGCGCGGTGCCGGGCAGATCGAGCCGCCCGACGTCGACGCCCGCGTCGGCGAACAGCCGCGCGACCATGTCGTGCGCTTCGAGCAGCGTGGCGTCGATCCGTCCCGGGACCGAGACCGAGGGGATGCGAACGAGGTCTTCGAGGTCTCGGCGGAGCTGGGGAAGCAGCTCCGCGACGGGTGTCGGCATCGGGGCGAGAATACGGGCTGAGCGGCGTAGCCGGTCGTCACCCGTCGGCATGGTCTGGTGCCTCGGGTCGCGTGCGGCGTAGGATCGCGACGTGGCCGATGACCTGCGAGTCGAGCGTGGCTGGATCTACCTGCAGGGGCAGCGGCTCGACGACGGCCGCGTCGAGCGCGGCTCCGGCGGTGAGCTGCGGTTCAGCCCGGTCGACGCGATCCAGGAACGTCGCGCCGTCGACATCCCTGCCGGCGCGATCCTGAAGGCGTCGGTGCAGCGCCTGGTGTTCTGGCGCCGGTGACGGGCACCGATCCGGACGCGGACGCCGAGCTGGTCCTGGCGGCGTACGGCCGCGTGATGCTGACCGTCCAGCTGGTCGAGCGGCAGCTCGGGGCCCTCTGGATACTCAGCTTCGGCGAGGAGCGGCGCGAGGTGAGCAGCCGCGGCGAGGCGAGGGCTTGGCGGCGGATGCTCAGCGCGCTGGACGAGTCGACTCCACGCGTCATCGCCCGCGCTCTGGCGGCGAAGCTCGACAAGGACCTGACCGGCCGGCTCACGGACATGATCGGCTGGCGCGATCGGCTCGCGGACGGCTATCTCGCGGAGCACCTCGAAGCCGGCTCGCGCTTCGCCGCCGGAACCCATCGTGAGCTCGTCGGGCTGCGCGAGCGATTCGCCGCGTCGGGTCGTGTGCTCGAGGCGATGATCGATCGCCTGGCCGAGGAGCTGTGCGACGACATCGCCGCCTGGCCGGCCGAGGCGCGAGCCGTGCTCGAAGCCGCGCGGGGATAGCTCCCGGCATGTCCGGGGGCCGGCTCAGATCTCGAGCCGCGACTCCTCGAGGTCGAGCTCGCGGAGGATCCGGTTCATCGCCTCGTTCGAGAGATCCCCGTCGCTGCGCAGTCGCAGCAGTGCCTCGCGCTGAGCGCCGAGGATCCGCTGCAACGTCTGCTGATACGCGAGCGTGCGGTCCTCGTAGCCGTCGTCGTCGATCTTCCCGGCGCGCGCGGCGAAGCGTCGCGTGCGGTATTCGTAGAACCCACGCAGACGCTCGACGGTCTCGTCGCGCGTCCACTCCTCGCCGGCCAGCGCATCGAGCTCGGCGATCGCGGCCTTGGCCGCGACGAGCCGTGCTCGGACGTCCGCCTCCTCGTCCGCGCCGCCGTCGCTGACGCCGAGGCGGCGAATGAGGCCCGGCAGCGTCAGCCCTTGGACGACGAGCGAGAAGAAGATCACCGCGAACGTGAGGAAGACGATCAGGTCGCGCTGGGGGAACGCACCGCCGCCGTCGATCGACAGCGGGATCGCGAGCGCGACCGCGAGCGACACCGCGCCGCGCATGCCGCTCCACGCGATGACGAGACGGCCCTGAGCGTCGACCCGGCGCAGGCGCTGCGCGGGCCGCCGGTCGATCGCGCGGATGATGTACGGGACGGTGAACATCCACACCAGCCTGGTGCCCAACACGACGCCGGCGACCGCGAGCCCGTAGCCGCAGAGTGTGCTCGCCGAGTATCCGTCGAGCCCGTCGACGACCGTTCGCAGCTGCAGGCCGATCAGCACGAACAGGATCGCGTTGATGACGTAATCGAGGATGTCCCAGATGAAGAAGCCTTGTAGACGTGTTCGGGCCGGCAGGATCCGTGGCACGACGATGCCCATGTAGATCCCCGCGGTGACCACCGCCAGGACGCCTGAGGTGCCGACCGCGTCGGCCGGCACGAACGCCGCGTACGGGGTGAGCAGCGAGATCGTGACGCTGACCTGGGTGTCAGGGGTGTGCTTGCGGATCTGGGCGACGGTCCAGCCGACGGCGAGCCCGATCGCCACGCCCCCCGCGGCGCCGAGGAGGAACTCCAGGCCGGCGTCTGCGAGCGAGAAGCTCCCGGCGACGACGGCGCCGACGGCGACGCGGTAGGCCACCAGCGCCGTGGCGTCGTTGAACAGGCCTTCGCCCTCGATGGTGCTGACCAGGCGCTGCGGCGCGTCGAGGCGGCGCATGATCGTCGCCGCGGCCAGCGGGTCGGTGGGGGAGACGATGGCGCCGAGGACGAACGCCGCCTCCCAGGGAAGGTCGGGGATCAGGGCGTGCGCCACCCAGGCGACCGTGCACATCGTCGCGAGCACGAGCCCGATCGTGCTGAGCGCGAGGCTGCGCACATTCGCGCGCATGTGGCTGAAGTTCGCGTACAGCGACGTGCCGTAGAGCAGCGGCGGCAGGAAGACGACGAGCACGACCTCGGGGTCGAGCTCGACGTCGGGCAGCCCCGGCACGAATCCGAGCGCGGCGCCGCCGATCACGAGCACGATCGGATAGGGCACCGACAGCACGCGGGCAAGTGCGCTGAGCGCCGTGACGGCCACCAGGAGGCCGACGATCAGTGTTTCCGCGTGGCTCATGCGGCTGGATCGTCGCTGACCGCCGGTTCGTACGTCGGCTGCTGGGTAGAGATGCACCCATGGAATGCCGTCTTTCCTGCACAGCAGCGCGTGCGATCGTCGGCAGAGGGCAGCGGTGACGGGTTCGCGCCCGCGCATCGTGGTGGTGGGCGGCGGCTTCGCGGGCCTCAACGCGGTAAAGGCGCTGCGCAAGGCCGACGTCGACATCACACTGGTCGATCGCCGCAACTTTCACTTGTTCCAGCCGCTGACCTATCAGGTCGCGACGGGGGCCCTGTCACCGGGCGAGATCGCCTATCCGCTGCGCGCCATGTTCAAGTCCTCACCGAATGTGAGGGTGCTGCTGGGCGAGGTCGCGGGATTCGACCTCGATGCCCGCCACGTGCGCCTGACGCCGGTCGGCGACATCCCCGCCCCGGCCGTGCTGCCTTACGACGTGCTCGTCGTGGCTGCCGGCTCGGCCTACTCGTACTTCGGCCACGACGAATGGTCTGCCGTCGCGCCCGAGGTCAAGTCACTGGAAAGCGCCCTCGCCGTGCGTGCCCGGATCCTCGGCGCGTTCGAGAAGGCCGAGGCAGTCGACGATCCGGAGCTGCGCCAGGCCGAGCTGACGTTCGTCGTCGTCGGCGGTGGGCCGACGGGCGTCGAGATGGCCGGGCAGATCGGTGAGCTGGCGCGAGACACGCTGCGTCCCGACTTCCGCGTGATCGATTCCCGCAACGCGCGGATCCTGTTGGTCGAGGCCGGCGACCGGCTGCTCGGAACCTTCCCGAAATCGCTGTCGCTGCGTGCCGCGACCTCGCTCGAATCGCTTGGTGTGACGCCGACGATCAACCGGACCGTTGTCGGGATCGACCGCGACGGGGTGGACCTCCGAGCGCCGGACGGCGAGACCGAACGAGTTTCGGCCCACACCGTGATCTGGGCCGCCGGCGTCCGTGCCTCGGGCCTCGCCACGGCCTTGGCCGAGAGCTCGGGAGCCGAGGCCGACCGCGCCGGCCGGCTTACGGTCGGCCCGGACCTGACCGTGCTCGGCCATCCCGAGGTCTTCGCCGCGGGCGACATGGTCCGCGTCCGTCAGTCCGGCGGTGAGACGATCACGCTCCCGGGCGTCGCGCCCGTCGCGATCCAGCAGGGCAGACACATCGGCAAGACCATCACCGCCCGGCTCGCGGGACGCGACACGAGGCCCTTTCACTACGTCGACAAGGGAAATCTCGCGACCATCGGCCGAGCCAGGGCCGTGGCGGATCTGCATGTCGTCCGGCTCAGCGGCTTCCCGGCGTGGATCACATGGCTGGTCGTCCATCTCTACTACTTGATCGGGTTCCAGAACCGGCTGCTGGTGCTCCTGCGGTGGCTGTTCAGCTTCGTATCGCGTGGCCGGGGCGCGCGGCTGATCACCGGCGTCGACGAGACCAGCGGCGAGATCAGCTCGACGACTCGTTCCTGACGCTGGCCTGCTCCGCCGTGAGCAGCCCGAGCTCGGCCACCCGGCGCGCCGCCTCGGTCCGCGTCCGGCAGCGCAACTTGGCCAGGACGTTGCGCATGTGCATGTCGATCGTCCGCGTGCTCAGCACGAGCTGGTCGGCGATCTCACGGTTCGTCGATCCCGTCGCGGCGAGACGGATCACCTCGAGCTCCCGTCGTGAGAGGCCGGCGGTCTCATGGTCGGCCGCGGCACGCTGACCGAGCTGATCCGCGAGCGAGGCGCCCAGCGCGACGATTTCCGTGGCGATCTCAGAGGCGAGCGGCGCGGCGCTCAGGCTCTGAGCCAGGCGGTGGCCCTCGCGCAGGCGCTCCAAGCCGGCTTCGCGATCGCCGGCGGCCGCGAGTGCGACGCCGGCCCGTAGCAGGATCTGCGCGCGCTCGAACGGGATCTCGAGCCCCTCGTGGAGTTCGACTGCGCGGGACAGGTGCTCGGCCGCCGCGACAGGGTCACCGTCGGCCAGCGCGATCTCTCCGAGCGCGTGGGCGAGCGCCGCGAGCGCGTCGTCGTGACCGGACGACGCGGCGATCACCGACAGCGCCTCGGCACTGGCGCGGGCGTCGGCCGTGGCGCCGGTGCGAGCGAACAACGCCGCCGCCCAGCGCAGCCCCCAGATCGCGTAGTGGCGGTCCTCACTTCCGGACCAGCGTTCGATCAGCAGCAGCGCCAGCTCCCGCGCCCGTTCGTGGTCTCCATCGGCGTCGGCGAGCCAGGCAAGCGCCGCGGCGCTGTCGCAGAGCATCGAGATCACGTTCAGGCGGATCGCGGTGTCGAGGCTGCGCTCGAGCAGTGGGCGAGCCTGCTCGCGGTGCCCGCGCCAGGCAAGGACGGCGCCGAGGATGCCGTCGGCGACGAGCGTGTCCGCGGCGCTGGCGCCGGGCACGATCAAGCTCGAGCAGAGCTCTTCGACCTGATCCCAGTCGCCGAGCTCTCGCAGCACATACGCCATGCAGCCGAGGCAGGTCTGCCCGAGCCCGTCGGCTCCGTGCAGCTCGCAGAGGCTGACTGCCGTGCCGAGCGCGTCGCGTGCGCCGACGTAGTCACCCGCGATCTCAAGCGCCGTGCCGAGACGCTGGTACACCTCGGCCGCTTCGAGCGTGAGCTCGTGGGTGAGGGCCATCGCCAGGCCACTGCGGATCAGCTCGACCCCTTCGTCGAACGAGCCGAGCTTGACCGTCGCCACTCCCTCCAGTCCCAACGCCCGCACTGTCAGGTCGGTCCGGTCGGCGCGGCGGGCCTGCTCGCCGGCGAGACGGGCGGTGGCGACGGCCTCGCCGTGACGCCCGGCGCTCTGGTGATAGGCCGCGATCACGAGTCGCTGGGCCGCGGCCTCGCCGGGAAGGTCGTTCGCCGAGAAGGCCTCGGCCGCGACCTCGCGCGCGGCCAGCGCGCGCGAACGGTCGCCCTGCAGCGCGTAGATGCCGGCGATGCGGCGCTCGGCGTCGGCGAGCGCGCGACCGCCCTCGGCGCGGCGCGCCGCCACGACCTCGCGCTGCGCACGCGCGGCCTCGGCCAGATCACCCGCGAGCTCGGAGTGCGCCGCGTACTGCTCGACGACCGTGACGCGCTCGGCGCCGCGTTCGCCCGTGGGCCAGACGTCGAGCGCCTGCCGGCCGAGGCGTGCCGCGTCGCGATGCGCGTGGACGGCGGCACGGCGAGCGATCGCCTGCAGCAGGGCGTCGAGCGCTCGCGCGTTGTCGCGCGCGCCGAACCACTGGGCGGCGATCTCGGCGGGGTCGTGGCCGCGTGCGCTGAGCGCCTCTGCGACCCGGCGATGCAGCGAACGCCGCGTGAGCCACGGCACGTCGTCGAAGATCACCTCTCGTACCAGCGGGTTGCGGAACCGCGCGACACCTGGGCCGGTCTCAAGCAGCAGGCCCGCGGCGAGCAGCTCCGAGCAACCGCTCTCGGCATCGAGGTCGGCGATCACGTCGAGGTCGACGATCGGCCCGGCGACGGCGGCGACGTCCGCGGTGTGACGAGCGGCATCCGACAGGGCGGCGACGCGTACGAGTACCGCGTCGCGGACGGTCTGTGGCAACGGCACGTCGCCATCGACGACGAGGTCCGTCCCGTCCTCCGCCACGCAGAGGCGGTCGCCCTCGTCCAGCGCCAACGTCAGCTCCTCGGCGAAGAACGGCACACCGGACGTGCGATCGAAGATCGTCGTGGCGAGTCGCGCGGATGCCGGAGCGCCGAGCACCTGCTCGACGAGTGCGGCGGTCTCAGGATGCGTCAGTGGGTCGAGCGAGATCTCCCGGAGCAGGCGGCCGCGCCGCAGCTCCGCCCGCAGCCGCCGCACCGGATGTGATCGCGGGAGCTCGTCGGACCGGTAGGCGGCGATCACAAGCAGTCGTTCGTCCGCCAGCGTCGGCGCGAGCGTGGCGAGAAATTCCAGCGTCGTCTCGTCCGACCACTGGAGATCGTCGAGGAGGATGGCCGCCGGACGCCGAGTGGACATCGTGATCAGCGCGCAGCGAACGGACTCGAACACGGCCGCGCGATCGGTCGTCTCCGTCGCCTCGCCGAGCTCGGGGAGCAGGAGCGCGAGGTGGGCCCGCAGCGGCCCGCACTCGTCGAGGCCACCGGCGTCGGTGCGCAGGTACGACCGCAGTGCGGTGATCAGCGGCGCGAACGGAGCACAGCCGGGACTGGCGGCGCCGCGCACCGACTGCACGTCGGCGAGCGAGCCGAGGGCGTCGTCGGCGAGCCTCGTCTTGCCGATGCCGGCTTCGCCCGAGAGCAGCAGCAGCGAGCCTCGTCCCTCGACCACGTCGGCGAGCGCGGCATCCAGCCGCGCTCGCTCTGCGTTGCGGCCGATCAGGATGTCCGTCACGGCACGAGTTTAGATCAGCACTTCAGACCGGCATCTCGCGCGGACCGCCGCTGTCGAAGACGGCGGTCACCTCCGCGACGAGGTTCGCCGGGAAGCCACCGCGTGTCGCGTGCTCGAGCACGTCGTCGGCCGTCTCTGCGTCGTGGACGCAGTAGATCTTGTCGCCCGCGACGTAGCTGTGGCGCCAGGTGTACGGACGCTCGAGCTCGGCGACGGTGTCGTTGGACTTGGTGGTGATTCCGCGCAGCTCGTCCTCGGTCAGCTGGCTGGCGCCGGGGACGTCGCGTTCGATGAGATACGTCGGCATGGGACCCTCCTTGAAGGCTGGTTATCGGATGTCTGCGACCGTACGCGCGGTCGATCGCCCTGCCATCCGCAGAACTGCCGTACTTCGCCTCGGGCTATGCCGTATTGATGCGTCGGCTCAGGTCGGGAACTACGCGTCCGCAGCGCGACGCCGCTTCTCAGCCGCTGCGTCGCGCTGATCTCCCAAGGTGGCTTGCCGGCGCAGTAGGGCGAGGCGCGCCTTGCCGGACGGCATCACTGCGATCCGCGCGTTGACGGCTTTGAGTCGCTTCATGGCAGCGGCATCTGTGAGGGGAAGGGCCATCCTCTAGGTCTACCCCGGCGTGGCCGCGGCAACCTCGGTCGCCCGCATGCCGGCACGACGACGGTGTCACGATGGTTCGATGAAGAAGCGCATCGGCTTTCTCTCCTTCGGGCACTGGCAGGACTCGCCGGGCTCGCAGACGCGTACCGCCGGCGACGCGTTGTTGCAGACGGTCGAACTGGCCGAGGCGGCAGAAGCGCTGGGGGTGGACGGCGCCTACGTTCGCGTGCATCACTGGGCACGCCAACTCGCCGCGCCGTTCCCGCTGCTCGCGGCCGTGGGCGCCCGCACCAGCCGGATCGAGATCGGTACCGCCGTGATCGACATGCGCTACGAGAACCCGCTGTACATGGCTGAGGAGGCCGCGGCGGCAGACTTGATCAGCGGCGGGCGCCTCCAGCTCGGGATCAGCCGGGGGTCGCCGGAGCCGGCACTGGAGGGGCCTGCCGTGTTCGGCTATACGCCTGGCGAGGGCGAGTCCGGCGCTGACCTCGCGCGCCGCCACACCGCGACCTTCCGGGCCGCGATCGCGGGTGACGGCATCGCGACGTCCGACCCGCGACAGGTCGGCGTCCGCACGCTGCTGCCGATCCAACCGCGTTCGCCCGGCCTCTCCGAGCGCATCTGGTGGGGCTCGGCAACGCGCGAGACCGCGGCCTGGGTCGCGCTCAAGGGGATGAACCTGCAGAGTTCGACGCTCCTCGGGGAGGACACTGGGGTTCCGTTCGATCAACTCCAGGCCGAGCAGATCTCGGTCTATCTCGACGCGTGGGCCGCGACGGGATGGGAGCGCGAGCCTCGTGTGTCGGTCAGCCGCAGCGTCCTGCCGATCACCACCGATGACGACCGCCGATACTTCGGTGGGCGTCCGGACTCCGATCAGGTCGGCGCGATCGATGTCTATGAGAACGCTCGCTTCGGTCGCAGCTACACGGGCGACCCCGACGTCATCGCCGAGGCGCTCGCGCGCGACGAGGCCGTTCGCATGGCCGACACGGTGCTGCTGACCGTCCCCAACCAGCTCGGTGTCGAATACAACGCCCGGTTGCTGGAGACCATCACACGGCACATCGCGCCGGCGATCGGGTGGGAGCCGGCCACGATCCCGACGTAGGCCCACACGCCGGTGACGCCGGCCACACACTCGGCGAGGCCGGCTTTATGCCCCAGGCCTCTGCGTCCGGAGTCACACGGCTGAGGTGCGGTGCTGAGGTGTCGTCAGGCTGGACGTAGGAGCGCGATTGCTTCCACGGGAGGCAGCACGCAGCCGGGGACCAACGCGGGGTATGAGACGGGTGTGAGGCTCGGAAAACGCGCCACATCATCGCGAACACCCGTTACGCTGCTCGCGCCCATCGTCCACGAGGGCCTCTGGAGCCAACCGGAAGGATCCGATAGCGATGAGTTCCGCTGGTCGTCTTGGTGTTCGCAGTCTCGTGCTGTTGCTGGGGATCGTGGCGGCGGTGGTGCTCGTCGTGCTGGTGGGCGCGCAAGCCGACGCTGGCGCGAAGCCGGACAACGGTCCGAACGCGGGACGCGGCGCGATCGTCGCCTACTGGACGCCGGCGCGCATGGCCGACGCCGTACCGCGCGGAAAGGCTCAAGGCAACGGCAAGCCTGTTGGCGGTGGGTCTTCGGGCTCGTATACGCGTTCGGCCGTCAGCTCGCCCACGTCGTATCCGAACCGGACCAACGGCAAGGTCTTCATGACGATGGGCAGCACCAACTACCAGTGCTCCGGTACCGCGGTGCAAAGCGCCAACGAGAGCCTCGTCTGGACCGCCGGGCACTGCGTGTATGACGCAGCGACCGGCGGCTACGCGCACAACTTCATGTTCGTTCCCGCCTATGACAACGGGGCGGCGCCGTTCGGCCGGTTCACCGCGACGACGGCGAACCTGCGCACGACGGGCGAGTACGCGGCGACCGAGAGCTTCGCCTACGACGCCGGCGCCGCGCGTGTCGGCACCAACGCCAACGGCCAGAGCCTCGCGCAGGCCGCGGGCGAGCGCGAGATCAGCTTCACCCCCGTCCGCGATCAGGCGTACACGCTCTTCGGCTACCCGGTCGACCGCAAGACCGGCAATGGCAAGGTGATGTATCAGTGCTCGACCCGCTGGGCGCTTGACGACTCGAGCTTGTCGCCGCCGCCGATCGGCGTTCAGTGCAACTGGCCCGCAGGGTCCAGCGGCGGCGCGTGGATCGGCGCGAACGGCGCTCTGTCGGCGGTCACCAGTTACGGATACCGGTCGCTGGCGGACTACATCTTCGCCAGCTTCCAGGGCGCCAGCGCGTTGGCGCTCTACAACGACGTTCAGGGCTAAGGCATCGGCCGGGCGACCAACGGCGTCGCCGAGCAGAACGCCGAGGCTGACAGGCTTGCCAACCAGGGGATCGATGACGCGATCCGCAGCTGAAGAGCGCAAGACTCGACGCGCCTACACCTGGGTTCGCGTTGACCAAATGTTGCCCAACGGCCCGCCGTGGCGCCCGAAACGCCAATAGCTGGGGGGAGACTCGAACTCCCGACCTCACGATTATGAGCGGGTGCCAGGAATCCCGCGATGGCCCGCGATCAGCGGATTCGGGCGATTGCGACGCGGAGCGCCCCGGCCAGATGCGCTTGGAGTGGCCCGAATAGGGCCGGTATGGGCACCAGTGCCCATACGCTGTGACCTGATTGGCGGGATCGTGGGGTCGGGCGCAGATCTTCGGCTCCAGAAGTCATCTTGTTCGACTGCGCCGACGGATCGGAGCTGTAGTTCCACGCGAGAGCCGCCATTGGATGACTGGAGCACTACGTCAGCGAGCGAGCGGCAATGCCCTGGCTGAGCAGCCGATGGAGATGCCAGCGCTGCTGAGGGTTGCTGGCTAGCGCCCTATTTGACGAGATTCGCAACGCCGCTGAGCACGAGACCAACCGCGATGATTGGCAACCCGCGCCACTGCAAGCGGACACGCTGACCCTCCCGCTCGGCTGCCCGCTCAGCATCGGCCGAGACCTCGTCACGTAACTCCTCCAACGCTTTGCGCTGGCCAGCCGTTGACGCTGCCTCCATTGCTGCGAAGTCGGAGCGTGCCTTCTCGACGAGATTCCCGTAGTGGTCGTCCAGGTCGTTGATCCAGCCCAAGACCTTTGACCAGCGCGCGTCGGATGTCTCGCCAGGTCCGAAGTGTCGGACCTTACGCACCGTGAGGTGTCCAGCTACCTCGATCGTCCCGGCCGCGCTGACGCTAACAGCGCCAGAATGAGTCTCGGGCCGGGATAGGTGCAGCTTGCGCTTTACGGCCGACCACGTTCGACCGAGCACATGCGTGCCTGACAGCGACCTCTCTGTCCGGGCAAGATCCATCGCAGTGATGCCGAGACCTACTAGTTCCAGCGTCACACCTGCGATTGTCAGCGCCCACTTCATTGCTCTCGTGTCCACAGATCGGGGTTCTTCCGCATCCAGGGCTTCGTGTACTTCTCGGAAGCGATATAGGCGAAGTTGCCCAACGCCTTGACGTTGCGCCGTAGCTTCGTGATCCACGTCTTCTTCGTGACTTCGGGCAT
>DASRHW010000077.1:0-2948 GCA_035650375.1 Solirubrobacteraceae bacterium | reverse complement strand
AGCAGGAGGTCCGCTTCGTCATCGGTCCCAACGGCGCCGGCAAGACGACGCTGATCGACGCGATCACCGGCATGGTGCGGCCGCGCAGCGGCTCGATCGAGTTCGAGAGCAAGGAGCTGATCGGCCGCAAAGAGTACGACGTCGTCCGTGCCGGCATCGGCCGCACCTTTCAGGCGGCGTCCGTCTTCGACGAGCTGACGGTGCTCGAGAACGTCGACATCGCGGCGAGCTTCAGGCTCCCGTTCCACTCGCTGCTCCGGCGACGCAAGGGGATGTCCGACGGCGTTGCGCAGGCGCTCGAGTCGGTGCGTCTCGTCGACCACGCCGAAGACGCCGCCGGCTCGCTGTCGCACGGGCAGAAGCAGTGGCTCGAGATCGCGATGGTGCTCGTCCAGCAGCCGCGGCTGCTGCTGCTCGACGAACCGGTCGCGGGCATGACCGAGGAGGAGCGGCTGCGCACCGGCGAGCTGATCACGACGATCGCCGAGGACGGAACGACGGTGCTCGTCGTCGAGCACGACATGGACTTCGTGCGCCGCTTCGCGCACAAGGTCACCGTCATGCACGAGGGCAAGATCCTGACCGAGGGAACGGTCGCCGAGGTGCAGCAGAACGAGACCGTGCGCGAGGTCTATCTCGGTCGTCCGCGCGACGCGCGCGGCGCTGCGGAGGTCGTTGCATGACGCTCGCCGAGCCGATCCTCAGCGTCGACGGGCTCGAGGTCGCGTACGGGCCGACGAAGGTCCTCTTCGGCGTCTCGCTCGAGATACCCGATGGCGGGCTGTGCTGTCTCATGGGCCGCAACGGCGTCGGCAAGACGACGCTGCTGCAGACGATCGTCGGTCTCCAGCCCGCGAAGGGCGGCTCGATCGCCTTCGGCGGCGAGACGATCACGAAGGCGGCGCCGTTCAACCGCACGAGAGCGGGCATCGCCTATGTGCCGCAGGGACGGGAGTCGTTCCCGTACCTGACCGTCTACGACAACCTGCACGTCGTCGCCGAGACGTCGGCGAAGGCCGGCCCCGACGCGATCGAAGAGGCGCTCGAGCAGTTCCCTCGGCTGCGCAAGCTGCTCGACCGCCCGGCGGGCTTTCTCAGCGGCGGCGAGGCGCAGCAGCTGGCGATCGCCAGGGCGCTCGTGACGAAGCCGCGGCTGCTGCTGCTCGACGAGCCGACCGAGGGGATCCAGCCGTCGATCATCCTCGAGATCGAAGACGTGATCGCGTCGCTGAAGCAGACCAGCGGGATGTCGATCCTGCTCGTCGAGCAGTACGTCGACTTCGCGATGCGGCTGGCCGACACGTACGCCGTGATGGACGTCGGGCGGATCGTCTCCGAGGGGCCGATCGAGACGTTCGAACGCGAGCGCGTCCAGGAGCTGCTCGCAGTCTGATCGCGGATGCGACTGTCCGCGACAGATCAGGAGAAGCTGCTGCTCTCGGTGGCCGGCATGGTCGCGCGCGACCGGCACCGGCGCGGCGTCAAGCTCAACGCGCCCGAGGCGACGGCGCTGCTGGCCTGCTGGGTGCTGGAGCGGGCGCGCGACGGTGACGCCACGGTGTCGGACCTGATGAGCGACGGCCGCGCCGTGCTCAGTCGCGACGAGGTCATGGACGGCGTTCCTGAGCTGCTCGGCGAGGTCCAGGTCGAGGCCACGTTCCGCGATGGCCGCAAGCTCGTGACGCTGCACCAGCCGATTCCGTGATCCCCGGCGAGGTCAGGGCGCGTCCCGGCGAGCACGAGCTGCTCCCCGGGCGAGAGCGGCGGCGCCAGCGCGTGCTCAACACGGGTGACCGGCCGGTCCAGGTCGGCTCGCACTTCCACTTCGCCGACGTCAACAGCGCGCTCGAGTTCGACCGCGAGGCAGCCGTCGGCTTTCGGCTCGACGTGCTCGCGGGGACGTCGGTGCGGTTCGAGCCCGGAGCGTCGGTCGACGTCGGCCTCGTCGCCTTCGGCGGCAGCGGCGCCGTTCCCGGTCTGCAGCTGCGCCCATGAGCGTCGATCGCGCCCGCTACGCCGAGCTGCTCGGCCCGACCGTCGGCGACCGCATCCGCCTTGCCGACACCGAGCTCTGGATCGAGGTCGAGGAGGACCGCTGCTTCGGCGGCGACGAGGCGGTCTTCGGCGGCGGCAAGACGATCCGCGAGTCGATGGCGCAGGGCGTCGTGACGCGGGCGCAGGGCGCACCCGACCTCGTCATCACCAACGTCGTCGTGCTCGACCACTGGGGCGTCGTCAAGTGCGATGTCGGAGTCCGCGACGGGCGCATCGTCGCGCTCGGCAAGGCCGGCAATCCGGACATCATGGACGGGGTGGACCCGGCGCTGGCGATCGGGGCCAGCACCGAGATCGTCGCGGGGGAGGGGCGGATCCTCACCGCCGGCGCGATCGACTGCCACGTCCACTTCATCACGCCGACGATCTGCTGGGAGGCGAGCGCGGCGGGGATCACGACGCTGATCGGCGGCGGCACCGGGCCGGCCGAGGGGACCCGCGCCACGACGGTCACGCCGGGCGAGTGGAACCTCGCGATGATGCACCGCGCGCTCGACGCGATGCCGCTCAACGTGCTGCTGCTGGGCAAGGGCAACACGGTCTCGGAGGAGGCGCTCGCCGAGCAGGCGCTGGCCGGCGCCGCGGGCTTCAAGCTGCACGAGGACTGGGGCTCGACGCCGGCGGCGATCGACGCCTGCCTGCGCGCGTGCGAGCGCTGGGGCCTCCAGGCGGCGCTGCATTCCGACACGCTCAACGAGGCGGGCTTCCTCGAGTCGACGATGTCGGCGATCGCCGGCCGCGGCATCCACGCCTACCACACCGAAGGCGCCGGCGGCGGTCATGCGCCGGACATCATCGCGATCGCCTCGCACCCGAACGTGCTGCCGTCGTCGACGAACCCGACGCGCCCGCACACGATCAACACGCTGGCCGAGCACCAGGACATGCTGATC
>DASRHW010000076.1:0-50826 GCA_035650375.1 Solirubrobacteraceae bacterium | reverse complement strand
CTCGAACGGCGCCGCCAGGGCGATGTTGTCGATCGCGACGTCGACGCCGTGACCACCCGTGATCTCGAGCAGCCGCTCAGCGAGGTTCTCGTCGCTGCTGCTTACCGTCGCGGTCGCACCCCAGCGCTCGAGCATCGCCGGGTCGCGCCGTGACATCGCGATCACGTTGGCGCCGCGCGACGCCCCCATCGAGACCAGCGTGCTGCCGAGCCCACCGGCGGCGCCGGGGACGAGCAGCCAGGTGCCCTCGGTGACCTCGCCCTTCTCGAGCTGGACGTAGGCGATCGGCCCATCCGAGGCGAACGCGGCAGCCTCCTCGAAGCTCATCTCCTCGGGAATCCGATGCAGCGTCGAGATCGGCGTCGTCGCCAGCTCCGCGTAGGTGCCGTTGCGGTGGACACCCATCATGTTCAGCGAGTCACAGGACTCGTCGAAGCCGGCGAGGCAGTTCGGGCAGTGCCCGCAGGCGACCTCGTTGATGCCGGCGACGCGGCGGCCGACCCAGGCCGGGTCGACACCCTCGCCGACGGCCTCGACCGTCCCGGAGAAGTCGCCGCCGAGGATGTGCGGCAGCGTCACCGCCTGTGAGAACGGGTGCTTGCCCGAGCGTGTGGCCGCGTCGCGTACGGGAGAGACCTCGACCGCCGCGACGCGGACGAGTGCCTCACCCGGCCCAGGTGTGGGATCCGCGGCGTCGTCGACGGCGAGGACGCTCGGCGCGCCGAACTCGCGCATGACCACGGCGCGCATCAGCGATCGGGTCCGCGGTAGGAAACGGAAGGCACCACACGACTCCTCAGGGCAAGCGTCTCATGAGCAGGCGGCGGTGTCGCCCCCGTCTCAACCGATACGGCCGCGCGACCGATCGCGCGCACCGGCCGAGAAATATAACTGGATATAGAACGGCGGGCTGTGGCCAGTTACCCGGGCCCACCGGGCGAGGGCCCGGCCACGATCGGCCGCTCCGGGTCGGCCGACCACGCGGACCACGAGCCCGCGTAGAGGCCCGCCGGCGGCAGGCCGGCGTGCTCGAGCGCGATCAGGTCGTGACAGGCGGTGACGCCGGAGCCGCAGTAGACGATCGCGTCGCGTCCTTCGGCGACACCGAGCGCGCCGTAACGCTCGCGGAGCTCGGCGGGCGACAGGAACAGCCCGTCCGCGCCGAGGTTCTCGGCCCACGGCGCGCTGACCGCGCCGGGGACGTGGCCGGTCCTGACCTCGCCCGGCAGCGCGACCTCGCCCGTGTAGCGGCCGTGCGCTCGCGCGTCGAGCACCACGCCGCCGGGCGCGAGCGCCGCCGCCTGCGCCTCGTTCGCCGTGCGCAGCAAGTCCGGCGGCCACGGGCGTGCCACGCGGGTCACCGGCGGGCGCACGACCGCGCCCGCCTCGCGCGCTCCCGGCCAGCCGTCGAGCCCGCCGTCGAGCAGTGCCGCCGGCTGACCGATCCGGCGCAGCAGCCAGACCAGGCGGGCGGCGAAGCCGCCGCCCTGGTCGTCGTAGGCGACGACCACGTCGTCGTCGCCGATGCCGATCCGGCCGAGCCGATCGGCGAACGACGCCGGATCCGGCAGCGGGTGCCTGCCACCGGTGACGCTGGGCGCGGCGGAGACGTCGTTGTCGACATCGACCCAGACCGCTCCGGGCAGATGCTCACGCAGATACGCGTCATGCCCCGAGCTGCCGTCGAGGTACCAGCGCACGTCGGCGACGACGACCTCGCCGAGCCGCGACGCGAGCCAGCCTGCGCCGACGACCGGGCCCAGTTCCTCGAGCGCGCTCATCCGCGCGGGCGGTGCCAGCGGACGCGATCGGGCGCGATCCGCAGGACGACGCGATCGTCACCGATGGGGAAGTTCGGCGGCGAGCCGGTCCACTTCGTGAACGTCGTATCGGCCAGCTCCTTCGCCGCCTCGCCACGCTCGAACGCGACGACGCTGCCACGGACCTCGACGTAGCCGCTCGTGCCCTCCTCGTCGGCGAGCAGCACCGTGACGCGAGGGTCCGCCGCGGCGTTGCGGTACTTCTGGCGCGACTCGTTGGTGCCGATCAGCAGATGCTCGTCGTCGGCGTGCGCCCAGACCAGGCTGATCTGGGGCTGCCCGCCGGGCATCAGCGTCGCGAGCGTCACGCTCGAGCGGCCGATCGCGAGCTCGCGAAGCTCAGGGTCAAGCACCCGCCACCACCGTCCTCTCCGCGCCGAGGCTCGCGACCTGGGGAATCACGTCCGAGGCCACCAGCTCCATCGCACGAGCGACCTTGGCGTACGGGATGCCGCCGATGTCGATCGCCATCAGGTGCAGGTCCTGACCCCACAGCTCATGCAGGCGGCCGAGCTTATCGACGACCTCCGCGGGGCTGCCGCAGATCGCCGGCCCGGCCCCGATCGCCTGGTCGAAGTCGACCTCGCGCCGAGGGGCGCCCGGCGGCAGCTTGCCGCGGCTGAAGTAGTTGGCGAAGTAGGCGCGCCACAGGGACTTCGCCTCCTGGCTGGTCTCCGCGACGAAGACGTGGCTCGCGGCGCCCGTGCGGGCAGCCTCGGGCGGAAGCCCGCGCTCGGCCCACAGCTCGCGATAGCGCTGGAACGTCGGCACGTGCTCCTCGGGGTTCCTGGCGATCGTGCCGAACACCATCGGCAGCCCGAGGTCGACGGCGAGCTCGGCGGAGTCCGGGCCCGGACCGCCGCTGACCCACACCGGCGGCGCGTCCTGCAGCAGCCGCGGCTGGAGCAGGACCTCGTCGAGCGCCGGCCGGAAGGTGCCCTTCCAGGTCACGCGCTCCTCGCTCCAGAGGCGCACCAGCAGCTCAAGGTTTTCGCGCTTGCGGGCGGGCTTGCTGGCCGGGTCCTGGTCGAAGACCACGTAGGGCTCCTCGAAGAACGACCCGCCGGCGATCAGCTGCAGGCGCCCGTCGCTGAGCAGGTCGACCGTGGCGTAATCCTCGGCGACCAGCACTGGGTCGCGGTTGGCGACCAGCGTCGTCGCGGTCGCCAGGGTGATCGACGACGTGCGCTGGGCGATCGCCGCGAGCACGACGGCCGGCGACGAGATCAGGTCGCTCTCGCCGAAGTGGTGCTCGCCGAGCGCGTACCAGGCGAACCCGAGCTGCTCGGCCAGGACGCCGCCGTCGACGACCTCCCGCAGCCGCTCGTGCTGGGTGACGGTGTGGCCCGTGTTCGGGTCGCTCAGCGTCGTGCCAAAGTTGACGAGACCGATGTCCATGTTTGGTCCTCTTGGTCTGCTGGCGGTAGGTCCGGGACCGCATCGACCAGCGCTTGGGTGTAGGGATGCGCCGGTGCCAGAAGCACCGACGCGCTGTCGCCCTCTTCGACGATTGCGCCGTTGCTCATCACGCAGACGCGATGGGCGATGGAGCGCACGACGGCGAGGTCGTGGGAGATGAAGAGGAGGCTGACCCCGAGATCCCGCTGCAGGTCGCCGAGCAGGCTCAGGATCTGGGCCTGGACGGAGACGTCGAGCGCGGAGACGATCTCGTCGCAGACCACGAGGTCGGGACGAAGCGCGAGCGCCCGCGCGATCGCGACGCGCTGGCGCTGACCGCCCGAGAGCTGCGTCGAGCGGCGCGTCGCGAGCGCCTCGGGCAGGCGCACCGCGTCGAGCAACTCGCGCACGCGCGCGCGACGCTGCTGCCGATCTCCATCGCGGAATGCGCGCAGCGGCTCGGCGATCGTCTGCTCGACGCTGAAGCGCGGGTCGAGCGCCGTCAGCGGGTCCTGGAAGATCGGCTGCACGTGGCGGCGCGCCTGGCGAAGCTCCTCGCCCCGCAGCGCGAGCAGGTCCTGATCGCCGAAGGCGACCGTCCCCTCCGACGGCTCCAGCAGCCGCAGCACGATCCGCGCGGCCGTCGTCTTGCCCGAGCCGGACTCGCCGACGAGCCCGAGCGTCTCGCCGCGCCCGATCGTGAAGCTGACGCCGTCGACTGCGCGGCGCCGCGCGCCGCGCTGGCCGCGCAGGGCGAACTCCTTGACGAGGCCCTCGACGCGCAGCAGCGGTGGCGACGGCTGCCGCCGCGACGTCGTCGCCGCGGCCGGTGCGTCGCCGCGCAGGCGCGGCGCGCTGGCAACCAGCGCCTTGCTGTAAGGATGCCGCGGCCGTGTCAGCACGTCGGCCGCGGGACCGTGCTCGACGCTGTTGCCGTCCTGCAGCACGACGACGCGCGCGGCGCGCTGTGCCGCCAGCGCCAAGTCATGGGTGATGAACAGGATCGAGAGGCCCAGCTCCCGCTTCAGCAGCTCGAGCTGGTCGAGGATCTGGCGCTGGACCGTGACGTCGAGTGCGCTGGTCGGCTCGTCGGCCACGATCAGGCCGGGACGCGCGACCATCGCCGAGGCGATCAGAACACGCTGGCGCATGCCGCCGGAGAGCTCGTGCGGATAGAGCTTCGCGAGCACGTCGGGCTGCCGCAGACCGGCGTGCTCCATCGCCTCGAGCGCACGCGCCTGGGCCTCGCGGCCGGACGCGAGACCGTGGATCACGAGCGTCTCGGCCACCTGGGCGCCGATGCGCTGGACCGGGTTCAGTGCCGCCAGCGGATCCTGTGGCACGTAGCCGATCTCGACCCCGCGCAGCTTCCGCAACTCCGCCTCGTCGAGCCCGACGAGCTCGCGCCCGTTCAGCGCGATCGAGCCGTGGCCGATCCGCGCCTGCTCGCCGAGCAGCCCCAGCGTCGCCAGCGCGATCGTGCTCTTGCCCGAGCCCGACTCGCCGACGAGCGCGACCGTCTCGCCGCGCTCGATCGTGAGGCTCGCGTCGCGCACCGCTTCGACCGACCCGTTGCGGGTCGCGTAGCTGACGGCCAGGCGATCGACTGACAGGACGGTCATGCCGCGGGCTCCAGCGGGCCGGCGCCACCGCGCGAGCTGAGCCGTGTGACGGCCAGCACGACGAGGGCGACCATCAGGCCGGGGAAGAAGGTGATCCACCACGCGTCGCTGACCGAGTCGCGTCCGCCGGCGATCAGCGAGCCCCAGTCGGCGGCGGGCAGCGCCGGCCCGAAGCCGAGGAACGAGAGCGACGAGGCGGCGATGATGTCGATGCCGAGCGCGATGCCGGCGAAGGCGAGGATCGCGCCGGCGACGTTGGGAATCACGTGACGGATGACGATCGCGCTGCGGCGTACGCCCGCACCGACCGCCGCGTCGATGAACGGCTGGTCGCGCACGCGCAGCACCTCGCCGCGAACCAGCCGCGCGAAGGCCGGCAGCGAGGCGACGCCGAGTGCCAGCGCGATGTTGCGCGACCCGGAGCCGACGACGGAGATGATCGTCAGCGCCATCAGCAGGCCCGGGAACGACATCAGCATGTCGACGACTCGCGCGAGCGCCTGGCCGAGCCACCCGCGCGAGAGGCCGCACACCAGTCCGACGGTTCCGCCGAGGAGCAGTGAGATCAGCGTCGCGCCGAGGCCGACGAGGATCGACGAACGCGTGCCGTGCACGACGCGGTCGAAGACGTCGCGCCCGAGGTCGTCGGTGCCGAAGGGGTGTGCCCACGACGGCGACGCGAAGGTGTTCAGCAGGTCCGTCGTGCCCGGTTCGCCCGGAGCGATCATGCCCGGCACGATCGCCCAGACGACGAAGACCGCGACGACCACCAGCGCCAGCCCGATCGTCACGCGGCGGATCATGCGAGCGCCGCCCGGCCTGTGGTGATGCGTGGGTCCGCGACCACGTACAGCAGGTCGATGACGATGTTCACGACGACGAAGACGACGGCGAACAGCATCACGAAGCCCTGGACGACCGGGATGTCGTGCTGGCTGACGGCGGCGACGACAGTACGGCCGATGCCCGGACGCGCGAAGACCGTCTCGGTGATGACGGCGCCGGCCAGGAGATAGCTGATCGCGAGGCCCGCGACCGTGATCGTCGGGATCAGGCCGTTGCGAAACGCGTGGCGAAGCACGACGCGCCGGGGGGTCGCGCCCTTGGCGCGCGCGATCAGGACGTACGGCTGCGCGAGGGCCTCCTGCAGACCCGCGCTGAGAACCCGGGTGAGGAAGGCGGTCGCCGGGATCGCCAGCGTCACGGCCGGCAACACGAGCGCCGAGAGACCGTCGGCACCGGTCGCCGGGAACCATCCGAGCCCGAAGGCGAAGATGCTCATCAGCACGATGCCGACCCAGTAGCCCGGAAACGCGAGCGAGGCCGGCGGCAGGATCGTGGCCAGCGCCCGGATCGGGCGATGGCGGGTGGAGACCTGGATCAGCGAAATCGCACAGGAGGCGATCAGGGCGAGCACCAGCGCGGCGCCCGCCAGCTGAAGGCTCGGGCCGATCGTGTCGCCGATCATCGTGCTGACGGCCCGCCCGGACTGGATCGAATGTCCGAGGTCGCCATGAGCGACACGGCCGGCGTAGTCGGCGAACTGCCGCGGCAACGAGCCGTCGAGTCCGAGCTGGTGACGGAGGTTCTCGCGCTGCTCAGGCGTCGGGCTCGAGGTCGGGTCGAGCACCGCGTTGACGGGATCGCCCGGCAACAGGTGCACGAGCATGAACGACAGCGTCATCGCGGCGAAGACGACCGGAACCCCCGCCAGCACGCGTCCGATGAGGACGCGCGCCAGCGGGTTCCGGAGCAGTCCTGTCGCGGCTGTCAGCCGGCGAGCCATGCGTCATAGAACTGCGGGTAGCCCTCGGCATCGAAGGTGATGCCGTTGACCTTCTTGGACTGGCCGAGCAGGTAGACGACGTCGACGACGGAGATCCACTGCACCGTGTCGTAGGCCACCTTCTGCGCCTTCGCGTAAACCGCGTTGCGCTTGGCCGTTCCGATCGTCTGCCGACCTTCGGTCAGCAGCGCCTGCAGTTGCTTGTTCGCGACGCGGCCGATGCTCGTCGTGCCGCTGGCCGACGAGATGATGCTCGGATCGCCGCGGATGATCTGCGGGTCCAGCAGGCCGTAGTTGCCGCTGGCACGCAGGCTCGTCGTCGCGAACACCGGCACCGGCCGCAGCACGGCCTGGATGCCGATCGCCTTGAGCTGCTGCTGGATCAGCTGGGCGACGACGTCGCGCTGGTACTGCGCCGGCGTCAGCACCGGCCAGTCGATCGTCAGCCGCTTGCCGTCCTTGACGCGGTAGCCGTCACCGTCACGCTTCGTGTAGCCGAGCCCGTCGAGCAGCTTGTTGGCGAGCTTCGGGTCGTACGACTTGAGCTTGTCGAACGACTTGTCGTAGCCGGGTGTGGCGTGACCGATCACGCCGTGCGCCGCCGGGTACTGCAGCTGGTAGATCGACTTCGAGATCGCGTCCTGATCGATCGCCGCGCGGACGGCCTTGCGCGCGTTGATCTGGTTGAACGGCGCCCGCTGCTGGTTGAGGACCAGCGAATACGGAAGGCCCGGCTGGAGCTTCCGCAGGACCGTCGCGCCGGATCGCTTCAGCGACGGAACCTGCCGCGGCGGCACGTTGGCGATCGCGTCGACGTCACCGTTCTTCAGGCTCGCGACCCGCACCCCGTTCTCCGGGAGGATGCGGAAGTCGATCTTGTCCAGGCGCGCCACGCCCTTGTTGGCAGCCGTCGCCGGGCCCCAGGCGTACCCGGGACGGCGTGTCAGCGTCATGCCCTTCTGCGGCGTGTAGCTCGTCAGCGTGTACGGGCCGCTGCCGACGATCTTCTGGCACGTCGCCGCGGGACCGGCCGCGAACGTCGCGGGAGACTCGATGCCGAGGAACGCGGTCGACGCGGCGTTGAGGAAGCCCGAGTTGGAGTGCTCGAAGTGGACCGTCAGCGTGTCGCCCTTGATCGACGTGCCCCTGTAGCCCGCCAGGAACTCAAGCGAGAACGTCGACTTGGTCGCCGGGTTGACGATGCGGTCGAAGTTCGCCTTGACGGCAGCCGCGTTGAGCGGCTTGCCGTCGCTGAAGGTGACGCCGCGACGCAGCGTGAACGTGAACGTCCGCGCGTTGTCGGAGATCTTCCACTTGGTGGCGAGCCACGGCTTGAAGTCGCCGGTCTTGGGATCACGCACGATCAGCGAGTCGAGCACGGGGCGCGACGTGATCTGCACCGTCGACCACGGCGACTGCTGCGGGTCGACGCAACCGGCGTCGCGATCGAGCGCGAAGGTGAGCGTCCCGCCCTTGCGCGGGGTGGCCGCCGTGCCGACGCCGGCGGCAGCGGTGAGCCCGAGCGCGCAGACGACGAGCGCTACGACCGTGGCTCGGCGAAACACGAAGTGGTCGAGAATGCGTTGCAAGGTGGTTCTCCAGTGGTGGTGTCGGAGCGCGCGCAAGGCAGCGCTTCTGGCCTATTCGCCAGGGTCGTCTACAATATCCCACTTACTCTATCAATTCAGTGGAGATTACATTGCCCACGCACATCGGCTTCCTGTCCTTCGGCATCTGGCGGTCCGGCCACGGATCACAGACCCGTAACGCGAGCGACGCGCATCTGCAGACGATCGAGCTCGCCGAGAACGCCGAGCGGATCGGCCTCGACGCCGCATACCTGCGCGTCCACCACTTCGCTGACCAGCTCGCGTCGCCATACCCGCTGCTGGCGGCGATCGGCGCGCGCACGACGCGGATCGAGATCGGCACCGCCGTGATCGACATGCGCTACGAGAACCCACTCCACATGGCCGAGCTCGCAGGCGCCGCCGATCTGATCAGCGGCGGCAGGCTGCAGCTCGGCATCGGGCGCGGTCTCCCCGAGCGTGGGGTGGTCGACGGGCCGGCGGCGTTCGGGAACGTCCCGCGTGAGGGCCAGAGCGCCGACGACATGGCCCGTGAGCACACCGAGCGCTTTCGCGCCGCCATCGCCGGCGAAGGCGTGGTCCGCGCCGCGGCGCCCGCGTCACAGCCCGCCGGCCCTCCCGGCGGCGGCATCGCCGGCTCCGGCATCGGGCACCGAAAGGCATACGCGACGCATCTGCCGATTCAGCCGCAGTCGCCCGGCCTCAGCGATCGCATCTGGTGGGGCTCGGCGACGAAGGCGACGGCGCGCTGGATCGCCGAGCAAGGGATGAACCTGCAGACCGCGACCGTGCTGACGAACCCCGACGTCGACGTGCCGTTCCACGAGGCTCAGGCGGACATGATCAGGGTCTACCGCGAGGCCTGGGCGGCGGCGGGCTGGGAGCGGGCGCCGCGGGTCTCCGTCGGCCGCAGCGTGATCCCGCTGGTCGACGACGTCGATCGCGCGCACTTCGGCGATCGCGGTCCACGTGACTTCGACGACCAGACCAGCAACTTCGGCGGCAACGTCGTACGCCACGCGCGCAACTACGTCGGCGAGCCGGACGAGATCGCCGACCTGCTCGCTCGCGACGCGGCCGTGGCGGAGGCCGACACGCTGATGCTGGCGATCCCCAGCCACCTGGGTGTCGACTACAACACCCAGCTGCTGCAGAACGTCGCCGATCACGTCGCGCCCGCGATCGGCTGGCAGCCGAGTTTCGTCGCCGGCTAGCCGGGACGCCGAAGCCGTGCGGCGGTGTGCGGTCACACGGTTCGGGGGTTGCTCACATCCCTGGTAGATGGCGTCCGAGGAGTCCCCCGATGAAGCGCTGCTGGCGCGTGTCGCGACCGAGCCGGAGGCGTTCGAGGCCTTCTACCGCCGCTACGTGGCGCTCGTCACCGGGTACTTCGTGCGCCGTACGCGCAGCGGGGAGCTCGCCGCCGACCTGACGGCGGAGACGTTCGCGAGCGTGTTCGAGAGCATCGACCGCTTCGACGCCGAGCTCGGCTCGGCGCGGGCATGGCTGTTCGGCATCGCGCACCACCGGCTCCTGGAGTCGCTGCGCAAGGGCCAGGTCGAGACACGCGCCCGCCGGCGGCTCGGACTGCCGAGGATCGAGCTGACCGACGCCGACATCGAGCGGATCGAGGCGTCCGGCTCGTCGATCGACGTCGCCGCGCTGCTCGGCGAGCTGCCCGAGGACCAGCGCGCCGCGATCGTCGATCACGTCATCGGCGAGCGGCCCTACGACGAGATCGCGTCGGGACTGCGCTGCTCGGAGGCCGTGGTGCGACAGCGTGTCAGCCGCGGACTCAGAGCGCTGCGCCAACGACTGGAGGGAGCACCGTGAAACGCTTCGAGGACCGTCTGCTCAAGCACCTGCTCGAGCGCGCGTACCCGGCGCGCTCGAGGCGACGGCGCCGGCTGCGCAGGCGGGTCGTGCTGATCGCCGCCCCGATCGTGCTGCTCGGCGGGGTCGCACTCGCGAAGACGGTCGTGATCCCGACCTCGCCGGGATCGCTTGAGCCCAAGAACCCAGCCGCCGCGAGGCACGTCGCCCTGGTCAATCAGGCGTACGCGCTGATCAACAAGGCGGTGCTGCACGTCAACGCGACGATGCCGGAGTGCAAGCCGTCCTACCGACGCGGCCCGACGCGGCCGCTCCACGGCGCGCCGAGCCAGGCGGTCCTCGACGTCTTGGCGCCGTTGCGCCGTCCGGCGAGGCCGTCCGACCGGCAGCAGACGGGGAACCGCGGTCTCGAGCACGGGACGTACGTGGACTACGTTCGCATGGTCACCGCGGCCAACGGGGCACGATTCACGATCATCGTCGGCCGTCGCGTACGCGAGATCTACCGGCCGACCAAGCAGTGCCTCGACGCCGAGCACGCCAGGCTGGTGGAGCTCGTCGAGGGCGAGCCGGCGGCGCTGCGATCAGCCGCGCTCGGCGCGTTCGGCAAGATGCGCCACGGTCAGGAGAACAACGCGACGATCCCCACCACGCCGCAGGATCAGATCTATCTCTACGGCAGCACTGGCGGCGGCGGAGGCATAGACGTCGCGACCTTCCGCACGCGCGGGCTGTTCAGCAGCTCGGGCGGCTCCTTCCGCCCCGGCGCGAGCAAGCGGGTCGGACGAGCGTCGTCGACGTTGAGCGGGCTCGTGCCCGACGGCGTCGCGACCGTCACCGTCCACTACCCGAAGATCGTCAGCAACGGCCCCTACTACAAGCCGACCGCCTATCCGGCGGCCTTCACACAGACTCTTCGCGTCCGCGACAACGTCATCTCCGCCACGATCCCGCGTGACGCCCCGCGGGCGCTCGGCGATGCCCGGATGACCTGGCGCGACGCCGGCGGAGCCGTCATTCGCTCGTTCAGGCTCTAGCACGACCCGTAACCTGCAGTGGAGCCAGCCGGGATCGAACCGGCGACCTCCTGCTTGCAAAGCAGGCGCTCTCCCAGCTGAGCTATGGCCCCTCGCGCAGCAGGGTACCGACAGCCCGGCCCAGATCCGAAGACTGAGGAAGTCGTGTCTGGACACTCGTCCGATCTTCGCAAGACGCGCTACAGCCCTGGCCGTGACGGCCGATCAACTGGCTAGATCGCGCCGTACGTTGGGGAACAGCGGCGTATCTCATAGCTGTGCTTGCCACGGAGGGCAAGAACGTTCAAGGGCGTCGCGGAAGCGGCGCCCTTGCGCCTTTCCGGGGCGCTCGCGCTAGAAGTCGAAGTCGCGCGGCGGGCGCTGCTCGAACCACAGCCGGTCGTGCTCCGGCGTCTCGGCGAGGAACTCTGGCGTCTCCTCGAGGACGTCGTCGGTCACCTCGTCGTCTTCGACCTCGTGCTCGAGGTCGTGCTCGGTGGCCGGCTCGTCCGGGAACGCGCCGGCGGCGGCACGGACCTCTTCGGGGTCGAACGCGCGCGTCTCCTGCCCGGTCGCCTGCGGCTCCTCGGGACGCTCGTAGGCAACGGGCGCGGCGGGTTCCGGCTCGGCTTCCGCGAACGGCTCGGGCGGCGCCTCGTCGGCGAGCCGCAGATGCGTCTGCTGCTCGGAGACGTCCCCGTTCGCATACTCCTCGAGCGCAGGCTCGGACGGTTCCGCGGCTTCGGCAGCGGCACGCCGGGACGGCCCGAAGACCTCTCCCTCCTGCTTCGCGACCTCGCCCGGATCGGCTCCTCGCCGGCGCTTGAGATCCAGGTGCTCGCGGATCGCTTCGTCCAGGATTCCCATCTCGGCAAAGCCTACTCCGCCCGGACCCCAGCTTCCTCCCCGGCGCCGCGTAGCCCTCGTGGCATGCGTGGAGAGCGCCCGCGAGCGAGGTGCGAGGCACCGCCTCCGCGCGGCGAAGCGGGGCTACACTTTGCCGGGCCTGGGGCTATAGCTCAGCTGGGAGAGCGCCTCGTTCGCATCGAGGAGGTCGGGGGTTCGAGTCCCCCTAGCTCCACTCCGGGGGAACCCGTGCGTGCCGCGAGATACCTTTGCTCGATGGCACGTCGCGACGCGGACATCGTCTACTCCACCTCCGACGGCGACCTCCGCCGTGTACGCGACCCTCGGAAGGTCATCCGCTCCGACGGTGGCCGGGTGAAGGTTCGTCGTGAGGTCGCCGGCCGCCGCGGCAAAGGCGTGACGACGATCTCCAACGTCCCGCTCGACGACGTCGGTCTTCGCGGGCTCGCAGGCAAGCTCAAGAAGCGCTGCGGTGTCGGCGGCTCGGTCAAGGACGGTGTGATCGAGCTCCAGGGCGACCACCGCGACGTCGTCATGGACGTACTGGCCGCCGAGGGCCACGACGCGGTGCTCGCCGGCGGCTAGGTCAGCTCGGCGCAATCGTGACGAGGATGCCCTTGGCATCCCGCGTCAAGGTGCTGGTGTGCTTCGTGCCCGGCGCCGACTTGACGTAGACCAGCACGCGGCTCTTCGGCACGGACGCGGGGCGCTTGAGACGCAAGGTGGCCCTGGCGCCCTTGCCCATGACGATCGTCGCGCCGAGCTGGAGCTTGGCACCGACCTTGACCGTCACCGCCGTCGACGTCGTGGTCGCCCGGATCTTCACGCTCTTGGTACCGCTGATCGCGGTGACGCTGCCGACGAGCTTCGGCTTCGTGCTCCCTGCCAGGGCGACGGACCCGAGGGCAAGCGCGAAGACAACAGCGAGGCATGCGAGCAGCGCGTGACGAGTCCGCATCGAAGCCACCTAGCCCCTGACCCCGAGGATGCCGCCGTTGGTCTGGATCTCGAGCGGGTGATCGAGCGAGCTCGGCGGCGTGGCCATCGTCGTGCCCCGGAGGCCCTCGATTTGGCGATCGCCGGTGATGCGGACGCTTGAGTTTCGAGCAAGGCCGGTGCGACCGCCGATCGCGAAATCGATTGTCAGCACCGTCTCGCCGTCGGTGCTGATGACGTCGCCCGTCTGCAGCGTCGAGCTCGCGGTCATGCGGTAGCTGCGGCCGTCACGCGTGATCGTGACGCCGCCGTAGTTGCTCTTGCCGGTCGTCGTCGATTTCGCGTCGACCGGGCGGGCGTTGGACTGGGTCGCCGGCGGGAGGTCGGGCAACGCGGGCTTGGCGGCCTTGCCTCTGGTGATCGTCACGACGAAGGTGCCCGTGTTGTTCCCGAACTCGGTCTCGTAGTCGTTGATGCCGAGCGAGATCGTGCCGGGCCCGGTGACCGTCCCGGATCTCCCGACGACGGCCGGTTTGCCGGCGCCGACCTTCGCGACCAGCGCGCCGGCCGGCCCGGCGATGGCAGCCGTCTCCGCCGCGCAGCCGTCGGCGGTGATCGGGATCCCCTGGCACTTGGGGTCGCCGCTGCCGTAGGAGATGGTTCCTGCCGCCGTGATCGAGGCCGACTCGCCCGCCGCCAGCTTCACGGACGTCTTCATCCACATCGTGCTTGCGGGAACCGACACCTTGACGGTCTTGGCAGAGCTCGCGCCCCGGGCAGGAAGCGTCGCCAGCAGCAGCGCGAGCAGCGCCAGCGGCGCTGCCACGACGACGTACCGGCGGCGAATCCGGTGCACGGCGCGGCATTCAAGCATCAGTCCGACCGAACGGCACTGCCCATCCAGCCGCCGCTACGCTGAAATGACGTATGGACGCCCGTGTGCTCGCGATCGTCGAGGACGTCATCGGCGTCGTCGAACTCGATGAGTTCCGGCTTGCCCTGCTGCGGTCGCTGATGCGCGTCGTGCCGTCGGACTGGGCGTCGCTCAACGACCTGGGCCCGGACCCTGACGACATCGCGGTTCTGGTCATTCCCGAACCGCCGCCAGACCTCATCGACCTGTACGCCGCGCATCGCGACGAGAACCCGATTGCCGCCTACATCGCGCGCACGCACGACGGCCGCGCGACGCGCTTCTCCGACCACGTGACGACGGCGGAGCTCGAGGCGACCCCGCTGTACCAGCTCGTCTACCGGCCGATGCGCGCGCACCATCAGATCGCGTTCACCCTCGCCTCGAGCTCTGACCGCATGCTGGCGATCGCGCTCTCCCGCGCGGACCCCGACTACACCGACGACGAGCGCGACGTGCTCAATCGCACGCGCCCGCTGCTGATCTCTGCGTTTCGTGCCGCGATCGAGCACACGTCCTTGCGACGATCGTTGGCTCAGCTCGGCGACATTGCCGTGTTCGCCGGTGTGCTTGAAGCGGCGGGCCTCACCGCACGCGAAGCGCAGGTCGTGTGCCTCGTCGCGTTCGGGAGCTCCAACCGGGACGTCGCCGGCGAGCTCGGCGTGAGCAATCGCACGGTCGGCAAGCACCTCGAGCACGCGTTTCGCAAGCTCGAGGTACGCACACGCTCGGAGGCGGCGGCGCGTGCCTGGGCGCTCGTCCGTGCGGTCGGTGGCGCTGCGGAGCAGGACACCACTGGGCCGAGGCTGCAACCGCCGCGAAAGGGAGGAACAGCGCTATGACGCTGCGAGCAACCGCACGCCGAGCTCCCGCGCCAGCCCGACGCCGCCGCCGGCCATCACGCGATCGTGGTTCCAGACGAACACCGGGCGCGCGATCGGCCCGAGCGCGTTCATCCACGTGCGTGTCGTGCGCACGCGCCAGTCGAACACGACCGCCGTTCCCTCGCCGGCGAACAGCCGCCACGTGCCGACGCCCTCGAGCTCGCCGGTGACGCGTGCCTCGATCAGCCGCAACGGCTCGACCCGCGTCACGCGGGCGTCGAAGCGAAGCGTGTACGGCAGGACGCTGCGCCAGGCGTAGCGATCGATCTGACCGAGGCCGTCCTCGTCGCCCTCGGCGAGCAGCTCGACGCTCGCGACGCCCTGCCACCAGCGCGGATAGTCGGCGGACTCCTTGAGCACGTCGTAGACGGACTCGATCGGCGCGTCGAGGTGCCACGTGGTCAGGAACACATACGACGCCATCGCGCCGCCGACGGTAGCCGGAGAGGCCGATGCGAAAGACTGTCGAGCATGACTCCGCTGACGCTGCTGCGCTGGATCGCCCCGCTCGAGGCCACCACCTTCCTCGCCCTCCTGGTGGCGAGCTACATCAAGCATCAGGGCGACGGCGCCACCGGCGTCCAGATCCTCGGCCCGATCCACGGGCTGCTGTTCCTCGCCTACGTCGCGCTCGCGCTCGTGCTGCGGCGGGAGCTGGGCTGGAGCAACACGACCACAGGCCTGGCTCTGCTCGGCGCGGTGCTGCCGTTCGGCGGCTACGTGGTCGAGTGGCGGCTGCTGCGCGAGCAGCAGCCCGCGACTGTCTAAGGGTTTCGTCTTTCGATCACCGCGCGGACGCCGGCGACGGGACGTATGTGAGGGTTTTCGTCCTCGACGTCACACGCGCTGAACCACCTCGAACGACAACAACGACGACGCGTGCGAGACCGGCTTCTCGGAGCTCTCGCTGCGCGCCTGCGCGTGCCCGCGCGTGAAGGCGGGGCTCTCGACCCAGGCGCGGAACGCCTCCTCGCTCTCCCAGCGCGTGTAGACGTAGTACGTGTCGCCCTCGCTCGGCCGCAGCAGCTCGAAGCCCTCGAAGCCGGGCATCTGCTCGACTTCCGACGCACGCTTGGCGAACCGCTCCTCGAGCGCCGGGCCCATGCCCGGCGTGACCTCGATCGCGTTGATCTTGACGACGCTCATGGCCAAGGTCATATCAGTCGCGGCGATACGGCGCGGCGGACGGGTGTGCGAGCCTAAGAGCGGATGGCCGCCGCCCGCCGACGCCGTGCCCGCCTGCGTCTGCTGCTGCTCTGCGCTGCCGTAGCGCTGGCGCTGATCGTGCTCCTGCGCGGCTGCGGCGGTGGCACGCAGAAGCCGCAGCCGTTCAGCGGCAAGGACGGTGACCCGTTCGCCTACTCCGCGAGTGACCACGCCCGCTTCGAGCGGCGCGCGGCGGTAGGCCTCGCCCACGTCCTCTACAGCCGCTCACCCGGCGGCGCCGAGGCGACGGCGCGGCGCGTGGCTCGCTACCGCCCGCTCGTCGACGCGGTCGCGGCGAAGGACGGCGTGCCGGCCGACATGCTCGAGGCGCTGGTCTTCCTCGAAAGCGCCGGGCGCCCCGACGCCCGCGCCGGCAACGACCTGTCCGGCGCCGCCGGCCTGACGCAGATCCTCGCCGAGACCGCGACGAACCTGCTCGGCATGCGTGTCGACGTCGCCGCCAGCGAGAAGCTCACGCGCGGCATCGCCCGCGGAACCAAGGTCGCGGCGCGCAAGCGCGAGCGCCGGCGGATCGACGAGCGCTTCGACCCGCCGAAGGCCGTCGCCGCGGCCGGGCGCTACCTCGTCATCGCCAAGCGGACGCTCGGCCGCGACGACCTCGCGTTCGAGAGCTACCACATGGGGATCGGCAACCTCCAGGGCGCGCTGCGCGCCTACGGCGAGACGAAGATCCCCTACGCGCAGCTGTTCTTCGACTCGTCGCCGCTGCGGCACCCGGAAGCCTGGAAGGTGCTCGCGTCGCTCGGCGACGACTCGTCGACCTATCTGTGGCGGCTGTTCGCGGCGCGCGACATCATGCGCCTGTACCGCGGCGACCTCGCCAAGCTGCGCACGATCGCCGGCCGGCAGACCGCCAAGAGCAGCGCCGAGGAGGTGCTGCATCCGGAGGAGACGACCGCCGCATTCGCCGACCCGTCCTCGCTCGCGCTCGCGTACTCCCGCGGCACCGTCACGGCGCTTCCGGCCGCGGCCCTGGCGAAGGACGGGATCACCGTCGACGCCCAGATGGGCGAGCTCGCTTCCCAGCTCGGCCAGCAGCCGGGGCTCTACCGGGGACTGCGACCGAAGGCGCTCGAGGTGCTGCGCTCGATCGGCCAAGCGACGCGGCAGATCGGCGGTGGCGGGGCGCTCGTGCTGACCTCGACCGTGCGAGACCGCCGCTACCAGCGCGAGCTCGGCGGCGTCAACGCCGAGGCGACGAACGGCTTCTCGCTGCACACCACGGGCTACGCCTTCGACATCCTGCGCAGCTACAGCTCGCGCGAGCAGGCGGTCGCGTTCCAGTTCGTGCTCGACCGCCTGACGGCGCTCAACGCGATCGCCTGGCTGCGCGAGCCAAAGGCGATCCACATCACCGTCGCCGGATGAGGACTACAACAGCCCGCGCACCTTCTCGGCGACGTGCTCGGGCGTGATCCCAAGCTTCTCGAGGACCTCTGCCCCCGGCGCCGAGGCGCCGAAGCGATCGATCGCCACCGAGGCGTCGACCCACTGCGCCCAGCCCATCGAGACGCCCGCCTCGACCGAGACCTTCGGCAGCTCGGGCGGCAGGACGGACGCCCGATATGCGGCGTCCTGCTGCGCGAACAGCTCCCAGCTCGGCATCGAGACGACGCGAACCGGCACGTCGAGCTGCTCGGCCGCAGCGAGCGCGACGCCGACCTCGGAGCCGGTGCCGACGATCACGGCCTGCGCGCCGGCGGCGTCGCGGACGACGTAGGCGCCCTTGGCGACGCCGGCGAACGCATCGTCGAGCGAGCCGATCGGCGCCAGGTCCTGGCGCGAGAGGATCAGGCACGCCGGGCCCTCGAGGTCCTCGAGGATCACGCGCCAGGCGGCGCTCGTCTCGTTGCCGTCGCCGGGGCGCAGGACGACGAGGCCGGGGATCGCGCGCAGGGCCGCGAGGTGCTCGACCGGCTGATGTGTCGGGCCGTCCTCGCCGAGCCCGACCGAGTCGTGCGTGAAGACCCAGGCGACACCGAGCCCGGTCAGCGCGCTGAGGCGGATCGAGCCGCGCATGTAGTCGGCGAACTGCAGGAACGTCGAGCCGTACGGGCGGACGATACCGCCGTGCGCGGCCATGCCGTTGACGGCACCGGCCATGCCGTGCTCGCGCACGCCGAAGAAGACGTTGCGGCCGCCGGGCTCGATGCCGAAGCGCGCCTCGTGACCGCCGGGGAACTCAGTCTTGGTCGACTCGGAGAGGTCGGCGGCGCCGCCGACCATCGTCGGCACGAAGTCGCTGAAGGCGGCCATCGCCTTGCCGCCGGCGCTGCGCGTCGCGATCTTGTCGCCGAACGACGGCAGCGCGGCCGCGACACCCGGCAGCGGGCGGCCCGGGTCCTGCCAGGCGCGGTCCCACTCCTCAGCGAACTCGGGGTGCTCGCCGCGCCAGGCCGTGAAGCGCTCGCTCCACGCGGCCTGCGCCTCAGCGCCGCGCTCGGGCGCGAAGGCCTCGTAGACGCCGTCGGGAACGAGGAAGTGCGCGTCCGGATCCCAGCCCATGACCTCTTTCGTCGCGCGTACCTCGTCCTCCCCGAGCGGCGCGCCGTGCGCCTTCGACGTGCCGGCCTTGTTCGGCGACGGGTAGCCGATGATCGACTTGACGCGGATCAGCGTCGGCTGCTCGTCGTTGGCCTGCGCGACCCGGATCTCCGCCCGCAGGGCGGACAGATCGTTGGCGTCGGCGACCTCGAGCACCTGCCAGCCGTACGCCTCGAAGCGCTTGCCCACATCCTCGGACGCGAAGCTGAGGCCCGTCGGGCCGTCGAGCGAGATGTCGTTGTCGTCGTAGAGGTAGATCAGGCGGCCGAGCCCGAGGTGGCCGGCGAGCGACGCGGCCTCCGACGCGATGCCCTCCATCAGGTCGCCGTCGGAGACGATCGCGTAGATGTGGTGATCCTGGATCTCCCTGCCGTAGCGCTCGCGCAGGAAGCGCTCGGCCATCGCCATCCCGACGCCGTTGGCGAAACCCTGGCCGAGCGGGCCTGTGGTGACCTCGACGCCCGGTGTGACGTGGACGCGGTCGCGCTCGGGGTGCCCCGGCGTCAGCGAGCCCCACTTGCGGAAGCGCTTGAGCTCGTCGAGCGGCAGCTCGTAGCCCGACAGGTGCAGCACGCTGTAGAGCAGCATCGAGCCGTGGCCGGCGCTGAGCACGAAGCGGTCGCGATCGGCCCAGCCCGGATCGCTCGGGTTGTGCTTCATCACCTCCGCGTAGAGCAGGTAGGCGACCGGCGCCATGCCGAGCGGCAGCCCCGGGTGGCCCGAGTTCGCCGCCTGGACACCGTCCATGCTGAGCGCACGGATCGTGTCGATGCTGAGCTCGGCGAGCTCGGTGTCGGCGTTGCGCTGGGCTGAGGCGGTGGCCGGGGAATCGCTCATGCCCCACAGAATGCACGGTCGCGGCGGATCGCGTTCGCCGCCCGCCGATGCGGGGACGGCTGCGCCTTCGTCTAGGCTTCCCGCAGGATGGCCAGCCGCCAGGAGGAGAAGGAGCGGCGACGCGCTGAGCGCCTCGCCGCCGAAGCAGCCGACAACGCCGCGAAGTCGCGGACGCGACGCGTGCAGCTGGCGCTCGGCGGGCTGCTTGCGATCGCGGTGGTCATCGGCATCGCGATCGCCGTCGCGGGCGGCGGGGGCGACGACTCCGCGAGCGGCGACGGCCCCTCGTCGTCGGCCGCTTCGACCGTCGCGATTCCGGCGGCGAGCAACGGCGACCTCGAGTCGGCCGCGAAGGCCGCCGGATGCACGCTGCGCAGCCCGGCGATCCAGGGCAGCACGCACGTCACGACGAAGGTCACCTACGGCACGAACCCGCCGACGTCGGGCAACCACAACCCGGAGCCGGCGCTGGACGGCATCTACGCGCCCGGCAACACGCCGACGCCCGAGCACTTCGTCCACGCGCTCGAGCACGGGCGGATCGAGTTCCAGTACAAGCCCGGGACCTCGGCGCGCCGGATCGCGCAGCTCGAGACGCTCGCGAGCGAGCCGCTGAACGGCAAGGACGCGTACAAGGTGCTGTTGTTCGAGAACAACACGAACATGCCCTACGCCGTCGCCGCGACGGCCTGGGGGCAGATGATCACCTGCAAGACGTTCAACGCGAAGACGTTCGACGCGCTGCGCGACTTCCGCGTCAAGTACGTCGACAAGGGCCCGGAGCAGGGCATTCCGCCGAACAACTGACGCCGAGCGCGTCGGTTCCTTGGACAAGCTTCAGACCGCTGGATACAGTTCGGCCCCTGCCCGTGTTCGCTCGCCTGCCAGAGCAGGCGACGAGGACGTCTACATCCTTCGAGAGGAGACAGCGATGCCCGTCGTGCAAGTCAACATGTGGGAAGAAGTCCTGAACGAGACGACCGAGCCGGCGCTGATCGCCGCGCTCACCGACGCGATCTGCTCCGTCGTCGGTGAGCGGGCGCGCCCGTTCACGACGGTGATGGTCAACGGCGTGCCGCAGCGCCGCTGGGCGACCGGCGGCATCGTCGTTCAGGGCATGGAGGACCACCCGCGCCTCGTCGCCGGGATCACCGAGATGCTGCAGCCGGCCGAGGCCAGCGCCTAGCACGCATCCGGATGAGCGAGCGGGCCCTTGGTCCGCTCGCTCACCGCGGCTGCGGCGGACCGGGCGGCGCGACGATGTCGCGCCCGGTCGGCCGCAGCGCCTCGTCGAGCTCGAGCTGCCAGAAGTAGCGCGTGAAGGTGAACCCGGCGCGGAACTCGCCGACGTGCGGCTCGACTCGCTCACCGCGCGCCATCCGCACGATCAGCTCGGGATAGCTGCGGCCTGGAAGGGCCGCGTAGACCGGCGCCGGGAAGGCGCCGCCGAAGCGGGTGTTGACGTCGGTGATGCCGAGCCCGATGTCGCGGTCGCGGAACGCCTGAACGGTGCACGGGCCGCGCACGGCGAACGCCTCCATCACCGAGCGCCCGAGCTCGATCAGCTCGGCGTCGGCGATCACCTGCCCCTTGATCGACTCGCCGCCGCGCGACTCGATCATCGTCCGCGGAATCACGTTGATGCAGCGGCCGTCGAGATCGCCGAGGCAGTCCATCGAGAACTCGGGGCCGTCCATCAGCCGCTGCGCCATCACCGGCTCGTCGACGTAGCCGACGAAGAACGCCGCCTGCGCGGCGTCGCGCGCGGGATGGATCGAGCGCGCGCCGGACCCGCGCCGGGGCTTGATCATCACCGGATACTCGAGCCCGTCGAGACCGTGCTCGGGCAGCGCCGTCGGCGGTGACGGCAGGCCGTGGCGCTCGAGCAGCAGGTGCGTCTCGTACTTGTCGTAGGTCGCGCGGGCGATCTCGGGCGCCGGCGTCAGCGCCGGCAGCAGGCCGTCCTCGCGCGCCTGCGCGAGAACCTCGATGTCGAGGTCGGTGAGCGGGATCACGGCGCCGACGCCGTGGCGCTCGCAGAGCTCGGCGAGAAACGGGACGTACCCGGGATCGCCGATCCGCGGCGGCGCGTAGCGGTGCGTGGCCGCGTACTGCGCCGGAGCCAGCGGGCTCGGGTCGGCGGTGACGACAGTCGTGTGCTGCGCGAAGGCCGAGACGATGTCGTAGCGCTTGCCGACGCCCGTGAGCAGGATCGCGTCGCTCATCGGGTCTCCCCCGCGCGCGTCACGCGCCGCCGTCCCAGCCGCCGGTCTCGCCTTTGTAAAGGCCGTGTCCCGTGACCATCATCCGCACCGTCCTGACGAGGATGTCGAAGTCGAGCCGCCACGAGCGATGCTCGATGTACCAGAGGTCGAGCTCGATCCGCTCGCTCCACGGCAGCGACGCACGGCCCTGGACCTGCGCCCAGCCGGTGATCCCGGGCTTGATCGCGAGCCGGCCGAGCTGGCGCTCGGTGTACTGGTCGACCTGGACCGGCACCGTCGGCCGCGGGCCGATGATCGCCATGTCGCCGCGCAGCACGTTGACGAGGTTCGGCAGCTCGTCGATCGACGTCCGCCGCAGCAACGCGCCGACGCGCGTGATCCGGCGGTCGCCCTCGGCGATCGCCAGGCCCGCGCCGATCGACTCGGCGCCGGCGATCATCGTCCGCAGCTTCAGCACGTCGAACGGACGCCGGTCCTTGCCGACGCGGCGCTGGCGATAGATCGGGTGGCCCGCGGACTCGAGCCGGATCGCGACCATCGCCGCGAACACCAGCGGCGACGTCAGCACCAGTGCCGTCGCCGCGACGACGACGTCGAACGCGCGCCGGATCATCGCGTGCCCTCAGGCGCCGTCCAGCCTGCCGGCGTGCCCTTGACGAGCCAGTCGAGCAGGCCGAGCGCGATCGAGGCGTTCGTCAGCACGTAGTAGCGCGCGATCAGCAGCGGCCGCGCGACTGTCCTCGACAGCGGGCGCACCGCCGGGGCGAGCAGCGCGGACAGCAGCAGCGCCAGCTGGGCGGCAAAGATGGCGACGTAGACGACGCCGTCGCCGAGCAGTGCCACGTTGCAGCCGAGCGCGAGCAGGTGCAGGAACGGCGCCGCATAGCGCAGCAGCCTGTGCGAGACGATCATCAGCGCGTACAACGGCGAATAGCCGCGCGGCGACAGCAGCCCACCGCGGACGACGATCGGCCAGGCGTGGCTCATCATCCGCCGCTTGCGCGCGAATTCGCCCTCGATCGAGGGCACCATCTTCTCCGCCGCGCGCGCCGCGGGCGCGTACAGCGCCCGGTGGCCGCGCTTGACCATGTTGAACGGGAAGCTGAGGTCGTGACCCATCACCTCGTCGACGACGATGTACGTCGAGCGACGGGTCGCGTAGATCGCGCCGTTGCCGGCCGTAACGCTGGCGAGCCGGCTCTCGAGCGAGCGGATCGCCATCTCGTAGCGCCAGTAGAGACCCTCCTGGTTCGTGCCGGGGTCGCTCGGGTCCTGAGCGAAGCTGACACGGCCGCAGACGTAGCCGACGCGCTCCTCGCGGAACGGCTCGACGAGCGCCCGCAGCGCTCCGGGCTCCCACAGCGCGTTGGCGTCGCCGAAGGCGAGGATCTCGCCGCGCGACCGCTCGACGGCCGCGTCCTGGGCGCGGATCTTGCCGCCGCGCGGCAACTCGAGCACGAGGTCGGCGCCGGCGGCGCGCGCACGCTCGGCCGTCGCGTCGGGGGAACCGTCGCAGGCGACGATGATCTCGAGCAGCTCGCGCGGGTAGTCGAGCCCGCGCGCGTTGCCGACCTTGGCGACGATCACGTCCTCCTCGGCGTGGGCGGCGACGATCAGCGAGACGCTCGGCAACTCGGCGGGCGATCGCGCCCCGCTGACTCCACCCGCCCGTGCGCGCCGCCGGCCGACGCCGGCGCGCGCGAGCACGGCCAGCAGGAGCGGGTAGCCGAGCTGCGCGTAGACGAGCAGCCCGATCGCGATCCAGAACAGCGCGGCGATCACGGCACGAGTGTCGCGTAGAGAGCGAGGTGCTCGCGGGCGATCGCGTCCCAGGCGTGCGGCGCCGGGTCGACCGGTGCGGGCGGCGCCTCGATCGCGCCGGCGAGCGCGGCGTGGAGCGCGACGCTGTCACCGGGCTCGACGAGCAGCGCGCCTTCGAGCTCGGCGAAGCCGCCGACGGCGGAAAGGATCACCGGCGTGCCGAGGCCGACCGCGGTCCACAGCACGCCCGACTGCTCGATCTCCCGATACGGCAGCACCGCGACCGTGGCGCGGGCGAAGACCGCCGCCGCCTCGGCGTCGGAGACGAAGCGCGGCACCCAGCGGACCGCCGGCGGCGACGCCGCGCGCAGGGCCGTGACGTCCATCCGCGGCGCGCCGACGATCCACAACTCGGCCGGCGGCTCGTCACCGAACGCCCGCCACGCCTCGAGCAGCACGTCAAGGCCCTTGTACGGGCGCAGGAGCCCGAAGAAGAGCACGATCGGGCGCCCCGGATCGGTGTCCGCGAGCTCCGGAGGCAGCACGCCGTCGATGCCGGCGAGCCCGTCGAGGACGCCGTGGCCGATCACGTGGACGCGCTCGCCCGGAACCCCGAGCTCGTCGACGAGCCGCCGGCGGCCGTGCTCCGTGTGGGCGACGACGGCGTCGACGCGGTCGTAGAGCCGCCGCTGCGCGGCGAGTTGACCGAGCTTCGGCTCGCGCGGGAGCACGTCGTGGGCGGTCAGCACGAGCGGCCGCTTCGGCAGCAGATGGGCATCGACGTACTGGAGCGGCAGCCACTGGAAGTGGACGACGTCGGCGGCCTTCGCGGCCCGGCGCTCGGCGAGCATGTCGGGCACGTGCTGGAGCAGCTTCCGCGCGCGGCCGCCGCCGCGGCGGTAGAAGGACTCGCGCAACGTGTAGCCCTCGGGCGCCGGTGCATCGCCATGGACGAAGCGGCTCGTGACCAGCTCGACGTCGGCGCCCTCGGCGGCAAGCGCGGCACACAGCGCGTGGTCATACGGCCGCGTGAAGGACGACGGGTCGACGACGTGGACGCGCATCGCCGGCGAGCCTATTCGGCCCGCCAGCCCGCCAGTCGGCGGACGCGACAGAATGGCGCCGGTGAAGCTCACGTACTGCGTCGTCAACACCGAGCAGCGCGGGCTCCTCCTTCGCTGCCTCGACGCGATCGCCTACGAACGCGAGGCACTGCCGTTCGCGACCGAGGTGCTCGTGCTCGACAACGCCTCGCGTGACGGCTCGGCGGACGCGGCGCAAGCGCACCCGACGGTCGACGACGTCATCGCGCTCGAGCTCCGCCGCGGCAAGGCCGAGAACGACAGCGACCTGCTGCAGCGCGCGCGCGGCAGCTACGCGCTGCTGCTGAACGAGGACTCCGAGCTGCGGCCGGGCGCGACCGCGGCGCTGGTCGCGGCACTCGACGCCGTGCCGACCGCCGGCGCCGCCGGTGCCCGGCTGCTGCGGCCGAACGGCAGGCCGCAGCCGTCGGCGTGGCGCTTCCCGACGGTCGGGACGGCGCTCGTCTCGGCACTGTTCATGCCGCGCGCCTACATCGTCCAGAGCGGCGGCGACAGGGTCCGCGTCGTCGACTGGGCGCAGTCCTCGGCGCTGCTGGTGCGGCGCGAGGCCGGCGAGCAGGTCGGCTGGCTCGATCCCGCCTTCTTCGTCTACTCCGACGAGGTCGACTTCTGCCGCCGCCTGCGTGACGCCGGCTGGTTGACGCTGTTCGTCCCCGCGGCGACCTGCGTCCACCACGAGCAGCTGTCGACCGGAACGGTGCCCGAGCGGCGGATCGTCGAGTTCTCGCGCAACCGCGACCTGTACATGCGCAAGCACCACTCGGCGGCGGCCGCGTGGACGGTGCGAATCCTGACCGCCTGGACCTACGCCGTGCGCGCCGCGGCGGCGATCGTGCTGCCGCGCCACAGCCCGAAGCGCTACTGGCGCCACGTCACGGCGACGCTGCGGCCTGAGCACGGCGAGGGTCTGCGCGAGGCGGCCGAGGCGCTCAACCGCGGCGGCGGCTAGCCGTACCCGACCGAGCTGGTCACGTAACGCGAAGGTCATCCCCAGTTCTGGGGATGACGCCCTGGGACATCCGGCTGCATCTGTCGCTGCATCCGTGCGCGGCGATGCGCCATGTTGTTTTATTCCGCGGCCTGATGGCACCACTAACCGCAATTTGCGCAGAGGACCACCCGCTGTACCTGTCGAGCCTCGTGCGCATCCTGCGGCGTGAGCCGGAGATCGAGATCGTCGCCAAGGTCCGAGACGGCCACGCGGCGTTCGAGGCGATCGAGGCACTCCGGCCCGATGTCGCGATCGTCGACCTGACGATGCCGGGATTGAACGGCGCCGACCTCGTCGAGGCGGTCGCCGGCCCCGAGTTCGACGTCCGCGTGCTGATCCTCACCGCCGACGTCTCGGCTCCCGACGTCCACCGTGCGCTCGTCGGCGGCGCGGCCGGCGTCCTGTCCAAGCTCGTCGAAGCCCGCGAGCTCGTCGGCGCGGTGCTCGCCGTCGGCCGCGGCCAGGCCGTGATCGCGCCCGAAGCGCACGGGTCGTTGCTGCGCAACCTTCGTTCGGTGGCCAACGAGACGCGGCCGCTGCTGACCCCGCGCGAGACGGAGGTCCTCGGGCACGTCGCCGACGGCCTCTCGATCCCCGCGATCGCCAGCCACGTCTTCCTCAGCCGGTCGACGGTCAAGACGCACCTCGACCACATCTACCGCAAGCTCGACGTCGGCGATCGCGCGGCAGCGGTCGCGACGGCGATGCGCACGGGCATCCTCGACTGACTCACACCCGGAGGGTGGGCGGCCGATCACCGGGCGCTGAATGGCGATGTGGATCCCTGACGCGACCAGAAACCTCTCCGTCCCTCGCGGCGGGCAACCCACCCCGGCGACCGATGCGTCCAGCCGAGCGGCCGAAGGCCCGCTCTGGGCGGAGGCAAACCGGCTGAGCGACCCGCACCGTCGCTACGACACGCTGCGCGAGCTGGCCGAGACGGGCCTCACCGCCCCACGAGCCTCGGCGGCGGTCGTCGCGCGGCGCTACCTCGCAACCGCGCGTGGCCTCATCACCGCCCTCGAAACCGACGCGCGCGAGCCGGTCCTGCTCAACTACGCCGGGGTTGCGCTCTACGAGCTCGGCGAGCTCGGCGGTGCCGCTGCGCTGTTCGGCGCGGCCGACAGGCTCGCCCCCGGCGAGACCGACGCCACCGCGAACCTGCTCGAGGTCGCCCGCCGCCGCCGCGGCCGCATCGACGCGCTGCGCGGCGTGCCCGCCGATGTGCGCGCGGAGCTGCACGACCTCGGCCGGCGTGGACTCGCGGTCGCGGCCGCCGCGAAGCCCGCGACCGGGCTGCGGCTGAGCCTCTGCATGATCGTTCGCGACGAGGAGGCGACCCTGGGCGAGTGCCTCGCCGCCGCAGCCCCCGCCGTCGACGAGATCGTGGTCGTCGACACCGGCTCGGCCGACCGCACCCGGGAGATCGCCGCGTCGTTCGGCGCGCGCGTCATCGACTTCCCGTGGACGGGCTCGTTCGCGGAGGCCCGCAACGTCTCCTTCGACGCCGCGACCGGCGACTGGGTGATGTTCCTCGACGCCGACGAAGTGCTCGTCGGCGCTGACGCCGACGCCCTGCGGGAACTCACGGGCCGCACCTGGCGCGAGGCGTTCTATCTCGTCGAGACCAGCTTCGTCGGCTCACTGGACGAGGGCGCCGGCGTCACCCACAACGCCCTGCGCGTCTTTCGCAACCGCCCGGAGTACCGCTTCGAGGGCCGGATCCACGAGCAGATCGTCCAAACGCTGCCGGTGCGCTCGCCGGAGCGTTTCGAGGTCAGCTCCGTCCGCGTCGAGCACTACGGCTACCTAGGCGTCGTGCGCGACGCGAAGCAGAAGTCAGAGCGCAACATCGAGCTGCTCGAGCGCCAGCTGGCGGAGGGCGACACCAGTGCCTTTCTCGCCTTCAACCTCGGCTCCGAGTACGCGGCGCTCGGTGACGCCGACGCGGCGCTGGAGCAGTTCGAGACAGCGTGGGCGCAGTTGCGGGTCGACCCGCACGCACCGACGTACGGCTTCGCGCCATCACTGGTATCCCGGCTGGTCAAGGCGCGCCGCTCGGTCGGCGACGCGGCCGGCGCTCGGCGCTTCGCCGAAGAGGTGCTGCCGCTGTTCCCGGGCTTCACCGACCTCGTCTACGAGCAGGCGCGCGCGGCCCGCGACGCCGGCGACGACCGCGGCGCGCACGCCCTGCTTGAACGCTGCCTGGAGATGGGAGACGCTCCCAGCCGCTACACGGCGACGCTCGGCTGCGGCACGTTCCTGCCGCTGATCGGGCTGGCGGAGCTGTGCCGCGAGGCCGATGACCTCGCGGGCGCCGAGCGGCTGCTGCGCCGCTGCCTGCGCGAGCATCCGCGTTTCCTCGCCGCCGTCGACCCGCTCGCGGGAGCGATGCTCCGGCGCGGAGCCCCGCCCGGCGACGTCGTCGAGGAGGTGGCGCGCTGCGTCGGCGAGATGACGCCGAGCGTGCGCTTCATGCTCGGGATGGCGCTCTACGAGGCCGGCCACGCGGCCGACGCGGAACCGCACTTCCGTGCCGCGCTCGACAGCCAGCCGTCCAACGACGTCGCTCGCGTTGCGCTCGCCGAGGCGCTCGTCTCCCAGCGCCGCTGGGATGAGGCCGGCGAGGTGGCCTCCTCGGTCGAGCCGGGCGGCACCTGCGCGCCGGCGGCGCGACGACTGCAGCTCTTCTCGCTGCTGGCGATGGGCGCGGGCGACGACGCTCGGGCCGTGCTCGAGCTGAGCGGCGCCGGCGATCTCGACGCCGGCGACCGGACCGCGTTCACGGCGTGGGCCGACATCCTCGCCGGGACCGGATCGATCGCCGGGCCGCAAGCGGCGGGCGCGCTGACCGCGATCCTCGAAGCGCTGCTGCGCGTCCAGGAGACCGTCGCCTTCGCCACCCTGCTGCCGGCGCTCTCCGACGCGGTTCCCGCAGACCGCGACCGTCACGAGCTGCTCGCCGGCCTGTACCTGCGCCGCGGCTACCTCGACTCGGCCGCCGACGAGTGGAGCGCCGTCTGCCAGAGCGAGCCGGACGTCGCGGCGATGATCGGCTTGGCCCAAGTCGCGGCCGCCCGCGGTAACGACCTCGACGCGATGCTGTTCGCGCAGGCGGCGGCAGAGCTCGATCCCGCCGACGAGCGGCCCGATCGGATGTTGCGGCGCCTGCGGCGGCGACCGGCGAGCGCGCCGGTATGACGGCAGTCGCAACGAATCGCTCACATCCTCGCCGAAGCGGCCGATCACCGAGCGTCGAACAGCCATGACGATCGGCCCACTGCCACCGACAGACTCCTCCCGTCCCGTCGCCGGGGCTGCCGCGATGCGGCAGCCCCCGGTGACGGCGACCACGAGCGGTGCGGCGCCTGCCGTCGACGGCCCGCCGCCGCACGTGCTCGCCGAGATCGATCGCGCGACGGCCGTCGTCGACCGGCTCGCACGAGCCGGCATCGAGCTCCGCTTCGACGCCGACCCCACCGACGACGAGCTGCGGGTCGAGGTGCGCGACCGCACCGGCGCTGCCCGGGCGATCACGCCCTCTGCCGCGCTCGACGTCGCCGCGGGTCGCGCTGCCCCGCTTGACGCCAAGAGCGCCTGATGGCCGGCGTCGCCGTCAGCGGGCTCGCGTCGGGACTCGACACGAACTCGATCGTCGCCAAGCTGATGGCGGTCGAGAGCGCCCCGCTGACCCGGCTCCAGCTCACCGAGCAGAACAACGTCTCGATTCAGACGCAGCTGCGCGACGTCCAGACGCAGGTCAAGGCGCTGCACGCCGCCGCCACGAAGCTCGCTTCGGCGAGCAACTGGGTCCCGGCGCAGACCGTCGAGAGCAGCACCCCCGCGACCGCGGCGGCGCGCGTGGTCGGCACGCCGGGCTCGGGCGCGTACGCGGTGACGGTCCTCGGCCTCGCCCAGTCCGAGCAGCGCAGCTATGACGTGACGAGCGGCCTGCCCGCGTCGATCACCGTCACCTCCAGCAGCGACCCCGCCAAGACGATCACCGTCTCGCTTGCCGTCGGCGCGTCGGCGCAGGACGCCGCAGACGCGATCAACGCCGCCGCCGGGTCACCCGTCAGCGCGGCCGTCGTCGCACCCGGCGACGGCACCACCCGGCTCGTCCTGACGAGCCGCAGCTCGGGCGCCGCGGGCGGTTTCAGCAGCGGCCTCGGCGGCCAGGTCGCCGTCCGTGCCGGGGCCGACGCGCAGGTCCAGATCGCCGGCGACCCGGTCGTCTTCAGCTCACCGACGAACGTGATGACCAACGCCGTGCCGGGGGTCGAGCTGACGCTCAAGGCGACCGGGACGACGACGATCACGGCGTCGGCGCCCGACGCCGACCAGGACGTGGTCGTCGCCGCCGTCAAGGCGTTCGTCGACGCCTACAACAGCGTCGTGACGACGATCCGCGCGAAGGTCAACGAGACGACCGTGCCGAACGCGCAGACCGACAGCGACAAGCGCAAGGGCCTGCTGCACGCGGACACCGGACTCACCAGCCTGCTGACGCAGTTGCGCCAGGCGGTCTCGAACCCGGTGACCGGCTCCGGCACCCTCCGCGCCTTCGCCGACCTCGGCGTCTCGACCGGCGCGACGACCGGGTCCGCGGCGCTGTCGGGCGATTCGGTCGCCGGGCTGCTCACGTTCGACGAGACGGCGCTGCGCGACGCGCTCGACTCCGATCCCGCGCAGGTGCGAGCCGTGCTGGGCGCGACCGCGGGCACGCCCGGCGTCTCGCAGGCGCTGGGTGCCGTGCTGACGCCGCAGACGCAGTCCGGCGGCCTGCTCGGGCAGCGCGTCGGCCGGCTCGACACGGTGCTCAGCTCGATCCGCGACGACGAGGCCGCGATGCAGCGGCACCTCGACGCCACGCAGCAGCGCCTGCAGTCGCAGTTCGCCGTGATGGAGGCAGCGCTGTCGAGCAGCCAGTCGATGGCTCAGTGGCTGAGCGGCCAGATCTCCTCGCTCGGCTGATCGATCTGCTCAAGCTCGCGGCCCGGCAGGCCGATCACGCCGGATCGTGAACACGACCCTCGCCAGCTACCACGAGAGCACCGTCCTGACCGCTCCCCCCGGACGGCTCGTGGCGATGCTCTACCAGGGTGCATGCCGCTTCCTGGCCCAGGCCGCAGCGGCCATCGAGGCGGATAACCCCGAGCAGGCCAACCGCCGCCTCCAGCGCGCCGAGGCGATCATCGACGAGCTGCGCCGGACACTCGATCCGGCCGCCGGCGAGATCGCCGAGAACCTCGCCGAGATCTACTCGTTCTGCCTCCGGCACCTCGGAGAGGCACGGGTCGAACGCGACGCGGGCAAGGTCATCGACGTGCGCGACCTGCTCGCCGATCTCGGCGAGGCCTGGACCGCGATCGTGGCCTCGTGAGCGGCAGCGTGCAGATCGCCGCGCTCGCCGAGCGCATCCGTGACGCCGCCGCGGCGGGCGATCTCGAGCGCCTGCTCGCGGTCCGCGCCCAGATGGACGCCACCGTCGCCGCGGCCGAGCCGCAGCGCGGGGACGTGCCTGCCCTGCGGCGGGCGCTCGCCGCGGAGCGCGAGGCCGGCGAACTGCTGCTGGCGGCCCGTGCCGAGATCGCGCGCAGGCTGAGCGCGGCGTCGGACCGCCGCGCGGGACTGCTGCGCTACGGCGAGACGGCGGCGAGCACGCTCAACCACAGCGCGTAGCAATCGCTCAAGTTCGGTGCCGAGGGGCCGATGTCCCCGCGCCGTGGACATCTTCGATACGACCGAGCTTGCGCTGACCCGGGCGATGGAGGGCGCATCGGCCCGGCAGGCCGTGCTCGCGGGCAACCTCGCGAACGCCAACACCCCGGGATATGTCCGCCGTGACGTGAACTTCGCCGGCGCGCTGGGCCAGGCGCTGCAGGCATCGGATCCGAACGCCGCGCTGCGAAGCGCGACGTTCGCCGAGACGACCGATCCCGGCGCGGTCCAGCCCGACGGCAATGGCGTCGACGTGGATGTCGAATCGGCGGCGATCGCGAAGAACGGCATGCTCTACGAGGCGCTCGCGCGCGTCGCGCGCAGTCGGATCGGCATCGTCGAGAGCGCGATCGGGAACCGCTGATGGGGCTCTTCGACGCGCTCGACGTCTCTGCCAGCGGCCTCGCCGCCGAGCGGACGCGGATGGACGTCACCGCGGAGAACCTCGCCAACGCGCGAACGACGCGCAGCGCCGACGGCGGCGCCTACCGGCGCAAGGCCGTGGTGCTCTCCAACGACGCATCGGGCGATTTCGGGCAGGCGCTCGCGGGCGCCCGCGTGCGCGTCACCGGCATCGTGCAGGACTCGTCGCCGCCGAAGCTCGAGTACGACCCGGGCAATCCCGACGCCAACGACGCCGGCTACGTGTCGATGCCCAACGTCGACACGGTCGCGGAGATGGTCGACCTGATCACCGAGCAGCGCGCCTACGAGGCCGACACCACGGCGATGCAGGCGGCGAAGTCGATGTTCGCCAGGACCCTGGACATCCTGCGCTGATGCCGATCGATCCGAGCTTCGCGATCAGCGGCGCCGAGTGGGCGATGCCGGCGACGGGCGGCGCGTCCGCGCCCGCGGCCCCCGGCGCGGCCTCCGGCGGAGGCTTCGGCGACGCGCTGACGAAGGCCGTCGACAGCCTCGAGGCGACCCAGCAGCAGGCGGCCGACGCCTCACAGGCGCTGGCGACCGGCACCGCAAGCGACCCCGAGGTCGTCGTGATGGCGATCGAGCGCGCGCGGCTCGAGATGGAGCTGGCGTCTCAGATCCGGACGAAGGCGACCGACGCCGTCAGCGAGATCATGCGGACACAGATCTGATCACATGGCCCAGTACCTCTCTGTCCTGCGCCATCTCACGCCTCGCGGCAAGATCACCATCGCGGCCGCGATCGGCGGCGTCCTGCTCGCGCTCGTGCTGCTGGCGAAGATTGCCGGGCACCCGAGCTACTCGACGGTCATGGCCGGGCTCGACCCCGCCCAGACCGGCAAGATCACCGCCGCGCTCGACCAGCAGGGAATCAGCTACGACCTGCGCTCCAACGGCACCGCGCTCGCCGTCGAGTCGAGCCAGGTCGGGCGCGCGCGCGTCGCCCTTGCGAGCGCCGGCCTGCCGGCGTCCGACCAGCCGGGCTTCGAGCTCTTCGACAAGCGCAAGCTGGGCGCCAGCGACTTCGAGCAGCAGGTGACCTATCAGCGCGCGCTCGAGGGGCAGATCGCCCGGACGATCGAAGGAGTCCAGGGCGTCGGCTCGGCCCAGGTCCAGCTCGTACTGCCCGGCGACCAGCTGTTCGCCGCCGACCGCACGCAGTCGAGCGCCGCGGTCCTGCTCTCGTCCGGCAGCGATGCGCTCGGCCCCGGCGCCGTGCAGGGAATCGCGCGCCTCGTGGCCTCCAGCGTCAAGGGTCTCAGCACGAAGGACGTGACGATCGCAGACGCCAGCGGCGCGCTGCTGTGGCCGACCGGCGACGGCGGTGCCGGCGGCGGCCCGACGGCGAAGCTCGCCGCCCAGCACGCCTATGAGGCGTCACTGGACGCGCAACTCGGAGCGCTGCTCACGGGCACGCTCGGCGCCAACAAGGCGCGCGTCAAGACCAACGTCGAGCTCGACACCAGCGAGGGCACCGAGAACAAGCTGCACTACGCCAAGACGGGCGTGCCGCTGAAGGTCACCAAGGACACCGAGACGCTCAAGGGCAAGGGCGCAAGCCTCAGCGGCGCCGCGGGAGCGTCGAGCAACGTCACCGGATACGCCGCCAACGGCGCCGGCGGATCGGGCAACACCAACTACAGCCACACGAAGGGCACGACCGACTACGGAGTCGACAAGGTCGTCACCCGCTCGACGATCAGTCCCGGCGCCGTCAAGCACCTCAACGTCGCGCTGATGCTCGACGACAGCGTCCCCCACTCGCAGATCGCGGGGCTGACGAAGACGCTCTCCGCGGCCGCCGGAGTGGTCGCCTCGCGCGGGGACGCGATCAGCGTGACACGCCTGCCGTTCGCCGCGCCGCCGGCCGCCAATCCGGCGACCGGCCCGCTCACCGACCCGATGGGCGCGGCGCGGTACGCCGCGCTGGGTCTCGCCGCGCTCGCCTTTCTCGCCTACGCCGTCCGGCACCTGCGCCGGCGCGAGCAGGAGCTGGTCGCCGGTGACCCGACCTGGCTGCGCGAGATCCAGAGCACCGTCCCGCTGACCGAGATGGAGCGGGCGCCGACGGCGCTGCCGGCGGCGCCGGCGACGCCGCGCGAGGAGCTCGAGGAGCTCGCGACGAGAGAGCCCGAGCGTGTCGCCCAGCAGGTCCGCTCGTGGATGACCGATGGGTGAGCTGGCGGTCTCCGCCCCCAGCGGCTCGCTGCTGCCGGGCCGGATGAAGGCGGCGATCATGCTGCTCAGCATCGGGACCGAGCGCGCCGCCCAGGTGATGCGCCATCTCGACAAGGAGGAAGTCGAGCTGATCGCTGTCGAGATGGCCCGGACGGGCCGCGTCGACCCCGGAACCGCCTGGGCGATCGCCGAGGAGGCGCTCGGCGACGCAAGGCCGGACGGGTTCGTCATCGAAGGCGGCCTCGAGCACGCGCGCGACGTGCTCGAGCGATCGCTGGGAAGCGATCGCGCCGCCGGCATCGTCAGGCGCCTGTCGGCGCTCGTCGAGCGGCGGCCGTTCGAGTTCCTGCGATCGGTGCCTCCGCACGAGATCCATGCCTTCCTGGCCAACGAGTCGCGCCAGACGGCCGCGCTGGTGATCGCCAACCTGCCGCCGACGCTGGCGGCGCAGGTGCTCGCCGAGTTCGGTCCCACCGAGCAGGCCGAGGTCTCGGCGCGCGTCGCGACGATGGTGGACTCGAGCCCGGAGATCCTCGCCGCGATCGAGGACGTCGTCCGCCAGAAGCTGTCGACGATCGTGTCGCACGACTACGCCGCGGCCGGCGGCGTGACGTCGCTCGCCGAGATCCTCGGCAGCGCCGACCGCGGCACCGAGCGCAACGTCCTCGAGCAGCTCGAGCGCGTCGATTCGACGCTCGCCGAGGAGGTCCGTGCGCTGCTGTTCACGTTCGAGGACATCCTCCAGCTCGACGACCGCAGCATCCAGACGGTGCTCAAGGACGTCGACCAGAAGGACCTCGCGCTGGCGCTGCGCGGCGTTCCCGACGACGTCCAGCGACGGGTCTTCGAGAACATGTCCGAGCGCGGGGCCGAGATGCTGCGCGAGGAGATGGAGTACATGCCGCCGCAGCGCCGCCGCTCCGTCGAGGAGGCTCAGGGACGCATCGTCGCCGTCATGCGCCGGCTCGAGGAGGAGGGCGAGATCGTCGTCTCGCGCGCCGGCGAGGACGATGTCGTCTAGCGCGTACTCGGCCTTCGGCTTCGAGCAGCTCGAGCCGTCGTACCCGTCCGGCGATCCGGAGAGCGCCTTCGCGACGCTGCGCGACGAGGCCGAGGCGGCGATCGCCGCCGCCCGCACCGAGGCGCACGCCGAAGGGATAGCCGAGGGCGAGGCGCGAGTGCGCGCCGAGCTGGCCCCCGCGCTGGCCGCGCTCGAGGCGGCCGGCACGGAGCTCGAGCAGGCCCGGGCGCTGGTCACCGACGGCGTCGAGCGCCACGCCGTCGAGCTGGCGCTGACGCTCGCCGAACGGATCGTCGCCGCGGCGATCGACGTCGAGCCCGAGCGTGTGCTCGACGTCGTCAGCGGCGCGCTGCGAGGGCTCGTGGAGCGAGAACGGGTCACCGTCCTGGTGCACCCGGACGACCTCGCGCTCGTGACCGGCGCCGCCGACGGCATCGCCGTCGAGCTCGGCGGGATCGTGCGCCTCGACACCCAGGCGGAGCGGCGTGTGCCGCGTGGTGGCGCGGTGCTGCGCACCGACCTCTGCGAGATCGACGCCACCGCACGCGCGAAGCTCGATCGCGCCGAGGCCGTGCTGATCGCGGAGCTCGGCCGGTGAGTCCGCTGTCGCGGCTGGCGACGGCGCTCGAGCAGGAAGACCTGACCAGGCCCGACGGGCGCGTCAGCGACCTGATCGGGCTGCTCGCCGAGGCCACCGGCCTCGATGCCGAGGTCGGCGAGCAGTGCACGATCGAGACCGGCCGCCACCGCGACCCCGTACCCGCGGAGGTCGTCGGCTTCAGGGCCGGGCGAACATTGCTGATGCCACTCGGCGAGCTCGCGGGCGTCGGGCCCGGCACACGCGTGCGTGCCAGCGGCCGGCCGACGGCGATGACGATGGGCGACGACCTGCTCGGCCGGATCGTCGACGGGCTCGGGCGGCCGCTGGACGGCCGCGGGCCACTGCAGGGCCGTCAGCGACCGCTCGCCGCCTCGCCGCCCGCGGCGCTCGAGCGGCCACCGATCCGTGAGCGCGTCGGCCTCGGCGTCCGCGCGCTCGACACGCTCGTGCCCTGCGGCCGCGGACAACGCCTGGGGATCTTCGCCGGCTCGGGCGTCGGCAAGTCATCGCTGCTGGGCATGATCGCCCGCTCGACCGAGGCCGACGTCAACGTCATCGGCCTCGTCGGCGAACGCGGCCGCGAGGTGCGCGAGTTCGTCGAGCGCGACCTCGGTGACGCGCTCTCGCGCAGCGTCGTCGTCGTGGCGACCTCCGACCAGCCCGCGCTCGTGCGGATCAAGGCGGCCTTTGCCGCCACCGCGGTCGCCGAGCACTTCCGTGACCAAGGTCTCGACGTGATGCTGATGATGGACTCGGTGACCCGCTTCGCGATGGCACAGCGGGAGCTTGGGCTGGCGATCGGCGAGCCGCCGGCGACGCGCGGCTACCCCCCGAGCGTGTTCGCGCTGCTGCCGCGGCTGCTCGAGCGATCGGGCACGAGCGCACACGGCTCGATCACAGGGCTCTACACGGTGCTCGTCGACGGTGACGACATGAACGAGCCGGTGACCGACGCCGTGCGGTCGATCCTCGACGGGCACGTCGTGCTCACCCGCGAGCTCGCCCATCGCGGCCACTACCCCGCGATCGACGTGCTGCAGAGCGTGTCGCGCCTCGCCGACCAGGTCGTGTCGCCCGAGGTCGCCGACGCCGCACGGGTGCTGCGGACGACGCTCGCCGCGCATCGCGACAAGCAGGACCTGATCTCGATCGGGGCCTACCGGCACGGGGCCGATCCGACCGTCGACGCCGCGCTGAGGCACAGCGAGCGCGTCGATGCCTTCCTGCGCCAGGACCTCGCCGACCTCAGCACCCCGGCCGCCGCCGACGCGGCCCTGCTCGCGCTCGCCGGCGATCTCGCGCCCGCGGCGACCTCACCGGCCGGCGACGAGGTCGATGCCGAGCTCGTCGCCGACACCGGCACGACGGCGATCCCACCGCTGCGTCTGTCGCTGCGATGACTCACACATCGCGCTGCCCGGCCGATCACGCCGTGCCGTGCAGACACCGTTCCGGTTCCGGCTCGAGCGCGTGCTCGCCCTGCGCGAGCACGCGGAGGAGAGCGCCCGTACGAGCTACGCGGCGCAGCTGCGGCTGGCGGCCGAGGCCGAGGCCCGGCTGAACGCCGCCGCCGAGTTCGTCGCCCACGCCGCCGCGACGCAGCGCGCGACGATCGCGACCGCGGACGGCTCGGCGCTGCAAACGATGCAGAGCTGGCGCGAGCGCACCGAGCGCGCATGTGACGACGCGGCGCGCGACCTCGCCCGCGCCCGCGCCGAGCTCGATCGCGCACGCGAAGCGCTCGTCGCCGCGCACCGCGAGCGCCGGGCGCTCAGCGCGCTGCGGGAGCGCAAGCACGCCGAGCACGTCCGCGAGGGCGCGCGGCGCGAGGCGGCGCTGCTCGACGACCTCGCCCAGCGGACCGGCCAGGCGGTCGCGACGTGATCAGCGACGTCACCCAGCGCCTGGCCCAGATCGAACGACTGCTCGCGCCGGCCACCACGCCCACCGCGCCTGCGCCGGCGAGTACGACCGCGACCGGCTTCTCTCAGGCACTCGCGCTCGCGTCGGCGCCGGCCGGCGGCGCGACGCCGTACGCAGGCGAGATCGCACAGGCCGCCCAGAGCGCGGGCGTCGATCCGTCGCTGCTGACGGCGCTCGTCAAGCAGGAGTCCGGTTTCGACCCCAACGCGCGGAGCGCGGCGGGCGCGCAGGGCCTGACGCAGCTGATGCCCGCGACCGCGGCGTCGCTCGGCGTCACCGATCCGCTCGACCCGGCGCAGTCCCTGGCCGGCGGCGCGGCGTACCTGCGCCAGCAGCTCGACCGCTTCGGTGGCGACGTCCGCTCAGCGCTCGCCGCGTACAACGCCGGCCCCGGGGCGGTCGAGGCCGCCGGCGGCGTGCCCGCCTACCCGGAGACCCAGCAGTACGTCGCGGCGATCCTCGGCAACGTCGCCGACGGACAGGTCCGATGAGGACGCTGATCCCACACGTCGAGCCGCCGCCGGCGCCGACGCCGGCTCCGGCCGCGCTCCCGCCGCCGCCGGGCAGCGGCTTTGCCGAACTCCTGACCCGGACCGCACAGTCGGAGGGTCAACCCGCCCAGCGGCGCGCGGACGAGCGCGCCGCACCGGACGCCGATGCCGCCTGCCTGCCCGGCCCATGCGCCGACCAGGCGACCGCGACGGCACCACAGCCCGCGGCCGCGGAGTCGCCTGCGCCACTGCCTGCGCCGACCCTCTTCGGCACCGTGGCGGCGTCGCTCGCCGCCACCGGCGCGTCCGCCGAACCGGCGACGACCTCAGCGCCGGCCACAGACGGCTCAGCGCCATCGGGTCCCGCACCGGTCGTAATCGATGTGCTCGGGCCGTCGCCGTCCGGGCCCGCGCCGGCCGGCGCCGCCGCCGGACCGATCCCGGGCGCGCCGGCCGCGATCCCAAGTTCGGGCGGCGGCCACGACACAGGTGCCACGGGGATCGGGCTGCCGTCACCGGAGCCGCCCGCCGCCGCACCGAGCGGCCCACAGCTGCCCACAGCCACCGGAAGTCCACCCGCGCCGATGACCGGCGCACTCGGCCCGGCCACGACGGGCGACCCCGGTGGCCGTGACGACATCGGCGCCACGGTCGACGCATCCGGCGGCGTTCCTTTCGCCACGGGCGCGTCGCCGACGGGCGACGCGCGCCAGGACGCGGAGCACCGCGGAGACGAGCCGCTCCTTCCCGCCCCACCGGCAGACCGCGCCCCGGCGGCAACGACGGCCGCTGCGCAAGGTCGTACCGGCGACGCCGCGCCGGCACCGCCCGGCGCAGCCGACTCCGCGATCGCCCCGGCTCCGACCTCCACGCTCGCGAACGCCGCCGCGCCCCGCGGCGACACCGACCTGACGCCCAGCCCGGCGGCGCTCGGCGCCGCGGCGGGATCCCCGGCGGCCGCCGCCGCGATCACCCCGGCCGCACCGCCGGTCACCGTGGCCGCGACGGGCGCGACGACGCTGGCCCACGCGCCGCGTGCCCTCGCGGCGACGATCGACCTCGCCGTCCGAGGCGGGATCTCGCGGGCACGGTTGCGGCTGTCGCCCGAGCATCTCGGCGGCATCGAGGTCCGGCTGCGGAGCGGCCCGAACGGGATCGAGGCCCAGCTTGTCGCCGACTCGCAGCAGGCCGCCGGCACGCTGACCGCCGCGGCCGCGGAGCTCGCCGACCGTCTCCGCTCGCACGGGATCGAGCTGGCACGGCTCGACGTTCGCTGCGGCGCGGACGGCGATTCGGCAGCTCGCGACAGCGGTGCCGACGCGGCGCGGCAACAGCCGGCCTCCGGCCATGGGACGGAGGCCGGCGACAGCGCACCCGCCGCGATCACAACCCTGACCCTGCTCGACGGCGTGCTCGTCGACGTCCTCGCCTGACACCGAAGGAGGCCCGCCATGCCCACACCGATCAACCCCGTCACCCAGCCGCCCGCCGGCAGCTCGTCCGCCGACCGCACGGCGGCGGGAAGCCTCGGCAAGAACGACTTCCTGAAGCTCTTCGCCGCGCAGCTGCAGAACCAGGACCCGTCGAGCGCCTCGCAGCCCGAGTTCATGCAGCAGATGGCGACCTTCTCGATCCTCGAGCAGATGACCAACCTCGCGAGTGCCCAGGGACAGGCGACGCATGTCGCGAACGTCGGGCTCGTCGGTCGCACGGTGACCTACGGCGGCACGGCGGGCCCGGTCGAGGGCGTCGTCGAGAACATCGCGTTCGGCGACGACGGCGACACGCTCACAATCGGCGGCGTGCCGGGCATCCCGGTCAGCAGCGTGACAGGGGTGCGATGACACCGGACGCCGTCAGCTCCGCGGCCGATGTCGCCGCCCAGCGACCGGTCGCGACACGGCCCACGGCTGCCGGCGCCGGCTTCGCCGACGCGCTGCGCCGCGCCGCCGGCGACCTGCGCTTCTCGGGCCACGCCATGACGCGGCTCGGCACACGCGGCATCGACGTCGGCGAGCGCGTGCTCGACCGTCTCGGAACGGGCGTCGACCGCGCGGCCGCCAAGGGCTCGCGAGACGCCGTCGTGCTCGTCGACGACACCGCGTTCGTCGTCTCCGTCCGCAACCGGACGGTGATCACCGCGGTCGGCCGCGAGCACATGCGCGAACAGGTCTTCACCAACATCGACAGCGCCGTCATCGCATGACGCGGGCGGCGCCCAACGAACGCGGCCGGACCCTTTCCGGGAGGCCGCACCGAAAGGAAGGGATGTCCAGATGATGCGTGCGATGTACTCGGCCATCAGCGGCCTGCGCAACCACCAGGTCATGCTCGACGTCGTCGGCAACGACCTGGCGAACGTCAACACCCTCGGCTTCAAGGGCAACCGCGTCACCTTCGCGGACTCGCTCGCGCAGCTGCAACGAGGGGCGACCGGAGCGACGGCCACGCAGGGCGGGCAGAACGCCGCCCAGATCGGTCTCGGCGTCCAGCTCGGCTCGATCGACAACCTGATGCAGAGCGGCGCCCTGCAGGCGACCGGCAACCCGCTCGATATCGCGATCTCCGGGGACGGCTGGTTCCGCGTCACCACGAGCGTCGGCGGCCCGATCGAGTACACCCGGGCCGGCAACTTCGGCCGCAACACCAACGGCGACCTGGTGACCCAGGACGGCTTCCTCGTCGTCGGCCGCAACTTCACCGCCGGCCCGCCGCCGGGACCAGGAGCGACCGACATCGCGATCAACGTCCCGACGTCTGCCAGCAACATCGCGGTCGCCCCTGACGGCCTCGTCTCCTACGACGACGCGCTGGGCGTTCGCCAGACGGCCGGCTACATCAGCCTCGCCAAATTGCCGAACGAGGCCGGGATGGAGCGATCCGGAGCCTCGCGCTGGGCGACGAGCCCGAGCTCGGGCGCCGAGATCGTCGGCACTCCGGGCGCCGGTGTCTACGGCAAGACGATCTCGGGCGCCGTCGAGATGTCGAACGTCGACATGGCGACGGAGTTCACCAACATGATCACGGCGCAGCGCGGCTTCCAGGCCAGCTCGCGGGTCATCTCGGTCGCCGACCAGATGCTCCAGGACCTCGTCAACCTGCAGAGGTGATCGCCGTGATCGAGCTTCACCGCATCGGAATCGCCGGCCGGGCCCTGCTCGTCAACCCGGACCTGATCCTCACCGTCGAGGAGACACCCGACACCGTCATCAAGATGACGACCGGAGCCCACCTCGTGGTCGCCGAAGCCGCCGGAGACGTCGTCGACGCGATGCGGACGTGGCGCGCCGGCGTGCTGAACATGTCGCACTCGGTCTCCAGCGTCCACTGAGCGTGCCGCCGGCCGGGCCGTCTGGTGAAGATCCAGGCAGCCCGGCCGATGACACCTGGCCAGCATGACCAGAGTCGCTTCAGCAGTCGGCATCGCCATCGCGCTCGCCGGCCTCTTCCTCGGCGCGATGATGGAGGGGACGCCGATCACGGCGTTCCTCAACCTCCCGGCGATCATCCTCGTCCTCGGCGGCACCGCCGGCGCGACGATCGCCAGCCAGGGTCTCGACGCCTTCCGCCGCGTGCCGGCGCTCTACCGGCGTGCGCTGTCGAGCGAGCCGACCGACTTCCAGGCCCGCATCGTGCTGCTCGTCGGGCTCGCCAACCGGGCTCGCCGCGACGGCCTGCTCGCGCTCGACGCGCAGGCGCACACGATCGACGACGAGTTCACACGCAAGGGCCTCCAACTCGTCGTCGACGGCACCGACCCGAGCATCGTCGAGGAGGTCCTCGTACGTGAGGTCGAAGGCATGTCCGCTCGCCACACGGCAGCGGCGCGCGTGTTCGACAAGGGCGGCGGCTTCGCGCCGACGATGGGAATCATCGGCACCGTCATGGGCCTCGTCCACGTACTCGAGAACCTCTCGCGGCCGGCCACCCTCGGCCCCGCGATCTCGGGCGCGTTCGTCGCGACCCTGATCGGCGTCGGCATGGCCAACGTGATCCTGCTCCCGATCGGCGACCGCCTGCGCGGCCTATCGGCCGACGAGGCGGAGCTGCGCTACCTGACGCTGGAGGGCATCCTCGCGATCCAGAACGGCGAGAGCCCGCGCATCATCGCCGGCAAGCTCGCGGCCTTCGTGCCGCCCGCCGACCGCCCCGACGAAGACACCCTGCTCGCCATCCCCGCCGCCGGCGCCGACGCCGCCGTCGTCCGCGAGGCGGCCTGAGCGATGGCCGGCACCGGCAACCGCCGCGGAGGAGGGAACCGTCGCAGCAGCCATCGATCGGCCGCGGTCGCGGACAGCCACAGCGACCAGGAACGCTGGCTGCTGACGTACGCCGACATGCTCACGCTGTTGTTCGCGCTGTTCATGGTGCTGTTCGCGATCAGCTCGCTGAACATCTCCAAGTTCGAGCAGCTGAAGGCCTCTCTGCAGGATGCGTTCTCCGGCAAGATCCTGCCGGGAGGGGAGTCGGTCCTCGAGCGCGGCGCGCAGTCGCGCGGGCACGACACCGCCTCGCAGGCGCTCGTGCCCGCTTCTGCCGCGGCCGCGGCGCAGGCGATCGCGCAGCAGGATGCGACCTTCGAGCGACTGAAGGAGATGATCGACGGCGCGGCCCGCAGCGCCCGGCTGCAGGGGAGCCTGCGCGCCACCGTCGAGCGCCGCGGCCTGGTCGTGCATCTGGTCACCGACGGCGTCGCCTTCGACTCCGCCAGCGCCGTCCTCAAGCCGGAGATTCGACCGTTGCTGACCCACGTCGGCAAGCTCCTGTCGGCGCCGCCGGCGAGCAACGACGTACTCGTCCAGGGCTACACCGACACGATCCCGATCCACAGCTCCCAGTACCCGACCAACTGGGAGCTGTCGACCGCGCGCGCATCGAGCGTCGTCCGCTTCCTGATCGGCGCCGGCATGGCGCCGAAGCGCCTCGGTGCCGCGGGCTACGCCTATCAACATCCGCTGGCGTCGAACGCGACCGCTGCCGGCAGGTCACGCAATCGCCGAGTCGAGATCGTCCTCGTCCGGACAAGTCAGGGGACCCCATGAGCCGCGCAATCAAGATCGGCCTTCCCGTGCTGCTGCTGGCGCTCGGGGCGAGCTACAAGCTCGTGCTCGCCAAGCCGGCGCCGCACGACGGCAAGGTCGCGGGCGAGGTCTACGTCCTGCCCAAGGACTTCGTACTCAACCTCGCCGCGGGGCGGTTCGCGAAGGTCTCGGTCGCACTCGTGCTCGCCGCCGGCCACGAGCTGCCGGAGGAGGCCGGCGCCGCGCCCGCTCCGGAGGGCTACGGAGCGCTCCCTGAGGAGGCGCTCGTACGGGCGATCGTCACCGACACGCTGACCGGCACCGACTCCTCGGCGCTGCTCGACAAGCACGGACGCGATGCCGCCGAGCGGCGGATCGAGAAGCGGATCCTCGCCTCGACCGACGTCAAGGTCGACGCCGTCCGCCTGACGGACATCGCCGTCCAATGAGCCAGCACGACGTCAGCTACCAGCCGCTCGAGCCGGGCGCCGCGATCCCCGTCGCCGAGGCCGTCGATCTCTCTGCCGTGCGCGAGGTCAGCGTCGAGGTCGTGGCCGAGATCGGCCGCCGGAGGCTGACGATCGGCGAAGCGCTCGAGCTCGTTCCCGGCGCCGTGATCGCGCTCGGGCGGCCGGCCGGTGAGCCCGTCGACATCGTCGTCAACGGCCGCCGCATCGCCCGCGGTGAGGTCGTCGTCGTCGACGAGGAGTTCGGCGTCAGGCTGACCGAGGTCACCGGCGCGACCGTGCCCACGACAGGCGCGACCGTGCCCGAGACGACGGAGAGCTGACGGTGGGCGCGCGTCACCTGGCACTTGCTCCCGCCCCGACGGAGGCGCGGCCGCCGCGCAGCTTGGCCCGCGTCAGCGCCGCGCTCCGACGGCCCCTGCACGAGGTCGCCGAGCTGACGGGGTTGACGCTGGCGACGGCCGGCGCGCTCGTGTCGCTCGCCGGCGACGAGGGCGATCACGTCTACGGCGCCGTCGCGGTTGCGCCATCCGGAGACGGGCTCGCCCCCGGCGTTGCGCGGCTGTGCCGGCGGATCGTCGCGACCGCCGCGCCGATCTGCGCGGCGAACGTGAGCATCGGCAGCTTCGGCGAGCTCGGCACGTTCGCCGGGGTGCCGCTGACGCTTGCCGACGAACACGTCGCCGGCGCGCTGGCGGTCGTCGCCGCCCCATCGCGGATCTGGACGCCGCTGGACATCCGCCTGTTGGCCGGGCTCGCGGCGCGCGCGGCGACCGAGATCCAGCTCGCGCTGGCCGAGAGCCGAGACGACCAGCGGGCCGGGACGTGACGGTGCGCGCCGACAGCGAGCCGCGCACACCTCGTGTGCGCCGCGTCGACTGGCAGCGGCCGACGAAGTTCGCCGCCGAGCACGTCCGGCAGCTGCGCCGCGCGCATGCGGCGTTCTGCCAGACGACGGGGACGCGGCTCGGCACCGAGCTGCGAGCGCCGATCGAGCTCGAGCCGATCGACGTCTCGCAGCTGACGTGGGCCGCGGCGCAGTCGGGGCTGCCGTCCGACGGGGTCGTCGCCGCCTTCGACGTCACGGGCGGCTCGCTGCCGGTGTTGTGCGCAGCCGAGCTGCCGCTGATGCTGGCATTGATCGAGCGCCACCTCGGCGGTCCGGTCGAGCCCGTCGCTGCGGGAACGCGGCGGCTGACCGACGTCGACCTGCGGATCGCCAGGCACGTGCTCTCGACGATGGCGACACAACTCTCCGCCGTCTGGCACGACCTGCTCGGCGAAGCGCTGACCGTCGGCGCGATCGACGTCCACCCCGGCCTCGCCCATATCGCGCCCGCCAGCGAGCCGACGCTCGTTCTGAGCGCCGCGGCGCACTTCGCCGGCGAGTCGCACACGCTCACGCTGCTGTTGCCGTGGCGAGCCGTCGACCACGTCAGTGACCGGCTCTCGGCACCCGACCTCGTGACCGCCGACGCCGACGCCGAGGCCACGGGCCGCGCGATGCACGAGGCACTCGCGGGCGTCGCCGTCGAAGTGCGTGCGGAGGCGGGCTCGGCCGAGCTCTCGCTCGATCGCGTCCTGGCGCTCGCACCCGGCGACGTCCTCGCGCTCGACCACGCGCCCGGTGGCGCCGTCCGGCTGCTGGCCGGCGACGTCTGCGTCGGCTTCGCACGGCCGGGACGCGCCGGGACGCGCCGCGCCGTCCAGCTCCTCGGCTACGGACGGTCGCGGTGAGCGAGGAGCCGCTGCTGCGCGTCGCGTCGGAGGCCGCACGCGCGGTCGCGCGCGTGCTCGGCGAGTACGCGCCCGGCGAAGTCGAGACGCACGGCTGCGAGCTGGCGCCGGACAGCTCGTCGCCGATCGCCGCGTTGCCGGCTCCCGGCGCCTGCTGTCTGGCGGCCTACGCCGACGGCGTCGGCGGCGCGAACATCCTCGCGATCTCCGCGGCCGGCGCCAGGCGGCTGGCCGGGAACACGACGGGTGACGCCGGCGACGAGCCGCTCGGAAGCTCGGATGTCGCGGACATCGCCGACATCCTCGGCGCCGCGATCGAAGCCGCGACGCGAGCCACCGGCGCCGCGCTCGACATGCGGCTCGAGCTCCTCGCACCGACGACCCGGGCACTGACGACTTCTGCCGACATCGACACGGGCAGCGTCCGCGCCCCCACGGCGACCGTCGCCGACTTCAGCGTCCACGGCGAGCGCTGCCGCCTCGTACAACTGATGCCGCACGCCTTCGCGCTGCGGGCCCAGCAGGCGCTCGAGGCCCTCGATGAGGCACTCGGCTCCGAGCCGGCGCCCGACCCCGGCGTCCGCTCTGCGCTCGCGCTCGCACTCGGCGGCGTCGACGTCCGCGTCTCCGCCGAGCTCGGACGCTCGGCACGATCGCTGACCGAGGTCCTGGGGCTGCCCGCCGGCTCCGTCCTCGACCTCGACCGCGATGCCGACGACCCTGTCGACCTGTACGTCAACGGGGAGCGCTTCGCCCTCGGACGCCTCGTCGTCGGCGACGACGATCGCTGGGCCGTTCGCATCGAGACGGTCCTTGCCGCGCCGCTGCCCTGAGCTCCACGCCGCGGTGAAGAGAGCGTCGCCGGAACCCCGGCGGCTCGCCGATCGGCCGACCGGCCATCGGCCGATCGGCCGATGGCAAGGTCGTCCCGCCAATCGACCCGTCGCCCGATCTCGCTCGGCGGCGGCTGTGCCGATCAGCCTCCCAGCGAGGTGGCCTTGGGGCCCCGCAACCGCAACAGAAAGGGACCCACAAGCCGATGCCCGCGATGTCGACAGCGAAGATCAGCAACGCGCAGCGCGACGTCCACGCGCGCCGGGTCTGGGACGAATACCGCCGAACCGGCGACCCGCGTCATCGCGATCGGCTGGTCGCGATGTACTCGCCGCTCGTGCGCAGCATCGCCTTCGAGAAGGTCCGCGAGGTGCCCTCCTACCTCGACGTCGACGATCTCGTCTCGGCTGGGATCATCGGCCTGATCGAGGCGATCGAGCGCTGGGACCCGACCAAGGGCGTCGTGCTGGCGAACTTCGCGTGGTCACGCGTCCACGGAGCGATCCTCGACGAGCTGCGCAAGCAGGACTGGGCTCCGCGCCGGCTGCGCCGGCGGGAGCGCGATCTGATGCTCGCGCGGCAGCGCGTCAACGCCCGGCTCGGTCGTTCGCCGACGGATCAAGACCTGGCCGACGAGCTCGGCGTCACGCCAGAGCGCATCGCGGAGACCCGGCGTGACGTGGTCCGGGCCGACATCGAGTCGCTCAACATCCACTCGAAGCGCAAGGGCGGCAACCCCGAGCCAGGCGAGATCGAGGAGGACCGCATCGAGACGATCCCCGACACGACCACGCCCAGCCCGGCGGAGACGACCGCGACGGGCGAGCTGCACGACCACCTGCGAGACGCGCTCGAGGCGCTGTCCGAGCGCGACCGCCGGCTGGCGCACCTGATCTACGTCGAGGCGCTGACGCAGCGCGAGGTCGCGGCGCGGCTGGGCGTCACCGAAAGCCGCGTGTCGCAGATGCACTCACAGATGCGCAACCGCCTTCGGCTCGCGCTCGCCGAGCACCGCGACGCGTTCCGCGCGACGGCCTGAGCCTCAGCTCCGACTCGTGGCATGACCGAGACCACGTCTGCAGATCCGCGCGCCGCGAGGCATTTCGCGGCGCTCGCCACCGCGCTCGCGGCAGCCGTCCTCGCGGCGCCGGCAACGGCACTGGCGGCCGCGACACACGGCGAATCGACGCCACTTGACCTCGGCGACGGCGGGTCCTCCGACCTACCGTCGGCGTCGGGTGGCGGCATCGGCGTGCTGCGGGCGATCTTCGGCCTTCTGCTGGTCGTGGCGCTGATCTACGGCGTCCGCTGGCTCCTGCATCGCACCCAGGCCGGGGGCCGGCCGCGCGGCAACAGCGAAGGGCTTCGGCCGCTCACCTCGCTGGCACTGGGATCGCGCGGCACGCTGCACCTCGTCCGTGCCGGCGACGAAGTGCTGCTGCTCGGCCAAGCCGACGGGCAGCTCGTCTCGCTGCGGCGATACAGCGAGGAGGAGGCGCAACAGCGCGGGCTGCTCAACGCTCCCGACGAGCCGTCGCCCGACGACGCCGCGGGGCCGAGTGGCGGAGGCGGCGCCCGAGGCCGGCGGACGCCGCTCGGCTGGCGCGCGATGATCGAAGACCTGCGCGCGCGGACGGTGCGTCAATGAAGCTCGACAGCAACGCGATGCAGGTCTTCCTGCTCGTCGGCGCCCTGACGCTGCTGCCGGCGCTGCTGTTCACGGTCACGGGCTTCACCCGGATCTTGATCGTGCTCGGCTTCATCCGCTCCGGGCTCGGCACGCCGACGGCACCACCGAACCAGGTGCTCTCGGGCATCGCGCTGTTCCTGACGATCTTCGTCATGGCGCCGACCCTGATGCAGGTCAAGCACGAGGCGATCGACCCGCTGTCGAAGGGCAAGATCAGCCAGGCGACGGCGCTGAAGCGCGGGCAGGAGCCGTTGCGCGAGTTCATGTTCGCGCAGACGCGGACGTCGGACCTCGCGCTGTTCGTCGGCCTCGCGAAGCTGCCGCGCCCGCGCACGCGGGCCGACGTGCCGACGTGGGTGCTGATCCCGAGCTTCATGATCTCCGAGCTCAAGACCGCGTTTCAGATCGGCTTCCTCATCTTCCTGCCGTTCCTGGTCATCGACCTGGTCGTCTCATCGACGCTGATGAGCATGGGGATGATGATGCTGCCCCCGGTTCTGATCTCGCTGCCGTTCAAGATCCTGCTGTTCGTGCTCGTCGACGGCTGGCACCTGGTCGCCGAATCCCTCGTCAACAGCTTTCACCCCGTATGAGCCGCGACGCCGCGCTCGGCTACGCGCTGCAGGCGCTGATGCTCGGCTTGAAGATCTGCATGCCGCTGCTCGGCGCGGCGCTGATCGTCGGCCTGCTGATCAGCGTCTTCCAGTCGGTCACGCAGATCCAGGAGATGACGCTCTCGTTCATCCCCAAGCTGCTCGCGCTGTGCGTGGTGCTGCTCGTCGCCGGGCCGTGGATGCTCGATCAGCTCGTGTCCTACACGCACGACACGTACGCGTCGATCCCGAGGGCAGCGGGCCGCTGATGGTCGATCCACTGCCAGAGATCGGCGCCCGCACGATCGCCGCCTTCCTGCTCGTGCTGGCGCGCGTCGGCCCGCTGTTCCTGTTCGCGCCGGCGATCTCCTCGCAGGCACTGCCGCCGCGCGCGAAGGGGGTCGCGGCGGTCGCTCTCGCGATCGGCCTGACGCCGTTCGCGCTCCACGGTCAGCATCTGCCGCTCGACGCCGTGTCGCTCGGCGTGTTGATGGCCAAGGAGCTGCTCGTCGGCCTGGCGTTCGCGTACGCGGTCGGCGCCGTCGTCGCGGCGGCGTCCGTCGCAGGAACGGTGCTCGACAGCGTCGTCGGCTACGCGTTCGCCTCGCTCGTCGATCCCGTCCACGGCACGTCCGGCGGTCCGCTGGGGCAGCTCTACGGCCTCGTGACAGCCGTCGTCTTCCTCGCGGTCGACGGCGACCACTGGCTGATCCAGGGCCTCGCTCGCACCTATGAGCTCGTGCCGCTGCACGAGCTGCCCTCGTTCGTCGCGCTCGCAGGCGGCGTCGAGCAGGCCTTCGCGGGCATCTTCCCCGCCGCTCTGGAGGTCGCCGCGCCGGTGCTGCTCGCCGTCACCGTGACCGACATCGGCTTCGGGATGCTGTCGCGGGTCGTTCCGCAGATGAACATCTTCTCGGTCGGCTTCCCGGCGAAGATCCTGATCGCGCTCGCGGTCCTGATCGTCTCGCTGCCGTTCGCCGCGGGCTGGTTCATCGACGCCTCGCGCGAGGCCGCCGGCGCCGCCGCCAACCAGATCGGGAGCCCCTGATGGCCTCCGGTGAGCGGACCGAGAAGGCGACTCCCAAGCGCCGGACCGAGGCGCGAGAGAAGGGCCAGGTCGCCCGCAGCACCGACCTCAACGGCGCGGCCGTCGTGCTCGCCGGCATGGCGGCGATCGCCCTCACCGGGCCGCAGATGATCGCCGGGCTCGAGGGCTACCTGCGCCGCTCGATCGCCGACGCCTCGGCGCCCGGCCAGGTCCAGACCGACGGCGTCGGCCATCTGATGCTGAGCGCCGGCGGCGCTGCGCTCGCGGCGTCGGCGCCGATCGCCGCCGCCTGCCTCGTCGCCGCGGTCCTCGCCAACGTCGCGCAGGTGGGGCTGCGGCCGAGCGCCAAGGCGCTGCGCCCCGACCTCAAGCGGATCAACCCGCTGACCAACTTCAAGAGCATGTACGGCGTCCGCGCGCTGTTCGAGACCGGCAAGACACTATGGAAGCTCGTCGCCGTCGGCGGCGTCGTCGCGCTCGCCGTGATCCCGCGGATCCGCGAGCTTGCCGCCGCCACCGGCGCCCCGCCCGCGGTCCTGGGCCAGATGCTCGCCGACAGCGCGCTCGCCGTCGCCTGGCGCGCCGCGGCCGCCTACGCGCTGATCTCCGCGGTCGACTACGCGTGGCAGCGTCGCCGCCACGAGAAGTCGCTGCGCATGGACCGTGAGGAGCTCAAGCAGGAGCAGCGCCAGCAGAACACCCCGCCGGAGGTGCGCGCGGCGCTGCGGCGGCGCGCGGCGCAGATGGCTCGGCAGCGGATGATGACCGACGTCCCCACGGCCGACGTCGTCGTGACCAACCCGACGCACTACGCCGTGGCGCTGCGCTACGACGGCTCCGCGACCGCGCCGGAGGTCGTCGCCAAGGGCGCCGACCTCGTCGCCGCCCGGATCCGCGCGATCGCGCGTGAGCACGGAGTGCCGACCGTGAGCGACCCGCCGCTGGCGCGAACGCTGCACGCCTCGGTCGACGTCGGCCAGGTCATCCCGGCCGACCTCTACCAGGCGGTCGCGCGCGTCCTCGCCTTCGTCTATAGCCTCGACGCGCGAACGCGCGCTGCCCGCGCATGACCCCGCTCGCCGACCGCCTCTCGCGTCACAGCGACCTCCTCGCGGCGGGCGCCGTCGTGATGGTCGTCGTGATGATGATCGTGCCGCTGCCGGCGGCGCTGCTCGACATCCTGATCACGCTGAACATCTCGGCCGCGCTGGCGATCGTCGTCGCGTCGATGTACCTCGGCCGCGCGCTCGATCTCGCCGCTCTCCCGAGCCTGCTGCTGCTGACGACGCTGTTCCGGCTGGCGATCAACGTCTCGGTGACACGGCTGATCCTGCTCCACGGCGACGCCGGCAGCGTCGTCGCCTCCTTCGGGCAGTTCGTCGTCGGCGGCGACGTCGTCGTCGGGCTCGTGATCTTCCTCGTCCTGATCGTGATCCAGCTCGTCGTCGTCACCAACGGCGCCGGACGTGTCGCCGAGGTCGCGGCCCGCTTCACGCTCGACGCGATGCCCGGCAAGCAGATGGCGATCGACGCCGACCTCAACGCCGGCAACATCACCGAGGCCCAGGCCCGCGAGCGCCGCGAGTCGATCTCGCAGGAGGCGGACTTCTACGGCGCCATGGACGGCGCCTCCAAGTTCGTCCGCGGCGACGCGATCGCGGCCGTCGTCATCACCTTCGTGAACATCCTCGGCGGGCTGTACATCGGCATGGTCGAGAACAGT